>JABGPV010000244.1 GCA_018644785.1 Deltaproteobacteria bacterium | reverse complement strand
TACAGCCGAAGGGACACATTACATCCGAACCCGACTGCCCATGGACAATGCCCTGTACGGAGAAATTCATGGAACCGGTCATCAAGTGATCAATTTATCGAGACCCCATGATGAAAAAATCATCATGTCCCGAATCATCCCAGAGCACAAACATGCGGAAAATGGCATTTTATACCTGAAAACCCCATGCCCTGTGGAAAGCGGCGATATGCTGTTGTTGACCCACATGGGGACATATGGTCCGGAAACCCGGGTAAACGACGAGGGCCGTAACGGATTGTCTGAATGCTTTCTGAAGGCCCGAAGCCTCTGCCGGGTCAAACTGTAACAAAGAAGCAGGCAAGATAGAGACGGCTGCAAATTCGCCCACTGTCCGGCAGAAACTCGGCCCGGGGTGCGATAAAAAAAAGGGGGAATTCATGAAGTACAAACTTCTAATTTTCACGTGTTATGGCGGATGCGCGACAGGCGTTTCGGCATCGAAAGCCTGCATCAGAATATGGGAGGAACACCCGGATGATGTTAAGATCGGTTGCCTTCCTGCTGTAATCGTGCCCGGGAAATTCAAGGCGATCAAAAAAAGTTCGGAGAAGCGAATTTTGATTGATGCCTGTCCCATACAATGTGGTAAAGTGCTTTTTGAAAGAGAAGGGATGACGGTGGATCGTTACGTTGAACTGACCTCCGTACTCGGCGTCAAAAAGGCGAAGGAACTCCCTTCGGGGGATTTTGAGGAAGAGGTCTATCAACTTATCAAAAAAGAGGTGGAGACTATTTTACAATCTCTGAAAGGAGCGGCATGAGTTTAGTAACCGCAAAGGATATTTCCAAAACATACATGACCGGCGATATCAAAATTGAGGCCCTGAAGGGTTTGAGTTTCGAAATAGAGCCAGCCTCTTTTGTTTCTTTTGTGGGGCCTTCCGGGAGTGGAAAGACCACAATCCTAAACCTCATCGGCTGTCTTGACAAGCCGACCGGCGGTACCTTAACGGTAGGCGGTACGGATATTTCCCATCTCAAGAGACGCACGGCCGCTTCTTTCAGAGGTGAAAACATCGGCTTCATATTTCAGGACTTTAATCTGCTCCCCGTGCTGACCGTCTTTGAGAATGTGGAATATCCGCTTCTCATGGTGCAGAATATTCCTTCAGATGAAAGAAAGAAACGGGTCATGGATCTCCTTGATGCCGTCGGGATGATTGAGCAGAAAGACAAGTATCCTGATCAGATTTCAGGGGGACAGAAACAGCGGGTGGCGGTGGCAAGGGCCCTGGTCACTGAACCAAAACTCATCCTTGCAGATGAACCGACGGCCAATCTGGATCATAAAACCGCTTATAGGGTCATCGATATCATGAAAAAGATGAAGGAAGAGTTCGGGACGACCTTTATATTTTCTACCCATGACCAGAAGATTGTCGGGGAGGTTGAGGTTATCTTTATGCTGGAAGACGGAGAACTGGCCGATCGACAGGTTAAGGGAGGTTAAAGCAATGTTTAATATATTCAAGATCGCCCTGAGAAATCTCACAAGATACAAGCGGCGGACATTCCTTACAGCCTCACTGATCACCGTGGGCGTTGTATTTGTCCTGGTCTTTATTGCCGTCACGGGGTCCTTCAAGCACATGATGGTCGGTCAAATAACAGACTCCTTTGTGGGTCATATCCAGATCCACAAAAAAGGGTATCTGGCATCCATAGACAACCTGCCGCTCACCATGAATCTGAATCCAAAGGCGCTGAAAAAAGTAGAAAAAGCGATCCAGGAAACGGCGGGCATTGAGGCCTGGTCAAAGCGGATCAAATTCGGCGGCATGTTCAGCAATTTTGTTGAAACCACCAATATAAGGTTAAACGGTGTAAATCCTGAAGATGAAGCAAAAACCGTTCCCCTCCTTTTCTCAAGGATAAAGGAGGGGGACAAAACCATAAGAAAGGGGGAGATCCTTGTCCCTGAACTGATCGCAAAAGGCATGAAGGTGAAAGTCGGCGACATGGTCGTTGTGATTGCCACCAATAAGGACGGCTCTGTAAACGGGAAGCAATTCAAGATCGGAGGGATCGTTGAGAGCGCGACGGGCCCCGGCGGCAGAGATGGTTATATGCACATTAAAGACGCCATGGAAGTCCTCAGGATGGAAAAGATGGATGTCAGCGAGATCGCATTAAGGCTCTCTGATTTCAATGCACTCCATGAGGTGCATGGCAACATCAAAGGGATCCTCTCAAAGACGCTGAACAAAGCCGGCAAACCCGCCTTTGAGGTCCATACCTGGGAAAAACTCTCTCCCTTTTTCAACATTGCCAGGATGATCGATGTGATGACCTTCTTTATCAAGATCATGCTGATCGCCATCGTGCTGGTGAGCATCATGAACGTCATGATCATGGCGGTATATGAAAGGATCAGGGAGATCGGCACCATCGCCGCCATCGGCACGATGCCGGAGAAGATTCTTTCCATGTTTTTGCTTGAAGGATTTTGTCTTGGCGTTTTTGGTGTATTAACAGGCGTTATCCTTAATGCGGGGGTTCTATATATCTTGAATAGGGTTGGGCTTACCTTTGATTTCGGAAGACAGAAAGGCCTCATACTCTCACCCACCATAGATCTATCGGATGTATGGGTCATCTCGGCAATCGTTATTGTGGTGTCGGTTGTGGCGAGTCTTCAGCCCGCGTACAAGGCATCAAAGATGGAACCCATTGATGCCCTGAGACATGTATAGGAGGAAATAACATGCCAAAAATCATACTCTTTTTTGTGGCCATGATGTTTGCAGTGCCTGTGTACGCAATCGATGGGGATCTACTTCTAAAAAAGGTGGACAGAAATCTCAATCCTGAAGCGTATGAATCCTATCGAAAACTCATCAACATAGAACCCGACGGGCGGAAAAGGGAGTTTATCCTTTTTACCGTGAAAAAAGGAGAGGAGAGGGTCGCATCGCTGTTTCTTTCACCTGCCAGTGAAAAGGGGAGAAGCACCCTAAGGCTTGGAGAGAACATGTGGCTCTATATTCCCAATGTGGGGAAACCGATCCGGATAACAAGCATCCAGTCGGTTGTGGGCGGCGTGTTCAACAACTCTGATATATTGCGGCTCGATTATACGTCTGAATACAAGGTAAGCCAGGTAGAAGAGAGCGGTGATCAATATCTGTTGCACCTGAAGGCCAAAACAAAAGCCATTGCCTACGATAAATTGAAGATGTGGGTTGACAAGGGTGCGTCGCTGCCCACCCAGGTTGAGTGCCTTACAGAGGCCGATATGCTCATTAAAACCCTTTATTTTAAAAAGGTGAAAGATTTTGGAGAGGGGATTGTCAGACCTTCCGTCATAGAAACGGACAGTCCTCTATACAAGGGGTACAGGTCCATCATGATTTTTGCCAAAATCAAAGCGCGGGACCTCCCGGATGAGGCCTTCACGCTCAATTTTCTCCCCCGGGTAAAGAGCCTTAGATGAAGGGGATCCTGATCCTCGCAGGCATTACACTATGGGTCTGGTTTTTTCCTTTTCCGGCCCTGTCAGAGGATGAATACGAATTTGATTTATCGGAAATCGAAAATGAGATCGAAAAAAAGCCTTACAACCTCGAGGGTTTTTTTGAGCTCAAGCCTGTTCTTTTCGGTCTGGACCGTGATTCTGCGTTTTACAAGGTAAAATTCTATGATAAAGACGAGGGATCAACCCTGGAACAATACAATTCCGGTCTTCGCCTGGAGGGAAGCTATCACAAGGGGATTGCCGGTCTTTTTTTCAGAGCCGACAGTCGCCTCTGGTACGGCTATGAGGGGTGGGACGGGGACACGACCCTTCTGGAAGGGTATCTTGCCTTAAAACCGGACCCGGGTTTCGCCCTTGAGGTCGGCAAAAAGGTCTTGCTATGGGGGAAGGGCTATGCTTTCAATACCGTAAATTTTGTTTCACGCCACAGAGACCCTGATGACCCCACCGAGCCCATAGAGGGGTATTATCTTGCCGCTGCCGACTGGATCAAGAGCTTTGGCGGCCCCTTACAAACACTGGCCTTCACGCCGGTAATTCTGCCGGTCACTAAATCCATAAACGACCAATTTGGCGAACCGGACCACATCAATTTTGCCGCCAAGCTTTACGGCCTTCTCTGGGACACCGATATAGACTTGCTTTTTTTTACCGGGAAGAGCCGAACCACCCGTTACGGCGTCGATTTTGCCAGAAACATCACATCAAATTTTGCGGTTCACGGGGAGTTTGCGTGGCTCCCCGGGTTTGATAAAAAATCCATAGACAGCCAGGGGAATCTTCACACCGAGAAATCGGATCTCATGAAATATCTTTTCGGTATTCGATACCTTACCACCAACGATATGACGTTCATCGTTGAATATTATCACAATGGCGCGGGTCTTGATCAGAACGACGCGAACAATTTTTACGGGGTTGTTGACAGGGCATACGATACGTATCTTGCCACCGGAAATAGCGCCGGGCTTGACAGGGCTGCTCAGTTGTCCCAGAGGTCTTTGGCGACCGCCAAACCCATGCGCGACTACCTCTATTTTCGAGCCAGTTGGAATGAACCCTTCGATATCCTTTACTTTACCCCGGCGGTTTTCTCGATCATCAATTTAAACGATCAAAGTTTGTCCATAACCCCGGAACTCTGGTACAACCCCATAACCAACCTGCAATTAAGACTGCGCGGTGCTTTTCTGTTGGGGGGCAATGACACTGAATTCGGCGAAAAACAAAATGATTATAAGGTTGAATTGAGGGCCAGGTATTATTTTGACTAGCGGCCTGGGGCGGGATTGAACCCATATGCCTGCTTGACTCATCAAAACTTTTCATCTATCCACGGTTACAGCATTACAATAAAATAGACAACAGGCAAAACTTGTGAAAATAGCAATCTCCGCGGATGGCTGCGAACTGACATCAAAGGTAGCACACCGATTTGGACACTCCAGATATCTCATAATTATTGACCCTCAAACCCTCTCCTTTGAGGCGGTTGAAAATCAAAGCAGCGAAGCACAGAGCGGCGTAGGAATACAGTTCGTAGCAACAGCCATTGAAAGGAAAGTAACCGGTGTATTAGCGGGTTACTGCAGCCCGACTGCTGAAAGCTACCTCTCAGCCAATAACATAGAAGTCCTGACCGGGTATCGCGGAACAGTAGAGGAAGCAGTAAAAAAATTCAGGGAAATTTCACTTCCAGATTTTTTATATCAGAAAAGCCTGCCCGTCGAGACAAAGGGAATATTCCATAAAAAAGCCGTAATTGACGCCCTGAAAAGCTCAGGTAACCAGCTTTTAAATATGCTTCCCATAATTTTAGGGGTAGTATTCCTGATAGGGCTTGTTAATACATTTTTCTTAAAAGAGTTCACATCATCGATATTTCAGGGCAATTATGCCCTGGATTCTTTAATGGGAGCCTGCCTGGGAAGTATCTTCGCAGGAAACCCCATTAACAGTTATCTTATCGGCAATGAATTACAGGAATATGGAGTCAGCCTGTTTGCCGTTACAGCCCTGATTGTATCGTGGGTCAATGTGGGCATAATACAATTACCTGCTGAAACAGCAGCCTTTGGCTTAAAATTTGCCCTGATCAGGAATATTGCCTCCTTTTGCCTGTCAATAGTAATAGCAATCTGTACGGTTTTTACCCTGATCTTTTTTATGGGATGATCTAATTGAATAATAATAAACCACCTGGATTCATGTTTAAGAAATACCTGACAAAAAAACTTTTTTTCCCTGTGACCATACTTGTCATTTACGGCATCACCTTTGCGGTTGTGCCGGATAAGACATTGACTGCTTTTAAAAGCAGCATGAAGATCTTTCAAAATCTGATCTTCCCCCTTTGTTTTATATTTATCCTCATGCTGGCATTGAATCTCTTCATCAAACCAAAACATATTATAAAATATATTGGCAGGGGAATGAGTGTCAGGGGTGTAATATTTACAACCATAGCGGGAATCATATCAATGGGACCTATTTATGCCTGGTATGCCCTGCTCAAGGAACTTAAGGAAAAAGGCTTTGAAAACTCTTTAGCTGCAGTATTCCTGGGCACAAGGGCAATCAAACCATTTCTTTTACCGGTTATGATCTCATACTTTGGCTGGATCTATACTCTGACCCTGTCCATATACATGATTCTGGGAGCACTAGCTGTGGGATTCTGCATAGCTGTTACTGCAAAAGAATAAAATTACATCATACAATAGACATGACCATTCCCCCAATCAGTCTTAAGTGTGTGTGGTATGGGACGTCTATAATAGTGGTATGTGTTCGGCTCAGCGTCAACTTTTAAACTTATAGACGTCCCGGAAGCCGGAAGCTTTTTTCTTGACCTGCAATCCGGTTTTTTTTATAGTCGATCTTTAGAAAAGTAATATCTTATCATCTATCATCGGGATAAGAAATGGCTCCAGCGGCTTTAAGGGAAGGACCATACCGGTTCTACTTTGTTAGTCACGACCTGAATGAACCTGCACACATGCACATCGACCGGGATGCTTTCTCAGCCAAATTTTGGCTTACTCCTGTGGCCCTGGCGTACAATCTCGGGTTTCCAGCAAAGGAGTTGAGAAAATTGGAAGCACTTACCTCCTTACACAGGGAAAAGTTATTGGAGGCATGGAATGACTACTTTGGGACCTAAAGTTGGTGAGCAAATCAGGGAAGTTTCTTTCACCGAGGACACTATCAGTGTTGATCTCTTCGATGGACGGACCATAACGGTTCCTTTGGCATGGTATCCACGTTTGCTTCATGCAATGCCTAAACAACGTTTGAACTGGCGTATTGCCGGAGCAGGGTATATTATTCATTGGCCCGATATAGATGAGGACCTCAGTACTCAAGGCCTTTTGCAGGGTGCCCCAGCTCCACGTGGAGTGGCCAAAGCGGCCTAGCGGCGTATGGGACGTCTATAAGTTTAAAAGTTAATACAAATCAAGCCCCATCTCTTTTACGGTTCTTCCCCCCCCTTTTTTCAGCAGACTGGCTCACAGCGGGTTGGGATATGCCAATTCTCTTTGCGCTCAATCCCCCTGACGATGATGTGATGGAAGGCTCCGGGCGTATCGATTCCGGCTTGTCTCGGTATGAGGGAAGATTGAACCATGTTCGGCTCAGCGTCAACTTTTAAACTTATAGACGTCCCCTAACTGCTCTCGGAACATAACGTTACCATAGCGTTACAAATCGTTACCCATCATTTCCGTAACGCTATGGGAGGAGTCGACCAGCATGCGAATAAATCCCCTTTTTCTCCAGCCCCATCATGCCTTAAATCGTTATTTTAACATGTGTTTACAATCAGTTAACCTCCCTATCCTTTCGAATTGTCACTTAAAATGAAAACTGTCGCGATTGTGGCACAGATATTGAATTACAGTGTTTGAAAGGCAGATACGCTTTGTTTCAGCCCAGAGAGGACAATTAAGGACCATAAAGGAGAA
>JABGPV010000243.1 GCA_018644785.1 Deltaproteobacteria bacterium | reverse complement strand
ACCTATGGCCGGTTTCAGGATGCCGTTCAAACCATCAATCCGAGACACCAATAGGGGGGATCAAACAATGGCACTTTTTGAAGGATATGACAGACGGATCAAACAGATCACCGTCATTCTTGAAGAATACGGCATCGCCTCCCTGGAAGAGGCCGAAGCGATCTGCAAGGAAAAGGGCTTGGATATATACCAGACCGTAAAAGATGTTCAACCCATCTGTTTTGAGAACGCCTGCTGGGCATACCTGCTGGGGGCGGCCATCGCCATCAAAAAAGGACAGATGCGGGCTTATGATATCGCGGAAACCCTTGGGTTAGGGTTGCAGACCTTCTGTATTCCCGGTTCCGTTGCGGACGACCGGAAAGTGGGCCTGGGACATGGCAACCTGGCGGCCATGCTGTTAAAGGAGGAAACAGAGTGCTTCGCTTTTGTGGCGGGCCATGAATCCTTTGCCGCTGCCGAAGGGGCCATCGGTCTTGCCAAATCCGCCAACAAGGCCCGGAAAGACCCGTTAAGGGTCATCTTAAACGGCCTTGGGAAAGATGCGGCCCACATCATTAGTCGCATCAACGGGTTTACCCATGTGATCACAAAATTCGACTATGACAGCGGTGCACTTGAAATCGTCACGGAAACTTCCTATTCAAAGGGAGAGCGGGCCAAGGTGAAGTGCTACGGGGCTGATGACGTACGGGAAGGGGTGGCCATCAACCACCACGAGGGGGTGGATGTGTCCATCACGGGAAATTCCACCAACCCCACCCGGTTTCAGCACCCGGTGGCCGGCACGTACAAGAAAGAATGCCAGATGAGGGGCAAAAAGTACTTTTCCGTGGCTTCCGGCGGTGGCACGGGACGAACCCTTCATCCTGATAACATGGGCGCCGGCCCCGCCTCCTACGGGATGACCGATACCATGGGCAGAATGCATTCGGATGCTCAGTTCGCCGGCTCTTCTTCAGTTCCCGCCCACGTTGAAATGATGGGTTTCATAGGCATGGGAAACAACCCCATGGTGGGGGCCTCCGTGGCCGTAGCCGTGGCTGTGGAACAGGCCATGGAATAATAAAGGCGTCGATTTTATCTGGCGCTCCTCCTAAACCCCTGAATGGCGCGGATCCGTTCCAGGACCGGCGGGTGACTGTAACTCAGAAACACTTTGAGGGGGTGGGGCGTCAGGTTGGAGAGGTTGTCCACACTGAGCTTTTTAAGGGCCGCAATCATGGATTGGGGCCGTTGATAGGTCCTGACCGCCCAGGCATCGGCTTCATATTCATGGTGGCGGGACAACATGTTGCCGAAAATGGAGAGGATCATTTCGATGGGGGCATAAAGAAAACCGAAAAAGAACAGGCCGGCATAGATAGAGATATGCTCCATTTGAAATGCTGCAAACAGGGCGGGATTATTCATGAAGATGGAGAGAATATAAAACATGAGCCCGGTTGACAGAATGGAAATGATAATGGATTTAAGTATATGCTTCTTTTTGTAGTGCCCCATTTCGTGGGCCAGAATGGAAACCAGTTCCTCGGTGGTATGCTTTGAAATGAGGGTGTCAAACAGCACAATGCGTCTGAAACGCCCAAATCCTGTGAAAAACGCATTGGATTTCGTGGAGCGTTTGGATCCGTCCATGGAGAAAACGCCTTTCATTTTAAACTGCTGCTTTTTGGCATAGTCTTCAATGGCCGATTTTAGCTCTCCCTCCTCCAGAGGAACGAATTTATTGAAAATGGGCATGATCACCACCGGTGCGATAAACATGAGAAAAACCTGAATGACCGTGAGCGCCCCCCAGCAATAAGCCCACGCCATGGGGCCGGTTTTCTCAAAGAACCACAAAATGGCTGAAAACACGGGGGCACCGATAATAATCACCAGCAACCATCCCTTCAGAATGTCCAGCACAAAGGTTCCCGGCGTCGTCTTGTTGAATCCATATTTTTCCTCAATAACAAATGTGCTGTAGATAGAAAAGGGCAGGCTCAGTATTTGGGACCCGAACAGCAAAATGGCGGCAAAAATAAGACCCGTAACGATGGGGCCCCAGTGAAAGCTCCTGGACCACTGATCCACCCAGTTAAACCCTCCCAGTAGAATAAAGGCAATAACCGCCGGCGTCGATATGGAACCGGTGATCAGTTCAAATCGGGTGTTTTCCTTGAGGTATTGCTGCGATTTTCTGTATTTTTCCCCGTCGTAATATCCAGAGAAGGCCCCGGGCAGATCGGTTTTCAGGTGTTTGACATTGAGGACATCCACTACCAGGCCGAGAACGTAATCGCCAACGAGAATAAACAGAATGATGATCAAAAATGCATTCATGAACAACTCCAAAGGGTCCGCTTACAAGCGTCCTTCGATACAGGTGGTATCGAACCCACCCCTTGTATTATAAATAGTGGTGATCTTTAACCGTTCGGTTTTCAAAACCGTTTTCAGATCATCATAAATCCGCCTGGTGACGCCCTCCTGAAAAAGGCCTACATTTTTAAAACTGACCGTATAGTATTTGAGTGATTTCAGTTCAATGCACCGGCCACCTTCCGGGTAGTATTCAATGATCAGGCGGCCCACGTCGGGCAGGCCGCTGAAAGGGCACGCCGCGATGAACTCCCGGGTTTCAGTTTTAATGTATTGACGGGGACTCTCAAAATCAAAGGTTTCCAGAAAATCGTCCCTGATACTTTCGGGACTTTCCCATTGAAAGATTTTTCCTTCTGCCTCGATCATGTGTCTGTCTCCTTAATACAGCTCAAAGGTGAAAGCTCAAAGGGCATAACTGAAAACGCTTTGAGCTTTCACCTTTGAGAGGAACTCGCTATCCATACCCTATCTTCATAAAAAGCCAATGCCAATTCGTTTTCACCAAAAATGTGCATTGTCGCTAAAAAAAACCTTGAATTGTTTTCTAAAGCATGTCATAAGGAACGCTTAATATGGTGAGCTTTAGAGAGTTTGAAAGGATTAGCGGCGTGTCTTCTTTTCGTAGCCAACAGATCATCGGTAGGTTCCACATGTCCAAAGAGGCGGCATCAGCCGCTGCGGCAGCTGTTGTGCCTGTGGTTCTGGGGGGACCGTCGATGGCATAAACCATCAACAAAACCAACCAGGGCTGCGGGCGACTCGCAGCTTTTTTCTTGAGGGGCTGCTTGAATTGCAGCCCTTTTTTTGTGACCGTAAGTAGTTATTTGGAAGAAGGAGGAATAATTTATGCGAACCGACATCGTTCACATCGGCGCAGGCGAACTGACCTATGAAATTCGAGAGATCATGCAGTTGGTTGAAAAGCTGAGCAGCATGGGCATGGAAATCACCCTGGAAAACATTGGAGACCCTGTCGCAAAGGGTGAAAAAATACCCGAGTGGCTGAAAGGCATCATTGCGGATCTGGCCATGGAGGACGATTCGTACGCCTACAGCGCCACTTTGGGCGATGTGGAAACGCGGAAATACCTGGCCGCACTGACCAACCGAACCAGCGGCGTTCACCTGAAGGAACAAGATATCATTTTCTTTAACGGTTTGGGCGATGCCATCACCAAAGTATATGGGTTTCTGCGTCGTACCGCCCGCGTCATCACCCCGACCCCCACATACACCACCCACTCCTCCTCGGAAGCCGCCCATGCAGGGCTCCCCCCCGTGTGTTATCCTCTCGATCCACACAATCGATGGTATCCGGATGTGGCGGAATTGAGGCGACGGGTCAAATACAATCCCGCAGTGGCTGGGATCCTGATCATTAATCCCGACAACCCCACGGGAATGGTGTACCCGGAGAGCATGCTGGAGGAAATCGTTTCCATTGCACGGGATTTTGATCTTTTTATCATCGCGGACGAAATCTATCTGAATCTTGCCTATAACGGCCACAAAGGCAAATCGCTGTCGGAGGTTATCGGCAATGTCCCGGCCATTTCCATGAAAGGCATTTCCAAGGAACTTCCCTGGCCGGGAAGTCGTTGCGGATGGATTGAGGTTTATAACGCGGATCGAGACCCCATGTTCGCCGACTACATCAAGAGCATCATCAATGCAAAAATGGTTGAGGTATGTTCCACGACGCTTCCGCAAAAGGCCATCCCCAGGGTTTTTGAACACCCTGCCTACGCGGATCACCTCATTAAACGCCGGAAGCGCTATGAGCATTTCTCAAGAATCGGTTACGAAAAATTGAGCGGGATTCCCGGCATCATGGTCAACCGGACCAATGGCGCTTTTTATATGACCGTGGTTTTTGAGGAAGGAATGATAAACCGAAAGCAAAAATTGGCCATTGCCAATCCCGAAGTCCGTAAGCTCATAGAAAGCTTAACCGCAGAAGACAAAAAAATGCAGCCGGACAAACGTTTTGTCTATTATCTGCTGGGCGCCACCGGCATTTGCGTGGTTCCCCTGACCTCTTTCAGTTCTGAACTGCAGGGATTCAGAGTGACCCTGCTGGAAACCGAAAAAACCAAATTCACGGAAACGTTCGATACCCTTTCGGAGAGCATCAACCAATATCTGGCGTCAGGATAAATCGAACGGCCGCGTCAGGGCACATAAAGGATCACCAGCAACTCAACCGCCTCATCGCTGGGATTGGACAGGTGGTGATCCACATTGGCGTTGAAACGATGGGATTCTTTTTCGCCCAGACAGTATTTTTCCGTATCCACGAGAAGTTCCACTTCTCCGGAAACAACATAAACAAACTCCTCGCCCTCGTGCTGATAACCGACCCCTTCGTGCCCCGTTTGAGGGGGAATCGTGACGGAAAAAGCCATCAAGTGCTTATCGGCTTCAGGTGGCGTGAGGGTTCGGTATGAATAGGCCTTGGTACGTTTGGCGGCTTCTTCCAGGCGTCTTTCGGGGGAATCATCCACCGTAAGGAATGCCCCGGAATCCAGATTCATGGTTTTGGCGATCTGGAGAAGAAGGGCTACCGGCGGTTCCACCTGCCCATCCTCTACCCATTGCAGGTATTCGCCTGAACAACCGACCCGACCTGCCAGTTCGTCAAGGTCAAGGCCCTTTCCCTGACGGGCCTGTCGGATCCGCTCGCCCACGGGCGTGATGTCTTCGTTCGTCATTTCCTGATGTCCTTTCGTTATAATGCCCCCAAATTGTCAAAAATCTACGTTTCCGGATGAGTATAGGCCCCAGGCCTTTTTGTGTCAATGCCCTTTGTCCACAGACACAAGCACCAGGGCGGTACGGGTGGGAAGATAGAGGCTGAGGGCCGGGAGACTGAGAGCCGAGAGATTGAGAGCTGGGGCGGTGAAATGCCGCTGGCCCCTCTGCAGTCGGCCGTGACCGCCATATTCCAGCGCATCGCTATCCATAATCATCTGATACTCACCCGGGCGCACTTCTACGGAATAGTCATTATGGGAGAGGGTCGGGTGAAAATTGAACACGAAAATCAGTCCCCCCCGCTCAAATGCCAGAACCATGTCTTCAGAATGCTCCATGATGCGTCGGGGACCGGAAACTTCAAGAAGCCGGTACGTTCTGGCCAGTTTGATCATATGGCGATCAAAATGGGCCAGATACGCATATTTCAGATCCGGACTATCCATGAGGCGCCATTGGCGCCGGGCATATTCATAGGACCATCTGTTCCCCTCACGGGGAAAGTCAATCCAGTCCGGGTGGCCGAATTCGTTTCCCATAAAATTGAGATAGCCGTTCCCGGCGGTCGTCAGCGTAATGAACCGCACCAGCTTGTGAAGGGCCATCCCCCTGTCCACAGCCACGCTCTTTTCTTTTATGTGCATGTGATGGTAGAGGTCCGGTCCCATGAGTCTCAGCGCCAGCGTTTTATCCCCCACCAGTGCCTGGTCATGGCTTTCCGCATAGCCGATGCTTTTTTCATCCACCCTTCGATTGGTCAATTCGTACCACATCTCCCCCAGGGGCCAATCCTCATCGCGCTTCTCTTTCAGGATTCTGATCCAGAAATCCGGAACCCCCATGGCCAGCCGATAGTCAAACCCCACACCGCCCTCTTCCCCGGGCGCGGCAAGGCCCGGCATGCCGCTGATGTCTTCAGCAATGGTGACGGCGGTTTCGCGTACGTCATGAATCAGTTCATTGGCCAGGGTCAGATAGGTGAGCGCGTCCTCGTCCACTTGATCGTCAAAATAGTCCTCGTAGGACCCAAACGCTTTACCCAACCCATGATGACGGTAGAGCATGCTGGTAATGCCGTCAAACCGGAATCCGTCAAAATGGTATTCATCCAGCCAGAATCGGCAGTTGGAGAGGAGAAAATGCAGGACCTGGGGCTTGCCGTAGTCAAAACAGCGGGAACCCCAGGCCTCGTGGATCCCCCGGGGCCCCTCATGAAAATACTGGTACAATGTTCCGTCAAAACGGCTGAGGCCCTCCACCTCGTTGGCCACCGCATGGGAATGGACCAGGTCCATGATAACGGACAGGCCAGACCCATGGGCCTGATCAATCAATGCTTTTAAATCTTCAGGGGGGCCGAACCGGGAAGATGCGGCAAAAAAACTGGAAACATGATAGCCGAATGACGCATAATAGGGATGCTCTTGAATACCCATGAGCTGCAGGGCGCCATAACCCGCATCAACAATCCTTGGCAAGACGTGTTCCGTAAACTCCCGGTATGAACCGATTTTCTTTTCTTCCAGGGCCATGCCCACATGGGCTTCATAGACAAAAAGAGGGCCGGGCTCAGGAACAAAATCCGTATGGTTCCACTCATGAGGGTCTGACGGCGACCACACCTGCGCATTGAATATCAGAGAGTCCGGATCCTGTACCACGCGCCTGGCATATGCGGGAATGCGGTCTCCTTCCCCGCCCTCCCAGTGCATGCGAAGCCTGTAAACCATGCCATGGGAAAGAAAACCAGCGGGAAGCCTGATCTCCCAAACCCCTTCTGCATTGATTTTTTCAAGTTGAAAGTCCCCGGACTCCCGCCAGCCCGTCATGTCTCCAATGAGAAATATGGCCTTTGCATTGGGCGCCCATTCCCTGAACACCCACCCCGCCTTCGTAGCCACTTTGGCGGAGTCGGCTTGGTTCTCCAGAAAATGAAGCCCAAAGTACTCATGGCCCGACGCAAAGTTTCCCAGGCTTATCCGCCCTCCCTGTGTAAGCCTGTTCCTCATTTCTTCCACAAGACGCATCCGCGCCTGGATGGCTTTTTCATAAGGCCGGAGGTACGGATCATTCCGCATTCGCTTTTTTTCAGTCATTGATCAAAGGCCGCTCAAGCATTTTTTCGTAGAGATCCATATAACTACGCGCCGTGACCGAATGATTAAAGGCGGCCTTGCTTTGACGCATCACCCGCGTGATTTCCCGGCTTTTCACATTCATGGGACGGTTGTAAAATCCCATGGCCTGGTCAATGGCCCACGACAGACCGTTCGGGTCGAATGTCTCAAACAAGAATCCGTTGCCCTTTTCCCGGGCCATATCCATATGGACCACGGTGTCGTGAATGCCGCCGGTATCGCG
>JABGPV010000242.1 GCA_018644785.1 Deltaproteobacteria bacterium | reverse complement strand
ATGGCTTTTCCGCCGTCTGCGGTCGCCACCGAATCATAACTGGCCACCGCCTCACCGCCGGCTTCCCTGATCTCCTCTACCACCCGGTCCGCGGGGGTTTGGGCGCCTTTCCCCGAACCGTCGGGGGAACCGCCCAGATCGTTCACCACCACTTTGGCCCCGCGTTGTGCCAGTTCAAGTGCATAGACACGGCCCAGTCCCGCTCCCGCTCCCGTCACCACGGCCACCCGATCGTCAAAACGGATCCCGCCCTGTCGTTTCCGATTGAGAACCGCTTCCTCGCTCAGCCATTCCACGATCCCGCTGTCAATGACCACCTCATGGGTCTTCTGGTTGAGGGTCCTGAAAAATGCTTTTCCCTCATCTATTTTCCATATCTGGGTGGTGATGGGCAGCCCTGGGTAAAGGGTCTTTGAAAAGCGCACCCTGAACCGGCTCATGCGCTCGGGCGCCCCCGGGAACAGGTGCTTGATCACGGCCCGGCAGGCATACCCGTGGGTACACAGGCCATGCATGATCGGTTTCTCGAATCCGCTCGCTTTTGCAAACTCGGGGTCTGCGTGGAGTTGAAAGATGTCTCCCGAAAGCCTGTAAACCAACGGCTGGTTGGGGGAGGGCTCGGCATGTTCTTCAAAATCGGGCGGTCTGTCCGGGAAATCCACGCTGACGGTGGGACCGGGTTCTCCCCCGAACCCGCCGTCTCGTCGGCAGAAAAGGGTAAAATAATTGGTGAAGAGTTTCTGGCCGTTGGAGTGAAAGGTATCGGCCTCGGCCAACACCAGGGCGCCTTTTTCAGCCCCTTTGTCATACATATGGGTCACGGCGCCTTCGGTGATCAGGGTCCCCTCCACGGGAATAGGGTTGTGAAAAACAATATCCTGCTCTCCGTGCAGAATCCCCGAGAGGTCTGCATTTGAGCTGATCCCCACCTCCGCCAGAAATTCAAAAACGCTCGCGATGGAGAAGCTGGGGATTACTTTTAACTTCTGCTCAAAGCAGTATTCCAGATCATCGAAGCCGGCCCCCACCCCCATGGCATAGAGCACCAGATCTTTCCACGTATACGGCTTTTCCACAGGGCCGACTTTTCTGCCGATTGCATCAAGGTTTAAGGCCATCCTCACACCTCCTTTAGGGAATTTCAGGTTGAACGTTCAAACGCGGAATCCACCCGGAAAATCCGGATGGAGACTGTTTTGCCGGTAACCCCGCTTTGCTTTGTTTCATTCAGGTGCCTCATCCCGGCGGTTCGTCCCGTTGAACGCGGGGATAATGATAAACTTCAGGGTCTCTTTGACTCGTAAACGATACGTTTCCTCCTCAAGCCCCAGCATGGGCCGAAAGAAATTTTCGCCGGAAACAAAATTATGAATGGCATTCATGATGGTCAGAATCTGCATCTTGACCCCCGCCGGGACGTCTTTTTCACCCCTGCTCAGATCCATGGACCGGGCGATGCCGGAGATAAACTCGGGGACATGGAAGTCAAAATGGATCTGAGACCGGATCTTGCCAAAATAGCGTAACAGAATCAGATTGGATATCTCGGGAAATTCAAAAAGATAATCGGTCATCAAGTCAATGGCCATATCCAACCGCACCGCCAGAGGCCGGCCGTGTATGGCCCGCTCCACTTCAATGAGCTTCAACCGAAGGTCTTCCGTGATGTCCAGGACCGACGCCTCATACAGATCACCCTTTTCCCCCCAGTGGTAATGCAGTGTTGAGATATCAATCCCCACCGCTTCGGCAATCATCCTTGTGGTCGTGCCGTGAAACCCGTACTCCCCGAATACCCGCCGCGCCGATTTAAGGATCCTTCCCTTCATGGATCCGGGATTGTTTCTTGCCTTTTCAAGAGGGGTAACCATCGCGTTGTTCCATCCTTATGTTCCATCAAGTGATGGATATCATTTTGAACATAAATTTTATTTTGTCAAGCATTTTTTTATTGTTTCGTCGAATGGGCTCGCTCCCATTTATTTTTTCCAATTGCTACGTCTGGTGATTCGTTATATATAAGGAACTTCAAAATGGTTTTGGCTGGGATCTTGACGGCAAGCGGAGAAACGGGATGTCCCATAACGTGATTGACCTGGTGGCGGGGGCGCGGCCCAATTTCATGAAACTGGCGCCGGTGGTGCGGGCGTTCAAAGCGTGCGGTGCGGCGTTGGCTGAACGGAAGCTGTCCTGGCGGATTGTTCATACCGGCCAACACTACGATCAGGGGATGAATGATGTTTTTTTCAGCGAGCTTGGGATCCCCAAACCCGATGTGAATCTGAATGTGGGATCCGGGTCTCACGGGGTCCAGACAGCTCGCATCCTGGAGCGTTATGAAGCACACCTGCTGAAGAACCGTTCGGCGGCCACGGTGGTCTTTGGCGATGTCAATTCCACGGCGGCCTGTGCACTGGCAGCGGTAAAACTGAGCATTCCCGTGGTTCATGTGGAAGCGGGGCTTCGAAGTTTTGACCGAAGTATGCCGGAAGAGATCAACCGTATTGTGACCGATGCGCTCTCCCGGGTATTGTTGGTATCCGAGCCGAGCGGTGTGGAGAACCTGAAACGTGAAGGGGTGGATGAAGGAAAGATTCACCTGGTGGGCAATGTCATGATGGATACCCTGGCCCATGAACTGCCAAAGGCGAAGGAGAGTGATATTCTGAGTCGTCTTGATCTTAAACCGGGTGAAGCGTACGCTCTGGTCACCTTGCACCGGCCGGCCAATGTGGATGATCCGGCTGTTCTCAAGCCGCTTCTGGAGTGCCTGGCTGGCTTTTCCAGAAAACTGCCCATGGTTTTTCCGGTGCATCCGCGAACGCAGAAAGCCATGGATCAATACGGGTTTCAAAGCCTGTTTAAGGCCCATCCGGCATTTAAGTGCGTCTCTCCCTTGCCTTACCGGGACAATCTTCGCTTGATGAGCGGAGCCAAAGTGGTGTTAACCGATTCAGGCGGCATTCAGGAAGAAACAACGTTTCTGAAAGTCCCCTGTCTTACCTTGCGGGACAGTACGGAAAGACCGATTACGGTGGAAATGGGAACCAGCCGCCTGGTGGGAAACGATCCGGAAAAAGTCCGACTGGGGTTGGAGGATGTCATGCAGGGCCGATGGCCTAAAGGGAAAGATATTCCCCTTTGGGATGGCAGGGCGGGGGCCCGGATTGTGGAGATACTGCTTTCGGGGGAAATGGGGTTTTAAGGCTTCAGGATTGATAACCATGCAGATTGTTTACATCAGCAACCGAAGTGATATTGCGCGGGAAACCCTTGTCCATGTGGAAAACCTCATGCCGTTTATTACGGAGGCGGTGTTTGTGTGTCCCGGCAGTCAGGTAAGGGACTTCCGCTTCAGGAGTGTTTTGCCCGTGAAGGTTATTGACGAAGCGAGTGTCCTGGGAAAGGATTTGACCCGTTTTCAGGCGGCAGGGGATCATCAGTTCAAGAATTGCCTGCTTCGATTTTCCCTGGCGCGTGTGAGGGAAATTGATGATGAGTTTATCATGAGCGACGATGACAACCGGCCGCTGGTGGAGATCCCCCTCTCCTTTTACAAATCGGCTAACCGATACTTTGGCTACTATTACTACGATCTGAAAAAATGGTCTGCCCGCGAGACGGACTATGACAGGGGGCAGCATGAAACACGTCGGATACTTGAGGGTAAAGGGTACGATACCCTTTCCTACTCATCGCACATGCCCCAGATAATCAATAAAGATTTGCTTGCCGAAGCAGCCGGAGTGTTTCAGGGGAGTCTGGATCGGGGAGCGCCGCTGGATGAGTGGAGTGCTTATTTCAATTATGGGCAAGGCGTGTGCTCCGAGCGGTTCCATTCGCCTGAGCCTTTTAAGACCCTCTGCTGGCCGCTGTTTCCCAGCGACTGGGATTATAACGTACGGCCGGGTGAACTCTGTTTTGAAAATTTTTATCCCATGCTCTATGAAAACAACTTGATATTTTCTGATTTCCCCACCCAGTTTGATAGAACGTCTTACACTGAAATTGCAAACGAGAAAATAAGGCGAAGAACCGCACTTCAAAGTGACTTTGAAGCGGGGAAAATGTCTTTATGGGGGAAAATGTTTTTTTTGTGTCGTGATATGGCTGAGCGCTTTCCACACCTGAAAAGGCGCCTGAATGCCATGCTTCCCCCGGCCCGACAGGCAACGGCGCTCCATTTTTTTATGGGTGGCGCTTCTAAGCGGAGAAATAAAAAAGGCCTGAATGTTCGGCAAGGTGGGTAGCGACCTTGGCAACGGTTCAACTTTCTTGATGACTTCACGAATCAAAATCCTGGTCAACGCCTTTCCCATGGTCAATGTCAATACGGGCATTGGGCGGTATCTGCGTTGTTTGTACCAGGCGTTGGAAGAACATTATGGCGACAGGTTGGAAATCGGATATTTTGATGGAAAAAGGGTTTCAGCGACCATGCCTTCGGGCCCTGGAAACCTCACCCGATGGTCCAGACTGGTGGCCCTTTTCTGGCGGCTTCCGGCCTATCCGGCATTTTTTCTCAGGCTCTGTTTCCATTTTAACCAAGAGCGAAATTTCAGAAGATATGTTAAGAATTATGACATTTACCATGAGGCCGGTTTTTTCCCTTTATTAACCCCATCCCATGTAAAGACTGTGTTTACGCTTCATGATCTCTCGGTTTTTCGCTTTCCCCAATATCATCCCCGTGAGCGAGTGCTTTATTGCCGGATCTTTCTTTCCAGAAGGTGTCAGAATGTATCACAATTCTTAACGGTTTCTAACTTCAGTCGAGCCGAGATGAAGACATTGCTTCATATTCCGAACGAAAAAACACGCGTTATCTATGAAGGATTTGATGCGCCTACCTTTTATCCCAGATCTTCCAAGGAAGTAGGTGTATTTCTTTGTGCGCGATGTTTGCCGGAAAAATATTTCCTCTTTGTTGGCACCGGGGATCCACGGAAGAATATGAATATTATCCCCGAGGCCCTTGATCGGGCAGGTATCGATGTGCCTCTAGTGGTTGCGGGTTGGTCGGGGTGGGCAGGGAAGAATGTGCGGGAAAATGTGTTGTTTCTCGGTTATGTTGAAGATGATGCGCTTGCGTGTCTTTATTCCGGTGCCATGGCATTGATTTTTCCCAGCCGCTATGAGGGATTCGGTCTTCCCATTCTGGAAGCCATGGCCTGTGGATGCCCGGTGGTCACCACCCGGGAAGCCAGTATGCCTGAAGTGGCGGGAGACGCCGCCCTTTATATGAAAGATCCGGACGATGCTGAAGGTCTTGCGGCGATGTTGAAAGAGCTGAGCGCCAGCCCGGTAATCCGGCGTCAATGGGCGGAAAAGGGTTTGGCGCAGGCACGCCGATTTTCCTGGCGGAACACGGCTGAAACCACCTTCAGGGCCTTTGAGCAGACGTTTCGCGGAAGGGAAATCACTTGAAAAATAACGCCATGAATGCAAACGAACGAAAAATTCTCAGTACCACCTGTTTCGGCCATTTCATGAGCCATTTCAATATGCTGGTTTTTCCGGCACTCGTCTTGCCTCTGACGGTAAAATATGGCATGGGGCTGGCGCCGGTACTGGCCCTCTCTTTCTGGATGTACCTTTTGTTTGGCGTAACGGCGTTGCCCTGGGGCCTTTTGAGCGACAGGTTCGGGGCCAAACCGCTGCTGTTGACTTTTTACGCGGGGGCCGGATTTTTCGGGTTGGCCGCCGGATGGTTTGTGGACGATCCCGGCATTTTTTCTCTCTGTCTGGCCGGGGTGGGTCTTTTTTCAGGGATTTATCACCCCGCGGGTCTGGGATTGATCTCCAAGGGAATTGACCGCATGAGCATGGCGCTCGGGTATAACGGCATGGCAGGCAATGCGGGTCTGGCTGCCGCCCCCATTCTGGCGGGACTCATCAATCACTACTATGGTATACAGTCGGCGTTTTTCTTCCTGGGCGGGTGCAACCTTTGCGGAGCACTTCTAATGGTTGCACTGCCTGTTCAGGAACCGGAAAAGAAGACGAAGTCGGCTGGGGACACGACGGGGCGGCTGGTCGTGGCATTTGCTATTTTGTGCGTGGCCATGATGCTGGGCGGTGTGGCGTATCGTTGTGCCACCGTGGTGCTTCCCTCCTATTTTGAGCTCAAAAATCCAGCCCTTCTGGCTTATCTGGGGAACCTGGACTGGCTTCCCACATCCCGCAATGTGGCGGCCACGGCCCTTTCTTCCCTGGTCTTTTCCGTTGGCATGCTGGGGCAGTACCTGGGGGGGCGGGTGGCCGAACGGTTTGACCCTCGCCGGGGATACCTGGTGTTTCATCTGGTGGCACTCCCCCTGGCCCTGTTGATGGCTTATACTACGGATGTTCCGCTGTTGCTGGTTACCATCTGTTACATGTTTTTTCTTCTGGGCATGCAGCCCATTGAAAACACCCTGGTGGCGTACCTGACGCCCGATCGCCTGCGACACAGTGCCTATGGTACTAAATTTGCCCTTACTTTCGGGGTGGGGTCGGTGGCTGTTTATGTGGTGGGATGGATCAAGACCCAATGGTCGTTATCGGCGGTTTTTGTGGCGATGGCGGTGGTTTCGCTGCTGATTGTTCTGGATATTTTGCTGCTTATTTCGAGGACGAGGGAAATGGGATAGAGATACAAATGCTATCGGACATTCGAGATAAACTGCGTTTAAACCATTCGGATATTCTTGAGCTGAATTTTATTCGAAGTTCGGGCCGGTTCGTTTTTCGGAGGCATTACCGGGCCGGCTTGCGGTCCCATATCATGGCGGTGTTGCGCCCGGGGGATGTGAAAAGGGAAAAGGAAGGGATAGAGAGGGGTGGTGTAAGGTGGTTCCCGAGAGCAAAACCCCTGAAGATGCTGAGGATTTTTCGAACACGGTTTGATCGGTTGGATGATGCCATGTCGGAATTGAAACGGGTAAAGGGGGTTGAAAAATATCTGGCGCCCGAGTATATGGCAATGTCCAATGAGTTTCTGGTGGATTATCGCGTCCATGGGAAATATAAGATGCTGCTCTGCGGTCTTCAGGAATATGTTGAAGGAGAGATCCTGGACCCATGGGGGTCTTTGGACCGGCATTCTCTGTGGGCGCTTTTTTGTCGCATGGCGGACCGTGAGGAACATGGAATCCGGTTAAAGCAAGACCAGATTGAGAAATGGGTTGGAACTGTACGAAGTAAAGCGGGGAAAGCCTTGGCACAGATTAGAAATATGATTCGGGAAGCCTGTTTAATCCCCGATCTGGCGGGGGTCGGGAACCTGGTGCTGACGCCATCAGGGGGAATAAAACTGGTGGATATCAATAATATTTCCCAAGTGTCACGTGAGGCAGACATTTCCTGTGACGACAAGGGGTACCCGGTCTGCGACAAATCGGTGGAGGCCTTGTCACTCCTGGAACAGAAGCTTCTGGGGCGTTCTTTGAATATAACAGATCCCGTGTACGGAGCATTTCTGGATGCCGGTAGGATGAAAGAGGTTCAAGCACTTGAGAAGGCGTTTCATCAGTCCAGAGGACTTGCGGGGTCCTCATATCCCATTTGATGAAAGAGGAGAA
>JABGPV010000241.1 GCA_018644785.1 Deltaproteobacteria bacterium | reverse complement strand
CGGAGCGGCTGTAGCGGGCACCCGCATCGTCTGTGATCGGGGCTGGCTGGGATATAACGGGCAGGTGGGCGTTACCGGGGCCAGCGTTTCGCCGGATTTGTACCTTGCCTGCGGCATATCGGGCGCGTCCCAGCATGTGACGGGGATGCGGGGCTCCGGGTTTGTCATCGCCATCAACACCGACCCGCACGCACCCATGTTCAACGAAGCGGACATTTGCATTGTGGAAAACGTGATCCACTTCATTCCACTGCTGGAGGATGCCTGCGCGCGACTGGCCGGCAACGCTGAGCAGGATTTTATTGACTTGAAAACGTTAAGGAGATAACAGAAAATGGTTTCATTTGAACTCACAGACAAAACCGCATTGATTACCGGCGCCAGCCGGGGTATCGGTGAGGCCATTGCCATGAATCTGGCGGCCCATGGGGCCCGGTGTATTCTGGTGAGCCGAAAAATCGAGGGGCTTGAGGCCGTCAAAGAGAAAATTGTGACTGCGGGGGGGAAAGCCGAGGCAGTGGCCTGTCATCTGGGCGATTTGACACAGATCGAAGCAATGTGCGACCATGTGGCGAAGACCTACGGGCGCCTGGATATCCTGGTGAACAACGCGGCGGTCAATCCCTATCTGGGCCCCATGACCGGGGCCTCACCGGGGGTCTTCGACAAAACCGTGGAGGTCAATCTCAGAGGGCCTTTTTTCCTCATCCAGAAAACGGTTCCGCTGATGGAAAAAAAGGGGGGCAGCATCATCAATGTGGCTTCCGTGGGCGGCATCAGCCCGGGCATGTTCCAGGGCATCTACAGCATCACCAAAGCCGGGGTGATCGCCATGACCAAAGCCTATGCCAAGGAGTTGGCATCGAGTAACATTCGTGTCAATGCCCTGTTGCCCGGTTTGACCGAAACCCGGTTTTCCGCTGCACTGATTGAAAACAAACAGATTTATGAATACGCACTTCAGCGGATTCCCATGAAACGGCACGCGCAACCTGAGGAGATGGCCGGTGCCGTACTCTATCTGGCATCGGATGCCGCATCCTATACCACCGGCACCACCATCATCTGTGATGGTGGGATGATGGCCTAGGCGCCGTACAAATAAACCATTTTGAGCGAGGTGAAACTTCATGCAGGTTAAAGATAAGGTGGCCATTGTAACGGGGGGATCCAACGGCATCGGTGCTGGCTTGTGCCGAAAGTTGTCCGAAAAAGGGGCAAAGGCTGTTGTGGTGGCGGATATCGATTTTGAGGGGGCCCAGTCCCTGGCCGAGGAAATCGGCGGGATGGCCGTCCAGTGCGACGTGGCAAAGGAAGAGGATATTTTCAAAGCGGTCCGGGAAACCGAAGCCCTGTTCGGGCCCGTTGATCTGTTTTTCTCCAACGCCGGCATCCTCATCCAGGGAGTGCTGGAAGTGTCAAATGCCGACTGGCAGCGCATGTGGGAGATCAATGTCATGTCCCATATTTATGGGGCCCGGGCCGTGATTCCCGGAATGATGGAACGGGGTTCCGGGGGATTTGTCATCACGGCATCGGCTGCCGGCCTCCTCAACCAGATCGACTCCACGCCCTACACCACCACCAAGCATGCGGCGGTGGGGGTGGCCGACAATCTGGCCATCAACTACGGGGACCGGGGCGTTCAGATATCGGTGCTATGTCCCATGGCGGTGCGTTCCCTCATGACCCAGAACGGCGGCGGGATCGCCGCCCTGGACGGAATGCTGGAAGCCGAACAGGTGGCGGAAGACGTGATGACCGCCCTGGACGAGGGACGGTTCATGATTCTGCCCCATGGGAAGGTCAAGGACTATCTGCAGATGAAGGCCGCTGACTATGAACGCTGGATCAGGGGCATGCAGCGGCTCAAGGCGAAACATCTACCGGACCATCTCCATGAAAAATAATCCCCCCCCCGGATGGGTTACCCGAACCGACAGCCTTTTGCTGGATGCCTTTGTGGACAATCCCTACGAGTGTCCCATTGTCATCGACCAAGACGGCATCGTCCGCTTCATGAGCCGGTACAACACCCAAGAAATCGGTTACTTGATGGATCCTGAAGAAGCTGTTGGAAAGCACATTACGGAAGTGGTGAAAAAAACCCGAATGCCGGAGATCCTCAAAACCGGAAAGGCTGAGATCGGCAAAACCTTTTTTATTGGGGATCGGCAGAGAATTATTGCCAGAATCCCCCTGAAAGACCCGCAGGGTAATGTCATCGGGGTATTGGGGAAACTCATGTTTCACCAGACAGGCAAGATCAAGAACCTGTATCGCCGGATCGAAATCCTTGAGGGGCAGGTGCAGTATTACCGTTCCGAGGTTACTTCATTTGAAGGGGGCCGTCATGCCTGGGAAAAAATCATCGGCGAATCAAAAGCCATGGCGGAAGCCAGAAAATTAGGGATTCAAACGGCGTTCAGCGATGCTTCAGCACTTATCACCGGCGAATCAGGGACCGGGAAGGAACTTTTTGCCCAGGCCATCCATCAAAACAGCCGGCGGGCCGACGGCCCTTTCATAAAGGTCAACTGCGCCGCCATACCCCACGAACTCATCGAGAGTGAAATTTTCGGCTACGAGGGGGGCGCGTTTACCGGCGCCCGGGCCCGGGGCAAACCGGGCAAGTTCGAACTGGCGGACCATGGCACCATCTTCCTGGATGAAATAGGGGATATGCCCCTTCCCATGCAGGCGAAACTCCTGCGCGTACTCCAAGAACACGAAGTGGAGAGAATCGGAGCCACAAGTGCCACAAAACTGGATTTCCGGGTTATTGCCGCTACAAACCAGAATCTCGGGCACATGATCAAAGAGGGGCGCTTCCGTTCCGACCTCTTTTACCGACTGAACATCTTCCATATCCGGACTCCCAGCCTGAAAGAGATGCCGGATGACATCCCGAGAATCGCTTATTATCTGCTGTCCAATCTGAGGGAAAAAAGGCGCCTGGTTCCCAACCGGATCTCCCCGGAGGCCATGACCCTTTTCAAGCAGTATACCTGGCCGGGCAACGTGAGGGAACTCAAAAATGCTCTGGAAAGAGCCATGAACATTGCCGAGGGGCATCAGATATCCGTTGAAGATCTGCCCGGGCGGATTCGAAAATTCTACGGTGAGGCGGATGGGGTCACCGGCTCCGTGGGACTCCTGCGGAACATCCTCGCCGATGCCGAAAAGCGGGCCATTGTGGAGGCACTCCGCTTTACGGGAGGCAACAAGGCCAAAGCCGCCAGACTCCTGGGCATGCACAGGACCGGTTTGTACCAAAAACTGCAACGTTACGACGTTGATGCCTAGGATATTACAACAGCCGCGACGGCATCATCATACCCGATAGATGATTCGGTTTCTTACGCTCCTGGCTTTGGCGCTTTCAAAATTCGCTTTTTCTTTTTTTCAAAGGTCTGTTTCATTTCCCAACAAGATTCCAGCAAATTGAAACGCGAATAGAAAAACAGTGACTTCAAGGTTCGCATATGTATTCTGGTGCCTGGATTTTTCGATTTCTTTCTTTACAAATGCCTGAAAACCAATCTGAAACACCCCAAGACCACTCAAGATAATGCACGAACGCTTCTGACGCGACTGGATAAGCGTCAAATTGAGCGACCCCCACATGTTGTGGTTGTAAGAATTTCCAGTTTGACTCCAGAGGTGCTGACAGCAACAGTGATACCTAAGGCTTATTGCCACTTTTCGATGGTGGTGATTTTTTGGATATTCAAATTAGATCAAAGAGGCCATGGCGTGAAATGCGAGCGCTCGATTCGCGATCGTTCAACTCCCCCAAATCGAATATATTAACAGGTCTTTGACCCCCTAATATTCTTTGTTTTTGTCAAGACATTCCCAGGCAAAAGGTGAAGAATTGATCTGGCAGCTTTCCGAAATTCTGGGTATTATGATACGCAAGGATCATGCACGTATTGTTGATCTGGAGTGCAGAGAAATATCATGAAATCATGATCGTTTTTTCCATTTCTAAGCCCATTTTTTTCTTGACAGAAGGCAGTTTTTATCCTTACATCAATTCTTAGGTATTCTTTTGTAGGTATTCCCACCAACCATTCAACCTCTATCCAGGAAGTTCTCCCATGAAAAAAACCTCAAGATGTATATGCCCTGCTCCCAATAGGCGTAATTCGCCTGTTGGGAGCCTAAATCGTTTCTATATGTATCCAAACCCATCGTGAAGAAAGACGGAGCGTTTTATGATTTTTCATGCATACCTCTACATAAATCATTCTTCGTTCTTTGGACAAAGGACCGGGTTGTCTAGTGCGACATCAGCCGAGTTAAAATGCTGCGGAAATAAAACCGGGTTTTATTCAAGCATGCTGGAGGATATCTAATGAGACAGATAATCGCTTTTTCTTTAAAACGCAAGAAAGTCAATCCGGGCAGATTCCTATTATTCACTTTGTTACTCCAGAGACTGCTTCGATACGGCGCTGTTACGTCTATAGTAGGGGTAGCCGCCTTGGTTTTTTTCCCTGTTCCTTTAACCCACGCAACGCCTGTTCTTTATACCCCTAACCAGTATTCAAATACTGTATCGATCATTGATGGCAGCGCCTATTCAACAATCAAGACTATCTCAGTAGGCCGAGAGCCCTATGGGGTTGGGGTGAGCCCTGACGGGAAGACCGTGTTCATTACCAACATGGCGGCCGATACGGTATCGGTGATCGATGCCGGCACCAATACAGTGACGAATACCATCAGTGTCGGGGATTTCCCCTTCGGTGTTGTCGTAAGCCCGGATGGACGTTATGCCTATGTTGCCAACGCGGCCGATGATAACATCTCAGTGATCGACACCAGCGGGTACAGTGTTGTGGCACTTATAACGGTGGGGGATAACCCCCACGGTTTGGTCATTCACCCGGATGGTTCCAAACTCTATGTCACAAACTATTTTGGCAACACCGTATCCGTGATCAATACATCCACTCACAGTGTGATCAAAACAATCACCGTGGGTACCTATCCCCACGGGATCGCCATCCACCCTTCAGGCGCTTACGTATACACGGCCAATGTCCTTGGCGATAGCCTCTCAGTAATCAGCACCACGTCAAACAGCGTCATAAAGACCGTGAGCACAGGGAAATACCCGTTCTTTCCTGCCATTGATGCTTCAGGGCAGTATCTTTACGTGTCGAATCACGGTTCAAATAATGTGACAGTGGTGGACATTTCATCTAATGGCGTTGCAGGGGTCATTGCCGTGGGATCGGCTCCGCACGGGATTTCACTGGATTCCACCGGCTCACGGGCGTATGTGGCAAATGAGGGGAGCAACTCCGTATCTGTTATCGATACCTCTTCCCGGACGGTCATAACAACCATATCCGTAGGAACGACACCCATTTCATTCGGGAACTCTGCCGCCGAACCCAAGATTCCCTCACCCACGGGTGCGAATATGTTTACGCCCTACACCGATACTGTCGTCCCCTTCAGAGACAGCGATCCGAGTAAGGCGAAACCGATCGGGCTGGGGACGATTTCAGGTGTTGGGGCGACACTGACTCTATCGTTGGGGGCAAAGGCGTTTTCCAGTCCCATGGATGTCTATCTGGGTCTCTCCATGCCGCCCGACCCGGAAAATCTTTATCTTTTTACCAGCGCCGGCTTGCGTCCTATTTCCGCCGGGCTCGTACCGTGGAAGTCATCGGTTGCGGACATTTCGGGCGTTGTGCTTTCTGATTATGATGCATTGATCCTTCCCACCGGGGCATATGTGTTTTTCCTGCGTGTGGTGCCTGCGGGAACCCCTGCGGCCAACTTTTCCATGAATTATTACCAGTGGAGCGTATCCCTATCGGTTGTTCGCGCATCCGATGTGGCAAATAAGGCGATAGCCCTTTTTGGAACGGATCTCGCTGCTGCTGCCGCTATTTTTCTTGCCATTGACAGGGGCTACTCCCTCGATCAGATAATTGCTGCGATTGATGCGGGCACCCTTTCGATCATCGGAGAGATTCAGAGGCAGTCCAATACCTCATCGGGGTTGAGGGCAGGGAAGTGGGTGGGCTTGGTGGCCGAAAAATATTGCGGACATTTAGACCCCGAATACCCCCCTGATAAGGCTGCATGTGTTAATACCATTGAGGCGGTGCTTGAGGAGTTAGGCAGTGGCGGGTTTACTAAGGAGGATCAGTTAGCTGTAGGGATCCTTCTGCTTAGGGATGTAGGGTACAGCAGCGCTCAGGTAGATAGGGTGCGGATGGTGTAGACAATAATTGTGACGGGAAGATTGACGCATCGGACCCGGGGTGCACCCCTTCGGATCCCTGCCCCGATCCTGCTAATCCCATACCTTGTGGTACGCGCTGTATCCCTGCCGATGCTGTGTGCTGTGGTGAAACCGCTTGTGCAGCGGGAAAGGAATGCTGCGGTACAGGTTGCATGCCAGCGGGAAATGTATGCTGTGCTCCACTCGGTCACTGCTCACCGGGAAGCACCTGCGATTACGAAAAGAAGACCTGTATCTCCTCAGGAGCCGTGGTTACTGACTTTTCGACCCAGGGTACAACATGGCCGCCGGTTCTTGAGGGGCCGAACAACTAGTATTTTTGCCAAAAAGATGCCGGGAATTAAGTGATACCGAGCAGGGCAATATATCGCTGTTTTGAAATGAATTGCGAAAAGACCCGTCTGATTAAATCTGGTCGATTCTCGATAGACAACCGAGCGAAGTGAGATGAAAGAAAGCCTGAAACATTCGACTTTCTGGGATTTACACATACCTGTGCGGAGACCCGGAAAGATGGGCGTTTCTCTGTAAAGCTCAGGAGAATGTCAAAGCGGCTTTTGTACCTCGATATTTTCTAAATTTCTGACGGAAGTCTGCCTATATCTATACGTAACAAAAAGATAATTGACAGCTAACATGCGAATGGTCATTATCTACCTGATTTTTCTATTGAAAGATAGAAAGGAGGCAGATGACCGTGGACAGACTAATCTCAGAAAGGCACAATCGTTTTGGTGAAACTCCCCAAGATAATCTTCACGACCACACAATTTTCCCACCCAATAGCGAGTTTTATCCAGTTTTTCAATCCGAGTCATTAAGCAATCAGGTCCCACCTATTGGAGAAGTAACGCATTTAGGAGGCCGAAATCCTTTTAGTGCAGATAAAGGACTCGACCGTATTTTACGTAATCTATGGGAGGAAAAAATTCCAGGCAAGCGGTATGTTGAACAATATCTGCGGAATCAACGCCGGCGCAATTTTAGACCCAGCACCATTCGCCATTCTTTTACCATTATACGTTTGTTCCTTCGGAGAATTGATGAATGGGAAAAAGAACATTTGGAACAGATCAGTAGAGAAGACCTGGCAAGGTTTGTGGAGTATGAGCAGGACCGAGGTCTAAAAGCATCCACGATCAGGATGAGATTGGCTTGTGTGAAAGCCTTTATAAGGTTTCTTATTGAGGGCGACGTTGTTCATCCTGAGGTGCTTTCAAAGAGAATGATTATTAAGGTTCCGGATTCATTACCGCGCGCCATGGAGCTAGATGATGAAAAAAGGCTGATTTCTGTCGTTGATGATATACGGAATCGAGCCATGATTCTGCTTTTGTTGAGGACAGGCATGAGAATAGGGGAATTATTGAATACGCTGGTCAGGGA
>JABGPV010000240.1 GCA_018644785.1 Deltaproteobacteria bacterium | reverse complement strand
TTTGTCGATGGGCATTTGATAAAGAAGGCCGATGAAGCGAGGGAAACCATGAGTCGGAAGATCATAAAAACCTGGTCTCGCAGGTCCACTGTGCTTCCTGAATTTGTCGGCTTAACCTTTGCAGTGCATAATGGTAGAAAATTTCTGCCCGTGTTTGTTTCAGAGGACATGGTGGGTCACAAGTTGGGGGAATTTGCACCAACACGTACTTTTTACAGCCATGCAGGGGACAGGAAAAGCAAGTTGAAAGGCTGAAAGCGCACCTTTTACCCCGTAGTGACGGCCTGAAAAGATAGACTGAAGCGTCGTAAAACCGGGAAATTCAAAAACCTGATGCCAGGTTATTGAAAGATTTGTGAGAAGGGAATATGGAAATCAAGGCAGTTGCAAGGTTTGTGAGGATCTCCCCTCAGAAAATTCGGTTGGTTATGGCGCAGGTCCGGGGGGAAAAGGTTGAAGATGCGTTGGGTTTGCTCTCTTTTGCGCCTCAAAAGGGCGCCAAAATCCTTAAGAAACTGGTTGATTCCGCGGTCGCCAATGCACAGGAAAATACGGATATGGATGTGGACAGTCTTTACGTCTCAAGAATTTTTGCTGATGAGGGTCCAACCCATAAAAGGTGGCGCCCGAGAGCTTTGGGGCGGGCAACCAAGATACTTAAAAGGACCAGCCATTTAACCGTTGTTCTGGAAGAAAAGCCGTAAGCTTTGGTATTGTTTAACCAGAAAAGGGTCTCTTGAACACACTGGAGGTGAATATTGGGACAGAAAGTTCATCCAATCAGTTTTAGATTGGGAATCATCAAGGATTGGGATTCGAGGTGGTTTGCGGTAGGTCAGTATAGCACCTTTGTCTATGAAGACTATAGGATTCGGAAGTTCTTGAAGAAACGCGTTTATCAGGCCGGTGTGTCAAAGATCGAGATCGAGAGAGCTGCGAGCAAGGTTCGCATCAGAATGCATGCGGCGCGGCCGGGTATTGTGATTGGGAAAAAAGGCGTTGAAATTGAGAAAACAAAAAAAGATCTTGAAAAAATGATCAAGCGCGATGTTATCCTCGATATTCAGGAAGTGCGAAAAGCAGAGGTTGATGCCCAGTTGGTTGCGGAAAATGTGGCTACTCAGCTTGAACGGCGCGTTGCATTTAGAAGGGCCATGAAAAAAAGTGTGACCTCAGCATTGCGGTTCGGCGCTCAGGGTATAAAAATTGCGTGCGCCGGAAGGCTTGGCGGTGCGGAGATGGCGCGGCGGGAATGGTATAGGGAAGGCCGGGTACCGCTTCACACGATCCGGGCAGATATCGATTACGGGTTTGCGCAAGCGTTTACAACTTATGGTGTTATCGGCGTAAAAGTGACGATTTTTAAGGGTGAGATATTGCCTGAGAAGAAACAGAAAGTAGGAAGAGCTGATGCTTAGCCCAAAAAAAGTCAAATATCGAAAAAGGCAGAAGGGGCGGACCAAAGGAAAGGCAAGGCGTGGTGCTACGCTCGAATTTGGCGAGTTCGGATTGCAGGCAACCGAGTGCGGCTTGATGTCTTCCCAACAGATTGAATCTGCCCGGATTGCGGTAACACGGCATGTGAAGCGTGGTGGAAAAGTCTGGATCAGGATTTTTCCTGATAAGCCGGTTGGGAAGAAACCCCTTGAAACCAGAATGGGTAAGGGCAAGGGTGCACCGGACGGTTGGGTTGCCGTTGTCAAGCCTGGCCGGGTCCTGTATGAATTGGAAGGCGTTACGAAGGAAGTGGCTGGCGAGGCGTTTCGTCTTGCAGGGCACAAATTGCCCTTTGCCACCAGATTCATGAGCAGGAGAGGTTAAAATCATGAAGGCCACTAAACTTAGAGATCTGAGCGTTGAAGAGCTTGAAGAGCGCGCAAGGGAGACGAGTCAGGAACTTTTCAACCTGCGGTTTCAAAAGGCGACTGGACAGCTTGGAAATACGGCCATGTTACTGAAGGCAAAAAGGAACTTGGCGCGTGTAAAGACGGTGATCCGGGAAATGGAAATTTCAGGCCCCAGGGAATAAAATGGGCAAATAACATGAGGGTGTGATGGCAGAGCGTGGACAGCAAAGAAAACTGGTTGGCACGGTTATGGGTAATCAGGCAAATAAAACCGTTCTGGTAATGGTTGAACGGTTAACAAAGCATGCGACCTATGGAAAGTACCTACGGAAACGTTCCAAATATATGGCCCATGATCCCCAAAACAGTTGTGGTATTGGTGATAAAGTGAAAATTGTTGAAAGCCGTCCCATCAGTAAGCGCAAAAGATGGGCAGTAGCTGATATTATTGAGAAGGGGAATATCGCGGACTAATAAAACGCGATATTGATTCATCGGAGCTGAGCAGATGATACAGACTGAAACGAGATTAAGAATAGCCGATAATTCCGGAGCCAAGGTTGTCTCCTGTATAAAGGTTTTGGGTGGATCCAAAAGACGATATGCGTATGTTGGAGATGTTATCGTCGTGGCGGTTAAGGAGGCAATGCCCAACTCCAAAGTAAAAAAAGGCGATGTGGTCAAAGCGGTCATTGTCAGAACAGCAAAGGAGATCAACAGGCCTGATGGATCTCATATTAAATTTGATGACAACTCCGCGGTCTTAATCAACGAGCAAAGCGAACCTATTGGGACGAGAATATTTGGACCGGTTGCAAGAGAATTAAGGGGTAAGAACTTCATGAAAATTATTTCTCTGGCTCCGGAAGTTCTTTAAAAAGCGGTTGATTTTTTTTTGTGGGACCTGGAATTTTTCGGGTAGGAGTATTTGGCGTGCGGAAAAAACATCCAAGAATAAAAAAAAATGACAAAATCATTGTGCTGGTTGGAAAAGAAAAAGGGAAAATCGGCACGGTTTTGAAGGTTGATGTCGAGAAGGAAAAGTTGATTGTTGAAAAAATCAACATGATCAAAAGGCATTCCAAGCCGAACCCGCAGACGGGACAGGGTGGCATCATTGAAAAGGAAGCACCTCTGAAGATTTCAAATGTGATGCTTGTTTGTGATAAATGCGCTGAGCCGACACGTATCGGTAAGAACGTGTTGGAGGATGGGTCGAGGGTGCGTGTTTGTAAGAAATGCGGAGAACCACTAGACAAGTAGGCAAGTTCTGTTGAACGATACACGCAGCTTTGAACCTTGCCTCCCGCGCTTTGATTTAACCAGATATTTTCCAGGTCCACATAAAGAGAGCCTGAAACCTTGGAGGATGAGTCGTTGTCTCGATTGAAGGAAAAATATAATTCTGAAGTGGTGCCTGCTATGATGGAGGAGTTCAAATATCCGAGCATCATGGCGGTACCTCGAATCGAAAAAGTCGTCTTAAATATGGGTCTCGGTGAAGCGATCCAGAATATCAAAATCCTTGATGCCGGCGTCAATGAACTCAGTATGATTGCCGGCCAAAAGGCCGTTGTTACCAAAGCCAGAAAATCCATCGCCGGCTTTAAACTGAGAGAAGGCATGCCGATCGGTTGTATGGTAACGCTCAGGCGGGAGCGTATGTACGAATTTGTGGATAAGCTTTTCAATGCATCGCTTGCGCGTGTTCGCGATTTTCGGGGCATTAAGGCTAAGATTTTTGATGGCAGAGGGAATTGCAGTATTGGCGTAAAGGAATTTATCGTATTTCCTGAGATCGACTATGACAAGGTTGATAAAATAAAAGGCCTGAACATTACCTTCGTCACCACGGCTGGAACCGATGAAGAAAGTCGGTTTATGCTGAGGCATTTGGGGATGCCTTTCCGGAACTAATGCAGTTTTATTAAATGAGGGGGTTATTTTGGCTAGGAAGTCGCTTATTGTAAAAGCCCGAAGGAAACCAAAGTTTTCGAGCCGTCAGTACAACCGCTGCCCGATATGTGGACGGCGGAGGGCCTATTTAAGGACATTCGGGATTTGCCGAATCTGTTTCAGGAGCATGGCCTCAAGAGGAGAACTCCCTGGGGTGGTTAAATCGAGCTGGTAAATTTTGGAATTCTTCAACCCGGGTAGAGTGGTCCGGGTTCATAGTAATCAGGGGGCAGAGTGAACAATGGGTATGACGGATCCGGTTGCTGATATGCTGACGCGTATTCGAAACGCGCTGCAGGCAGCACATGAAATTGTTAACATTCCGAGTTCCACGTTAAAAATAAATTTGGCCAATGTGCTTAAGTCAGAGGGCTATATCAAGAATCTCAGAATCATTTCTGATGGTAAGCATCGATACATCAGGGTATTTCTGAAATTTGATAAGGACGGCATTCCCGTCATTGAAGGGCTCAAACGGATCAGCAAGCCAAGCTGCCGTGTTTATGCGGGTTATAATGAAATACCCGAAGTGCTAAACGGGTACGGTGTGAATATTGTTTCGACCTCTAAAGGGATCATGACGGATCGCGAGGCGCGGAAACAAAAGGTGGGTGGTGAAATTCTCTGCGCTGTTTGGTAGATTCTCAAGATATCGTTTAATGCAAAAATCCGGAGGTTTCTGATGTCACGCATAGGCAAGCGGCCCATCCCTATAGCAAAGGGTGTTGAGGTCAAGATGAACGGGGATATGATGACCGTAAAAGGGCCGAAAGGTGTCCTTCAACGCCGCATACACAATAAGATTAAGGTTGAAATTAATGATGAAAACCTGTTGCTGTCCGTGAGCGATAATCACCGGGAAACGCGGGCGATTCACGGGCTTTTCGGGGCGCTTGTTTTGAACATGGTCACGGGTGTGACCAAAGGGTTTGAAAGGGCGTTGGAAATTGTGGGTGTTGGGTACCGGGCGGAACTGAAAGGTAGGACCACCATATTCAACCTGGGATATTCGAATCCCGTTCATTTCGAACTTCCTGATGGCATTGATGCAAACGTAGAAAAGAACAAGATTTTGCTGATGGGAATCGATAAGGAATTACTGGGCAGGACAGCCGCTAAAATTCGAAGTTTGCGTAAGCCTGAGCCTTACAAAGGCAAAGGGATTAAATATGCGGATGAAATGATTCGGAGAAAGGCAGGAAAGGCTGGAGCGGCCGCTTAACAAGATTGCACGAACAGAGTGAAGGGATTGCCGAAATGGGTGCTGCGAGTAGTGGGAAGAGAAGACTAAAACGTAAAATGCGTGTTAGAAAGCGCGTGAAGGGAAGCTCAGAGAAGCCTCGACTGTGTGTTTTCAGGAGCGGGAAGCATATTTATGCTCAGCTGATTGATGATACGACAGGTCAGACTCTGGTTGAGGTCTCTTCTCTGTCAAAAGATCTGGCTTCTGAGATCGGCAAGAATGGGGGCAACAAGAAAGGCGCCGCCATCGTTGGGAAAGCCATTGGAGCTGCGGTCCTTGCAAAAGGGATAACGAAAATTGCATTTGATCGAAATGGTTTTTTATACCATGGACGTTTAGAATCCCTGTCAAATGCGGCGAGGGAAAGCGGACTTCAATTTTGATGCGGCCGGTTTTCCGGGTTTTGTGACTGAGGGAAACGAATTAGAGTTTTGGGGTTCGTCATCCGGCTTTAAGAAATGGATTTGCGAGCCAAAAATGCGGTTTCTGACGAAGGGTAGGGGAGAGTTCCATTGTTTGAAGGAGATGATGAAGTTCAGCTAATTGAAAAGGTGGTCCACATTAACCGAGTGGCAAAGGTTGTAAAAGGTGGCCGACGGTTCAGTTTTAGCGCCATCGTCGTTGTGGGTGATGGCAATGGGACGGTGGGTTGTGGACTTGGTAAAGCAAATCAGGTGCCCGACGCGATCAGGAAGGGTATCGAAAAGGCCCGGAAGGACATGACCACGGTCAATTTGCATGAGTCCTCTATTCCCTATGAGATTATCGGGAAATGGGGTGCGGGCCGTGTTCTATTAAAGCCTGCAGGTCCGGGTACAGGCCTGATTGCCGGTGGGGGTGTCCGCGCAGTGTTGGAGGCGGCAGGGGTACAGAATATTCTGACGAAGTGCCTGGGTTCCCATAACGCGCACAATATTGTAAAAGCGACCGTCAAAGGATTAAGGTCTCTGCGTGATCCGGCCGAAATCATGGCCCGAAGAGGAAAGGTCCTGGAAAACGCGGGCGGGGCTGAGACGTCAACGGTTCAATAACGTTCAATAATGGAAATAGTTTCGCAATTGAATTTGTTTCCAATGCTTTTGTAAGAGAGCCTGAAATCATGGAAGAGACAATTAAAGTTACCCTTGTAAAAAGCGGCCTTGGTAGAAGCAAGAAAATTCGAGATACTTTAAAAGGGCTCGGCCTGACCAAGTTGAGGAAAACTGCTGAGTTGAAAAATACACCGGCGATCAGGGGTATGATCAAGAAAGTTTCATTCCTGGTAAAAGTTGGTTGAGAAAGATGGGAAACGGCAATGAAGATTAATGAGCTTTCACCCGCTGAAGGGTCAAGACGTGGACGAAAGAGAGTTGGCAGGGGCCCCGGATCAGGACATGGAAAAACCAGCTGCCGCGGCCATAAGGGGCAGAATTCCCGTTCCGGCGGGGGTGTTCGCCCGGGTTTTGAAGGGGGCCAGATGCCCATACACCGGCGCCTGCCAAAGCGTGGGTTCAAGAATCCTTTTCGGAAAGAATACAGTGTTGTTAATGTGGGTGATTTGAGTCGTTTTGAGCCCAACACCCAGCTGGATCCGGATGCGTTGAAAGAAGCGGGCCTGGTATGGAAGATGCTGGATGGTGTTAAGTTGCTCGGCAGCGGCGAAATTTCTCATCCCCTGGTGGTTCGAATACACAAGATTAGCCATTCCGCAAGAGAGAAAATTGAGGGCGCCGGGGGCAAGGTGGAAATTCTCTAGTTTTTTTTTGCCTTACCCGTAGTTTGATGGTTCCCTTAAAAAACCATGATGCGAGATAATTGAATGATTGGTGGCCTACAGAATATTCCCAAAATTCCGGAGTTGAAGAAGAAAATTCTATTCACTCTTATGATGCTGGCTGTTTATCGAGTCGGGTGTCACATTCCAACGCCTGGGATTGATGGGGCTGCATTATCTGCTTTTTTTAGTTCCAAGCAGGGGACGCTTTTTGGACTCTTTGACATGTTCTCCGGCGGTGCTTTGAGTCAGATGTCGGTTATGGCGCTCGGGATCATGCCTTACATCAGCGCGTCCATCATTTTGGAATTGATGACCGTTGTTGTCCCCTATCTTGAAAAGCTTAAGAAGGAAGGGGAACAGGGGCGAAAAAAGATTACGCAGTATACGCGGTATGGAACTGTAATCCTTAGTGTTATTCAGGGTTTCGGTATTGCTGTGGGTCTTGAGAATATGAGCAGTCCCGGGGGTGTGATGGTGGTGCCCGTGGGCGGTTGGGGATTTCGTATTTTAACCGTCATTACCCTTACCGCAGGGACTTCTTTTCTCATGTGGCTGGGAGAGCAAATCACAGAAAGAGGGATCGGTAACGGCATATCTTTGATCATCTACTCGGGCATTGTTGCCGGGCTTCCGGTGGCGGTGATGAACAGTTTCAGACTCATGGGAACCGGTGAGTTAACGCCTTTTTTCATGGCCCTTATTGTGGTCCTCATGGTTGTTGTGGTAGGGGTCATCGTTTTTGTGGAGAGAGGGCAGAGAAGGATTCCCGTGCAATATGCCAAGCGGGTGGTGGGCCGAAAGATGTATGGGGGGCAGACAACGCACCTTCCTTTGAAGGTGAATACAGCAGGTGTTATTCCCCCGAT
>JABGPV010000024.1 GCA_018644785.1 Deltaproteobacteria bacterium | reverse complement strand
AACCGGCCCGGTTGAGTACATCACTGAATCTGCAGAGCGGAACAGTCCGTAAACAACTTTCAACCGATGTAAACAGTGCAATAAGTCGCGTTGTTACCGGCATAAGGGCACAAGAGATTACCATCACCAACCGCTTTAAATATGTTTACGGCTTTTCGGCGGAGGTGACACTAAAAGGTCTTCAAGCACTCGTCAACAGCGGGGACGTTGTTTCCATAGAAAAGGATTTCATTGTTTATCCCAACCTGGCCCAGGGCATTCCATTGATGAACGCGACAACCGCTAGAAGCACTTATAGCGGGAGTGGCCTGTCGGTTGCGATTTGCGACACCGGTATCGATTATACCCATTCCCGTTTGGGCGGGGGCGGGTTTCCCAATTCAAAAGTGATTGGCGGATACGATTGTGGAGAGGATAAAAGCGATCCCATGGATGGCAACGGACACGGCACCGCCTGCGCCGGGATCGTCGCTGGTGATCTCGGAACGGTGGGAGATTATATCGGTGGGGTGGCCTATGGCGCCAAGCTTTATGCGTTGAAAATTTCGAATACCGCCAGCGGAGGAAGCGCCTATACGTCTGATATGATTGAGGCGTGGGAATGGTGTGTAACCCATCAGAACGATGACCCGATCAACCCCATCATGATTATCAGCACCAGTTTTGGGGGGGGGAGGTATTACAGTGCTTGCGACAGTGCTTCCAGTGCTATGACCACTGCTGCGGCCAATGCCGTATCCGTGGGCATGACGCTTTTTGTTTCTTCAGGCAATGACGGTTACTGTGATTCGGTGGGTTGGCCTGCGTGTATTTCCCATGTGGTTTCAGTGGGTGCGGTCTATGACGCCAGATTTACAGCATCATCCATCGGCTGGTGCGTCAATTCCGGTTCCTGTGCCAGCAAAATTTCGACCTGGGGATGTTCTTCGGGGTGGTATTCGTCCCAACAAGCCCAATCTGATCGGGTTATTGTTTACTCCAACACAGCCTCTTTTCTCGGTCTCTTGGCGCCCTCCAACTGGGCTACGACCACTAAATTGGGGGGTAGTTATTATAATACAGCCTATGGGTTTGGGGGTACTTCGGCCGCATGTCCCTATGCCGCCGGGGCAGCCGCGTGTCTGCAAAGCGCCAGCAAAACCCTCAACGGCAGTTTCCTTTCACCTACTGATGTTGAATCCAAGCTGATCTCTAGCGGAGATTCTGTTGCGGACGATAAAGTGGCCATCACAAAACCACGGGTGAACGTGGGGGCTGCGGTGGCTTTACTTGCCTCCTGTCCCGACTGCCCGGCTAACGGCGTGATTACCAATACCACCTATCTCAACGGTACGAATTGTTCATGCAGTAACGCCACAGCCCTTACCCTTGGGCAGAACACCACTGTAGAAAACGGGGCCACCGCTACTTTCACTGCGCCTTACGTTAAAGTAGAGCCCGGTTTTAACGCGGAAACCGGCGCCAATGTTACCATTCGGCAGCCGTGAACAGGGCTAACCCACCTCGAAATGGGGTGCCATTGTTTTTTCGAAATTTGAATCGACAAATCCGATTGTTTATGTATGCCAGTTTTCGGATTTCAATCCTGAAAATAGTTTGAAATCTTCAACATTGCGAGTTACTAAAACAAGATCATTTATCTTGGCGATCGCTGCTATTTGACCATCCACAAATGGTGGAGGCTTTCCCTTTAATGATAGCCTTGCTCGTTCTTTTGCATGCCACTCAGCAGCCCGGTCATCATAGGGAAGAATGAAGATATTCTTCTTCACCACGTCAAGAAGGAAAACTTCAATAACCTCACGTTTCCGGGACGGGGGAAGACGTTTGCAGCCATATTGAAGTTCGTGCCAGACAGGGGCCGCCGTTACAATCTCATGCTGGTGTTTTTCTAACATGAAAATCACTGAGTTATCTGGTGTCAACTTTAGGGATTCTGATAGTACATTCGTATCAAGCAGGTATTTCATCAGTCCCAGTCAACCTCCCGACCCAAAGAAGGATCACGAAGTCCTTGAAATTCGTTGCCGGAGAATGTCAACCCTTCTGAATCAATCCTCTGTCGAAACGACATTAAGGCGTTCCAAAAACCGGAATTCGAAATGTTAAGTCGTTCAAATTCACCAATCGACAACAAAACGGCAACTGGTTTTCCCCTCCTCGTTAGTTTTATGCAAGGTCCTTTCTCCACCTGATGTATAATGGAGGGCAGTTTGTTTTTTGCGTCTGCTATTGAGTATTGTTTTTGCATTACGATGCACCTCATATAACCTTTTCAAACAATATAGCTATCTTTATGGCTATAATCAACAAGAAAATAGCCTCTATCCTTTGAAAACTGTCCGGTTACATGTTGGAAACCGGCTCATATGAGGCTTTCTTCAAAAGAGCGCTCGCAAACCAGAACCAGAAGATGGTGATGAGCTGAATGGCTAGAAGTATGCCAAAGGCGGCCTGATAACCCACCGGTGCATACCCCCCAGATCCGGTGGTGGGCCAAATGCCGATGATGGCCCCGATACCCCATTGGGCCGCAAAGGCCGCCAGAAACACCAGCAAATTCAGTGCTGTGTTTACCCTTCCGGAAAGGCGCAGGGGAAAACTTTGCGAAAGCGCCGCATAAGGCAGAATGCCGGATGTACCGAAAAATCCGAACAGCATCCACATCAATGTGACCCCGGATTTATTCCCCGACACAATCAGTACCATCACGGCCATGAAAAAGCCCATGCCCATTGCCCCCACCGACAGGGTCGAAATGCCGCGTCGGCTGAGGCGTTCTGCCGCTGTCCCCAGTGTAACAAAGCCCAGAACCATGGCCACAGCCAGTAATAGTAATGTGCCGGCTACTGTGGAACGGTCGTATCCCGCCACATCCCGCAACCACGGTCCTGCCCAGAGTCCGTGAACCGCTAGGAAGGTCCCTTGGCTCAAGGTGGCCCAGGGCGCAATTCGCCAGAAATGGAGACTCGTCAGAATGGTCCTTATTTCCCGCATCTGGTCGATGAAGGGCTCTTCCTTGTTGGGGTTTCGGCGTTCGGGTACAATGAAGAATATGACCGCTGCCACCAGAACGGTGAGTGCTGTCAGCAGCGTGAAGACCCCGCGCCAATCCGTTACGGTCAAGGCTGACTCCACCGGGGACGTAGCGGCAAGGGCGCCCAGGCCCCCCGCCGCCATTTGAAAACCGTTGATCCGGGGTAGTTGTTGTTTGGGAAACCAGATCACAAAGGCTTTGAAGGCCGCCATCAGGCATGCCGATACGCCAAAACCGATGAGACCCCGGCCAATGACCAGACCGGTCAAGGTGCCGGCGTTGGCAAATATAAAGGCCCCGGCCGCGGCCAGGATCAGTAGACCTGCTTCAATCCTGCGGGGGCCGAACCGGTCCAGCAAAATGCCCAAGGGGAGTTGAAACGCCGCAAAGGTAATGAAATAGGTCGCCGTGAGCAACCCCAGCCCGGAGGGGCCCACGCCCAGGTCGGCAGCCAGGTCGGGGGCCAGTACAGCGTTAATGACCCGATAGAGGTAGGAAAGGAAATACCCCAGCGCAAACGGCAGAAAAACTTGCAGCTGTTTGGCAAAGGGTATGGGTGATGCGGGTTTTTCCAAAAAAAACCGTTTATTTCACAAGTAAAACAGGGCATTGAGCCAGAATACTCACCTTGTAGCTGATGGTTCCCCATCCCTGGCTTCGCTCCTCAAGATCAACCTTGTGGGATTTCATGATAATCAAATCCACATTGTTCTCTTCAGCGTAACGAACAATTTCATGGGTTCTGTTGCCGTACACCACCTGTGGGACCACAGCCGTTTCGGTGAGGTTCAGGCGGTCAATGATGGCATTGAGGCCTTCAAAAGAACGTTTTTCAAGGCTGCTGTAAAAATCTTCAAATTCTTCAAAGGTTGTATTTTGAATGACTTCGATGACATGCAGTAGCACGATTTTGCCGCTGTCCATGGAGCAAAGCCTGGCGGCAATCTCCAAGGCATGTTGATTATCATCCAGAAAATCCGTTGGAACCAGAATGTTTTTAAACATTGCATACACCCCTGATGTTATCATTAGGTTTAATAAAACAATTTAACCAATGGAAACCGTTGTTATTTTCACGCGTTTGAGATTTCCATGGTTCCTTGATCCTTTCGCAGGAAAGGGCTCAGTGTTCGAAGATCATATTTGTCGATTTTCCGGTAAAGGGTCGCCCTTGAAATTTCAAGCTTCTTTGCGGTCAATGCCAGGTTTCCCCGGGTCAGTTCAAGTGCGTTGAGCATGGCCAGTTTTTCCATGGTTGAAAGGGGGGCCACTTCCCGGGAAGAAAATTCAACGGGTTTGCGGTTTTCAGATTTTTCACCTTCGGGTAAACATTCCCCGGGATCGGCACGGGAGCCGTCCGCAATTTCCGAAGGAAGGTTTGAGATCTCCAGATGATCGCTGTCCGATGTGACCATGGCCCGTTGAATGACGTTTTCCAGTTCCCTCACATTTCCCGGCCAGGCATAAGCAACCATGGCCTCCATGGCGTCATGATCAACAGATCGGATATCTTTCTTGGTTTCCTTCATGTATTTGTTCAGAAAATGCTGCGCCAGGACCGGAATATCCTCTTTTCTATCTCTAAGGGGGGGAATGGTAATGGGGTAAACCATGAGTCGATAGTAGAGGTCTTCCCTGAAATTGCCGGTCTCCGTTTCCGTTTTCAAAATTTTGTTGGTGGCGGAAATAATCCGCACATCAACCGAAATACGCTTTCGCCCGCCAACCCGTTCAATGGTTCTGGTTTCAAGAAAACGAAGGAGCTTCACTTGAAGGCTTGGCGACATATCGCCCACTTCATCGAGGAAAAGGGTGCCGCCGTTGGCCACCTCAATTTTGCCGGCCTGCGACCGAACGGCACCGGTAAATGCGCCTTTTTGATGGCCGAAAAATTCACTTTCCTGAAGGTTCTCCGGTATGGCACCGCAATTGACAGCTTCGAAGGGGCCTTCTTGACGGGAACCCTGATAGTGAATGGCCCTGGCAACCAGTTCCTTGCCCGTGCCGCTGTCTCCCTGGATAAAAACGTTGATGTTGTTGTTCGCCACCTTTTCAATCTGGTTGAAAACCTTATCCATTACAGCGGTTTTTCCGATGATATTATGAAATGAATACGTATGGCCCAGTTCCTTCTGGAGTCGGGTGATTTTTTTGGCCATGGCGTATTTTTCCACAGCCTTTTTAAGGGATGTCTCCAACCGGCTTCGGTCGATGGGTTTTCGGATGTAATCATAAGCCCCCAGCTTCATGGATTTAACCGCCAGCTCCAATGAATCCTTGGCGGTAACCATGATGATGGGCAGTTCCTTTTCCATGCTTTGAATACGTTTTAAAACTTCAATGCCGTCCAGCCCGGGCATCATGATATCAAGGCAGATGGCTGACGGCCCCTCATCCAGGGCCTCAAGACATTTTTCGCCGTCGCTGAATGTTCGCACTTTATAACCGAATTTTTGAATCCATTTCGACATGAGAGTTCTTGCGGTGGGCTCATCATCCACAACGAATATCAGGGTGTTGGCCTTCATTTCCCGGAAACCTCTTTTTCGGGGGTTAAAGATTACACTGCAAAGTCGACCTTGATCTTGAACATTTCTTCGGCGGGCAGGTTCAAGATCTCCTTTACGCCGGTTTCCCGCCGTATGGTCTCAAGGGTATCCTCGATAATATTCATTTCTTCGGCAATAAAGGTGAACCAGACATTGTAGGAATGGGCTCTCAGATAGTTGTGGGTTACGCCCGGATAAGCGTTTACGGTCCGGACAAAATGGTCGATTTTCTCTTCCGGCACACGTGCGGCACATAGGGTGCTGACAAAATTCAATTTGGAAGATTGGAAGTTCCCCCCGATTCGCCTGATGATGCCTTTTTCTTTAAGGCGTTCTACGGCGTCAAGAACCTCACTCTCCGTCATGTGGAGCCGGTTGCCCAGGTCGCGATAAGGCCGGGATGATATGGGGAAGTCAGACTGGATTTCGTTCAGGATTTTACGGTATTTGGTATCCATTCCCATTCACCATTCGATGTTGAATGTTCGATGTTGGACGTTCATCAGTTTCTATTGTGCGCCCGGTTCATAAACACAAAGGGGTTCTTCGGCCAGATAGTCGCCGGTGGCTTCAAAGGCGCGGGCGCGACAGCCACCGCAAAACCGAATGTAGCCGCATCGGCCGCATTTTCCCTTATACGCTGAAAAATCTCTTAACGAACTGAAAATTTCGGAATTCTCCCAGACCGATTGGAACGATGATGTCTTGAGGTCTCCGCAACTAAGCTCCAGGTAACCGCACGGTTGCACAATACCGGTGTTGGAGATGAAACAAAAAGACGTTCCGCCCAGGCACCCTCTTGTAACACCATCCAGCCCATAGGTTTCAAAACTGACTTTTTCACCCCTTTTACGCGCTTCCTGGCGCAGTATGCGATAGTAATGGGGGGCGCAGGTCGCTTTCAAATGAAGGGGGACCTGATCCCGCATACGGTAAAACCAGTGCAGCAGTTTTTCATATTCAAGGGCATCGATTTCCTGGTTGACCATCTCTTTGGCGCGGCCCGTGGGAACCAGCAGGAAAATGTGATGGGCCACGGCCCCCAGTTTGACAGCCATGTTCAGAATTTTTTGAAGCTCCGTTACATTATGACGGGAAACGGTGGTGTTGATCTGGAATTCAAAATCGTTCTGGTTCAGCAGCCGGATCCCTTCCATCGCCCCGTCATAGGCGCCGGGCACCTGCCTGAAGGCGTCGTGCTGTTTTGCGGTTGCGCCGTCGATGGAGATACTGAGCCGCTGGATGCCGGACGTTTTCATGCGGGCAATTATTTCAGGTGTCAACAGGGTTCCGTTGGTGGCCATGACCATGCGAAGACCCATGTCGGTGCCTGCCGCGGCCAGATCAAAGATGTCTTCTCTCAAAAGGGGTTCGCCGCCCGTGAGGATAACGATGGGGTTCCCCACCTTCCGGATCTGTTCCAATATTTCAAGGCATTTGGCTGTTTCCAGTTCTCCGGGGTACGGCCCCCGGTCGGAACCTGCCCGGCAGTGAACGCAGTTGAGGTTGCATTTTCGGGTCAACTCCCAGGCCACGAGACGGGGTAGGGGCAGGTCTTGTGCCTGCCCTTTATGGATGACCGAATGGTGAGGATTGAGTTCAGTTTTCATTTCTCAATTTCCGGGCGGCTTCTTTCGCAAAATAGGTGAGAATCAGGTCGGCTCCCGCACGCTTGATGGCCATGAGCATTTCCATCATGGCCCGTTCACCGTCCAGCCAGCCTTTTGAGGCCGCGGCTTTCACCATGGCATATTCACCGCTCACATTATAAGCGGCCAGGGGAAGCAAAGTGATTTCCCGAACCCGTGATATGATATCCAGGTAGGGCAGGGCGGGTTTGACCATGATCATGTCCGCCCCTTCTTCAATGTCCAATTCCGCCTCTTTCAGGGCTTCCAGGGCATTGGCCGGGTCCATCTGGTAGCCGGTGCGATCACCGAACTGAGGCGCTGAATCCGCTGCATCCCGAAAGGGGCCGTAAAATGCGGACGCATATTTGACGGCATAGGAAAGGATGCCCCGGTCTTGGTAACCGGCATCATCAAGGGCGCGTCGAATATGGCCGACGCGACCGTCCATCATGTCCGAAGGGGCCACGAAGTCGGCCCCTGCGTCACAATGGCTCACCGCCTGTCGTGCCAACAATTCCAGGGTGGTGTCATTATCCACCACACCGTCCAGAATAACACCGCAATGCCCGTGATCCGTATACTCGCAAAGGCACACATCCGTCATGACCACCATGTCCGGCAAACGGTCTTTGATCTCTTTGACAGCGATTTGCACAATCCCGTCTTCGGCCCAGGACCTGCTTCCCGTAGGATCTTTACCGTCGGGCAGACCGAAAAGGATCAGCGCGGGAACGCCCAAGGCCCAGAGTTCCTCCGCTTCAAGTACCAGCGTATCCGGTGAAAATTGAAACTGTCCCGGCATGCTCCGGATGGGATCCTGAATGTTTTTACCATGTTTGACAAATAGGGGCGCGATGAAATCTTGGGTGGAAAGGTGGGTTTCCCGAACCATATCTCGAATGGTGCCGGTTCTTCTCAGTCGTCTCGGTCGTGTGATCATGGGTTGGCGAGTCTCCGTTTCAGATGTTACGCTATTTCTTCATCGGTGAGGTAGCAGGCGGGTTCCGCGGCCCAGATATCGCCGGTCACCGCTTCGGCCCTGACCCTGAAATTTCCGGCGCACACATCCAGCCACCGGCATGTGGCGCAACGGCCTTTCACATGTTTTTTCTTCTCTTTTAGTTTTGCCATCAAAGGATTTGAAAGATCGGACCAGATTTCACTGAAAGGGCGATCCAAGACGTTTCCGAAACTGTAATGCCGCCAGAACTGGTCCGCATGAACCGCGCCATCCCAACTGACGCATCCAATGCCCAGGCCCGAACTGTTCCCTTCGTTCATCCTGAGCAGTTGCAGCACATCTTCCGCCCTGGGGTCCTTTTCTCTACGCATTCGGAGGTATATATAGGGCCCGTCCGCATGGTTATCCACGGTGAGCACTTCTTTGGGCTTTCCCCGCTCATGAAGGTCCCGGGTGCGGTCCATAATCAGGTCCACCACCTTTCGGGTTTGAATGTGTTCCAGATCTTCTTCCACCATGTTGGATCCGCGCCCCGCATACACCAGGTGGTAAAAACAGATCCGTGGGATTTCCATTTCTTCCACCAGATCAAAGATTCGGGGAATCTCCACCGCATTCATTCGGTTGATGGTAAACCGCAGACCCACCTTGAGACCCACCGCCTGGCAGTTCCGGATCCCTTCCATGGCGTCTTTAAAAGCGCTCTTTTTGCCGCGAAAGCGGTCGTTTATTTCTTCCATCCCATCGAGGCTGACCCCCACATAGGAAAGACCCACTTTCTTTAATTCCTCGGCCTTTTGGGGTGTAATGAGGGTACCGTTGGTGGAAATAACCGCTCGCATCCCTTTGGATACCGCATAGTTGGCCAGGTCCACCAGATCGGGCCGCATGAGCGGTTCGCCCCCTGAAAACAGGATCACCGGCGAACCGAAGTCCGCGAGATCGTCAATCAGGCGCAACCCCTCTTCATGGGAGAGTTCCCCTTTGGATTTTTGTTCAACCGCCCTGGCGTAGCAATGGACGCACTTGAGGTTGCAGGCCTTGGTGATATTCCACACCACCACGGGGCGTTTGTCTTCAGAAAACTGAAGGAGATGAGATGGGAGATCTTTAGAGCGCCTTCCGTATCGAAGCGCATCGGAGGGCTCCACTGTACCACAATAGAGTTTGGATATACCGATCATTTTATAGGTTCCACTCGGTTTTATTGTCGCGTCGTAGGGGCAACCCTCTGTGGTTGCCCTGTTTTGGGTGTTCGCGTATCATCAGGGCAGGCACATAGGCCTGCCCCTACAATTAGGAATACCCGCCGATAATATCAGAAAATCCTTCGAAAACGCAAGTATTCATTGACAGCCGGTCTTTTCGCATTCCCCATTCCGCACTCCGCAATTGTTATTCCTCCCCAACCACATGCAGTTTCATCATGTTGGTTTTTCCCTGTTTCATAAGCGGGAATCCCGCAACGATGATAATGCGATCATTTTTTCGAACCAGCCTTTTATTTCGAAGCTGTTTTTCCATGGCCTTGATCATGATGTCCGAATTGCCCATGAGGGGCAGCAAGAGGGCTTTTACGCCCCAACTGAGGGCAAGGGACCGTTGAACGGCTTCGGTGGGCGTAAGGGCGATAATGGGAACCGACGGCCTGTATTTTGAAATGAGCCGGGCCGTGAAACCGGATTGGGAGAAGGGCGTAATGGCACTAAGCCCCAGGTTTTCAGCTGCCAGGCAGGCGGCCTCTGAAATGGTATCGGAAAAACTGGACGTTTTACGTGAAAAAGGGGCGGTTGCCGGAAAATTCTTTTCCGTTACCCTGGCGATTCGCGTCATCATTTTTACGGCCTTTACCGGGTACTTCCCCACGGATGTCTCCCCGCTCAGCATGATGGCATCGGTGCCATCCACGATGGCATTGGCAACGTCGGATGCCTCAGCGCGGGTGGGCAGGGGGTGCTCCGTCATGGACTCCAGCATTTGCGTCGCGGTAATGACCAGTTTTCGTTTCCGGTTCGCCAGTGTGATCATTTTTTTCTGTGCCACCGGCACTTTCTCAGGTGAAAGCTCGACGCCCAGATCTCCCCGTGCCACCATGATCCCCTCACTTGCATCGAGGATTTCCTCCAGCTTGTCGAGGGCTTCCGGCTTTTCAATTTTAGAGATCACGGGAATGTTCACGCCTTTCTTTTTAAGAATGCGTTTCAGGATCTGCACATCCCCGGCATTGCGAACAAAAGAGGCGGCCACAAAATCGATCCCCATATCCAGTCCGAAATCCAGGTCCTTTTTATCTTTTTCCGTGACCGCGATAATGCCGGTGGTGATGCCGGGTAGATTAATCCCCTTGTGTTCGCCGACCCTCCCGCCGGTAACCACTTCGCAGAAAAGATCCGTTTTATTTTTGCTTCGCACCTTCAACTCAATCAACCCATCGTCCATGAGGATCTTGTCGCCTGGCTGAAGGTCCTTGGTGATACCGCCATAGGCCGTTGAAATGATGCCGGGTTCGCCTTTTACTGGGCGGGTTGTGATGGTGAAGGGGTCATGGGCCTTCACCATGAGGCTGCCCCCTTTGATCAGGCCCGTTCGAATCTTGGGTCCCTGGAGGTCCAGCATAATGGCAACGGGTCGTTTAAGGGACCGTGAGAGGGACTTCACCGAATCGGCTACCTTCTTATGCTCTTTATGGGTGCCGTGTGAAAAATTGAGTCTGGCCACGTTCATGCCAGCCAGAATGAGCTCTTTCAATACCTTTCGCGAACTGGTAGCCGGTCCGATGGTGCAGACGATTTTTGTTCTGATGGGCGTCATCTGAATCTCCTTGCAGATTATGAGTGTCACTTTGACTTGTAAAAAATATCCATAGTTCCTAAACAGGTCAAGGATAAACTGTAAGGGCGAAAAATTTTTCGCCCCTACTTAAAGTTTTTGTTTTTTTCCTTGATGCATAAATCATGATGCTCTAAGCTGGTTGAGTGTTTTCATTAATCAAACCGGTTACAAGGGGGGAGGGGTATGAAAAGAAGTACGAGATGGATTTTGTGTGTTCTGTTGGTGGTCAGTGTTTTCACCGTTGTATGTATTACGGCCACCTCCGCCTCGGCGGACAGCCTTTCCGAGGCCATTTCACAGGGGATTAAGGACGGAAAAATTACCAAGGATGCGGAACCCGGTTTCCTGGGGATTCCCGGTGCGCCTAAAGTCAATTTTGTCCTCGGCTTTCTGTGGGCCATATGGGTGGGCTGGATTTTTTCCACGGTGGGGGCATTTGGCGGTATTATGGCCGGTGTGGGGCACATCACCATATTCGGTCTGGGGGACTATGCCAAGGATTTCGGCAAGGGTTATCCCATGAACAAACTGTTGACCGATTCCATCCGTGTGTCCAACCAGTGGCTGGTGGGCCTGAGCGGTTTAATCTCCAGTTTCAACTATTACAAAATGGGTCGTCTGGTGGCCCCCCTGGGCATGTGTCTGGCCATTGGCGGGGTCGGGGGATCATGGCTCATCCCGGATCTGACCGCCGGCAAAATCAGCCTGAAGTCTTATATCGGTTACTTCGGTATTGCGGTGCTGGCTCTCGGCATCATTCTTTTCCGCGAAACCACAAAGGGAGGCCAGGCCAAGCGAAAAAAAGCCAAGGAAGCGGCGGCTGCTTTTGAAAAAGAGGCCAAGAAGGGTGGGGACAGCAAGCAGGGGGTTAAGGTGCTTGAGGGCAGCTGGACCATTATGTTTGTGGCACTTGCCGTGGTGGTGGCCAGTGCGCTCTGGGCCAACCTGGGCGGCGGCGCCAAATGGGTGGCCTACCTCCTGGCCCTGGCGGGTTGGGCCTTGACATTCTTCGTCGGAACCATCCGATTCAGCTTTTACGGCGTGGAGTTTAAATTCAAAGCCTTTATTCCCATGCTGGGCGGTGTCTTCATTGCGGCGCTGGCGTCGTTTCTGGGAGTTGGCGGTGGGTTCCTGTATGTCCCGTTCCTCACAACGGTGGCGGGTCTCCCCATGTTCCTGGTGGCCGGCACCAGCGGCCTGGTGGTTCTGGTGGGCATGATCGTTTCCATCTTCAGTTATATGGTGGGAAAAGGCGTCCCGGTCCAGTGGGGTTTTATCGGTGCGGAGCTGGTGGGCATCTTTATCGGCAGCATGATCGGACCCCGTACCTCCAAGTATATTCCGGACATCTGGCTTAAACGGCTTTTTGTGCTGCTCGCTTTTTACGTGGGTCTCAGGTACATCACCAAAGGGTTCCTGGGCTACAGCATTGTCCCGCCATTCTGATGATCTTGGGTCATTCTCTTGTGCACCGTGCCGGTCCGGACTGGGCCGGGCCGGTGCATGGCACTTCTTCTGCCTTCTAATTGAGTCCTAAGGCGGGCTATGTCCGCAATCCAAGACTTTAAATATAATAAAAGTGAAAATAAAGACTAAATTGAGCATTTTGTTTGTTGCCTGTTCCATCGCCCTGTTTCTGCCGTCCCTGTCAGGCGTGGCATTTTGCAGCGACGCTGATCCGGGAGTTCAGATTTTATACGAAGACCGGAGCAGCCCTGAATGCCTCGAATACCTCCAGGAACGATCCGGGGAAGGCAACCATGAGAGTAACGGCCTGAAGCTCAATCCGGACCGATGGCACCGTCCGGTGTACAGGCTTTATTGCGGGGGAGGAGAACGCAGGAATTTTACCGCCCATGATGTGATTGAGTTTCATTTCAGGAGTTTCGAGGCAGATCCGGGCAACCCCACTTTTTACGTGAAAACCTGGAACCAGACCAGCAATCTTGTCTCTATCTCCGATTATATGGATGGCGGCGTGATTGATCATACGTGGCGCCGGGTGACCATTCCCCTTGCCGACCTCGAGACTGCGGCATGGGACCTGGGCAATGTGGAGAGCCTGAACTGGAACAAGGATAGTCTTGAGCGCGTCTATTATGTGGATGATATTATCCTTAGAACGACGAGCCCGCCGGTTTTGATCACCTCCGGGAAAGATGCCCCTTTTCCGGAGAGCAACACGGTCCTGCGCCTCACATTCAACAAACGTTACGATCATAAAAGCGTAAAAGAATTATCCAACTATACCGTCCGGAGCAACACCGACCCATCTTATGAACGTGCCGTGGCGCCTTTGGATACGGGAATCCATTACCGGGTTGAGGAATTTACAGATAGCAAAACCGCTATCAATCGCTACCGGGCATTCTTGAAATTTCCCTTCCCCTTTAAAAATTGGCATGAGTACACGCTGAAGGTTGAGGATATTGCCGATCCCTCCGGCAATCTCATGGAACCGGCATGGTTTTCTTTCACATACGACGATACCCGCCTCCTCAATCCCAATATCAAAGTTAATCAGGTCGGCTACCTGCCCGATCGACCTAAAATCGGTTATGTGGGCGGCTATTCGGGTGACCTTGGCGGCGGCGCATGGGCTGTGGGTGAGAAGGGGGCCATATTTATATGGGATGATCAGTATGGCTGGGGTGAGGCGGTAAGTCCGGTCTCCTCAACCCTTCGTGCGGTGGCAGCCCTCCGGGAGAACCGCGTGTGGGCCGTTGGAGATGCCGGAACGATCATCCATTGGGATGGTTCGGGTTGGAAGCAGGTTAAATCCCCGACATCCCAGGATCTGCTCGCGATCTGTTTTGGCCCCACAAACATCGGGTGGGCCGTTGGCGCAGGCGGCACAACGATCCGTTTGGCCGATGACGTCTGGACCCGGGTTGATACCCCCACCAAACAGAATCTCCGGGCTGTCTGGGCGGGCCCCGGTGGTAAGGCCTGGGCGGTCGGCGACGGGGGCACGATCCTCCGCTGGGACGGCTCCCGATGGATACTCGACGAACAACCCGCCCATGAAGACCTATACGCCATCCATGGCCCCCATGAGGACTGGTTGTGGGCCTGCGGTGCCAACGGCTCGGTGCTTTTACATTCCCATGGACACTGGAAGGCCTTTCAAGATGTTCCTGATACTCCTGTCGGCACGTTAGGGACCCTCCGATCCATGACCTCTGATGAAAACGGGGCGGTATGGATCGGGGGAGACGACGGTCTCCTTTGGCACAAGCCCGGATTCGGCAGTTCCCCTTTTGCGGCCATATCTTCAGGGACCCCAGGCGCTATCCATGCTCTTTCCAGACAACATGGGCGTCAATTCTGGGGCGTGGGGAAGCACGGCGCTTTGATCAACGGGACGTCAAAGGCGTGGGCAGGCTGCGCCAACCTGGGATCCGGAAATCTCTACGGAACGTTCGCACTCGGTTACGGCCCCCTTCGCCTGCCGGATCCGCCGCCTCGGGTGTATATAAACGATGTTGAAACAGAGCAAACGGCTTTCTCTGCGCCCCTTGTTTTGAGGGCCGCCAACTGGCAGCTGTCGGGTGAGGATGTCTATGCCTTCGATTTTTCCGACCTGAGAGACCCTGGCACCTACCAGGCCTGTGTTCCCGGCATCGGTTTGTCAGACCCGTTTGACATCGATGCGGATGTCCTGAATCACGCCGCTTACACCACGGCCCGAGGCCTTTATTACCAGAGAAGCGGCACGGATCTGACGGCACCCTATGCGGAGGATCGGTTTACCCGTCCCATGGGCCATGAATACGACCCTGGCGGGCGGAAAATAGATGCCCGATTCCACACTTCCCTGCCGGACACACCCCTTTACGCGGGCGAAATACCGGGAGAAATGATTGATGCCCACGGTGGCTGGCATGACGCGGGCGACTACGGAAAATATATGCCCACGGCCGCTGCGGCATTGTGGTTTCTTTTCACCGCTTACGATCTTGATCCTGCTAAGTTCGGGGTGACACATTGAACATCCCCGAGAGCGGAAATGGCGTGCCCGACCTCCTGGACGAAGCCCGCTGGGAGGTGGATTGGATCGCCCGGATCCAGGCGGACGATGGGGCCGTGTACCATAAACTCACCGCTGAGACCTGGTTCAGTGGTATGCCACATGAAGAAGAAACCCCTCGTTTTCTTTTTGAAAAAACGACCCACGACACCGCGCTGGCGGCTGCGGTCTTTGCCAGTGCCAGCCGCCTGTGGAGAACGTTTGATTCACAGCTTGCGGAAGATTATCTCAACCGGGCTGAGCTTGCGTGGGGGTTACTCAGGACACATACGGAAGCGATCCCTCCGGGGGGATTCAAGAACCCCGAAGGAGCCGGGACCGGGGAATACAATGACGCCGATGATGCTGATAATCGCCTCTGGGCAGCGGCAGAGCTCTACCGGACCACCGGAAAAGAAGAATACGGGGAATATTTCGAAAAATGGTGGGCCAACAACGACCACACTCAAGGCTGGAACAATTGGCAGCATTTTTATAAATGCGCCTATTGGGCCTATTTGCGGGCCAACCAACCCGGGGCCAACAGCCACATACAGGAGGACATCCGTAATAAAATCATTAAAAACGCCGATCAACTGGTGACCCTGACCGAGCAAAACCCCTATGGCAACGGCGCTCGCCTGGATGTGCCCGATTGGATCGGCTGGGGCGCATTTACCCAGAGCTCAGAATACGCATTTCCTCTGCTGCAGGCATGGGCTCTGAGTTCTCAGCGGAAATATTTAGATGCCGCCACCCTAAACTTAGACGCTCAGTTAGGCGCCAACCCCCTCTCTTTCTCTTTTATCACCGGTTTAGGAGCACGCTATCCCCGCGATCCACTGCACAAGGTCTCTTTGTATGACGGGGTGGATGAACCGGTGCCCGGCATTCCGGTATTCGGTGTGTTTGCCCATATGAGCAATGGCCAACCCTTTTACCGTGCGGCCCAGACAGACGAAAACAGTTATCCCTACAGTTATGCCACCACAGACCCTTACCCGGTCCTGCGCCGGTATGTCGACGTCCATGAGCTTGTGCCCATGTCCGAATTCACCATTGTGGATATGGCCATCGCTGCCGGGGTCTTTCATTTGCTGGCCGGGACCGCCGAGGAATAGCGAGGAGTAGGGGACAAAGGGGGGAAAATGAGAGACAACTCACTCAAACGGTATTAAGGCAAAACGACTGAGTGGTTTTGGAGTCAACTCAATTGCCCATGTGTCAAGAAGTTGCGAAGGATACTTAATCACACTCATTATTGATGTTTATCGTGTATGTGGCGGTAGCTGTCACGCTTCCTACTGTTGTATCCATGCGCAGGCTCTGATCACATATCATGTTATTATTCAAATCGACAACACCTGTCACCTTAACAGCATCGAGGTCAATGGGTTTGTTGGGGTCCAGGATATGAGTATCATCTGGTCCCAGTTTTCCCTCTGCATTCGCACAAATACTCTTAACATCAACATCGGAGGTGCTCCACCGCATCCCGGTAACCCTTGGCAGGTGCCTAACCCTGGCAGAGGCGGTTATTACTTCGCCTCCCTCAAGCTTTACCACCGCTTTGATGGTGTTGCTTATTTCATGCATATTGGCAGAGTTACCCATGTAAAGCTTGCTCTTAAACTCACCGCATTCTTTAAGTGTTTTGTCTGGAAGTTTCAATACAAGGTGCTCTTTTTTCGTCTTATTCTTCAGAAGGCCACGCCACTCAAACACGCCGCTGCTGTTGATCACGGCGGTGCCGGCAGGCTGTCCTTCAACGTAGATTGAAGCTTGCCTGTATCCAACAGGTGGTGTTGGAGAGACCCTGCCTTTTACTTTTATGCTTTCTTCCGTTGTGGTACTGTTATTTATTGGTAAGAGAAGGACAATTGGAGAACTCTGTCCTTTAAGTTGGACGGTCCTAGTCTGGGTCTCTTCTTTGTCGAATTTTTTTGCAGTCAGAATGAAAGTCGCGGTCTCCACATTCAAGGGAACGGGTATGTATATGGAGCCTTCTTTGGGATTGAGATTAGACGGACATTTATCAGGACATCCCGTGATATTAACGCTTTTGGCGCCCTTTACACTCCATCCAAGAAAGATTTTTTTCGTCTTTTCATCTTTTCGGCAAATGAAATGTCTGATTTTCGGAGGCTCAGGGTCTTTCCATTTAAAAGCGGCGGACGCACAGGACTGTCTACCTGTAAAAACCGAGATTGAGCTCGTCTCCCCGGGTTTTGAGTTTTGGCCGTTCAGACAAGCGTCCCCACTGAAAACAATCTGTTCCTTATGGTTGGTTTTCCCTTGCGTGAGCGCAATTCGGCCTCCCGTTAACGATGCTGACCCTTCACTCAGCCTGACCGAGACGCCATCAGAGGCCTTACGTTGAGGAACATACGCCACAATTCCGATGGAAACGATTTCTTCCCCTGCCTCCGCGAAGTTTGGTTTTATACGAATAGTGCAGGACCCTCCCCCCGGATTAAGGATCTCATCAATACCTGACACCATTTCCCCCATGGTGCGCAGATCGTATCTTTCGATGCCCTTGCCCTTTTTAATATACCTCTTCAAGTTGTTCCTGCACTCTTCGAGCTCTTTGATCTCTTTCGGCGTTGGAGGTCGTCTAGGTGGCTCGGAAAGTTCGCGGATTTGATATTCGCATTGATGTAGTTTTCCCCTTCCAAAATCGTCCCCCATCGAATCCATATGCACTACAGGCACATCGATATTTTTTGACCTGCTGCTGTTTGATGGTTCACTTGATCTTGGAAAATTGGTTTTGTTCCCACCAATGGCCTCCCAATCCCCTGCCACGGCAGAGACGGAATTCCCTAACACCATAACGAAAGCAAGAAAAGCATATAGGTAAGTCATTCTTCAATATCCTCCGATTAAGGGTTGGAAATTAATTTGCTGGCCGGGACCGCCGAGGAATAGGACAAGGAATAGGGGACAGACCACGTTTTTCGTAGAGGTCCGGCATTTCTCTCAAAAAACGGTCTGTCCCCTATTCCTCCCCTATTCCTCCAACTCAGAATCGGCAAAGGCATCATTGAAAATTCGCTCAATACGTTCCGTTTCCCGTGCCGTGAGCTCAGCAAATTTGCCCTCACGTGCACGATTTGACAGGCGGCCCTTATTTTGCCTGAGAAAGCGGAAAAGAAGATCTACGATGCGATCGGGCATATCCACAATGTTCCCCACACGTTCACTGAACTCATCATATCGCCTGAGGAACGCTGTTTCTTTCGGCAGGTCTTCTTCTATGGTCTTTCGCACACAGGCGTAAAGGAATTCGGCATGCGGTGTTGCGTCAAAGAAACGGTAAAAGTCGATTGTGTTGTTCAGGACATTGACGTTTCCGCCCTCAGTAGGCCTCCACTTGATCACCGGCAGAAGCCGCTTCGAATAGTCTTCCAGAATGCGGCGGTATTCGTCGATTCGCTCTAAAATGGTGGCAGACACCGGGAGTACCACGCCGGGCGGGTTTATCCCTCTTTGGGCAAGTACATGATGGATAAGGTAGCGGTGAATACGGCCGTTCCCGTCCTCAAAAGGATGAATGTAAATGAAACCGAAGGCCAAAACTGTGGCAGCTAAGATAGCGTCGAGCTTTTGCGATGGTCCCCGGTCGAAGGCAACCATGCCGTCGATGAGAGAGGCAAGATCGTCCGGCCGCCCGCTGATATGGTCGGGCAATGGTATGCGTGTCTGGCGATCATGCTCCCCCACAAATCCCCCTTCCCACCTAAGCCCTAACTGCACAAAGCGGGCATCGCCAATAACAATTCTTTGCAGCCTTAACAGCTCTTCCAGATCGATCGGCTGGCGGCCTGCCTCCCCGATGGCTCGGCCCCATCGTTGTATGCGGTCCTGGGGCGCACGTTCGCCTTCAATAGCGTAACTCGATTTCGAGTCCTTTAGAAGCAGAAAAGCTGCCGCGCGTGCCAACAAGTCTCGCGGGACATTGGCTACTACGGCCCGAGCCCGCGCAGGGAAATTCATTTCGATGAATTCATCGAGTCTTTTCGTACGGAAGATCAGGGGACAGAATGCCGGCGTGCCCGGAAGATTGTTCCTTACGCGGTGGCGCGGGGAGTTCTCCCCTTCGATCGCCCATTGCTTATGGGGATCTACAGCAGGCACATATGTTCCTTTCCCGGCATCGGGCAGATCCAGTTGCTCGCCCGTAAGCCACTCATAGAGGAACCAGATGCGTCGTGCATAACGGCCCGTGGGTTTGGCGTGCACCAGGGTTGCTATTTCGCCTGGTCCGGCCACTGAAAAGAAACGCTTGAGCACGGCAAGATCCAGTCCCTCGTATTTGAGGGCAAAGGTAAGGTGGCCTTCCACGCTCGCCTTCGGTGCGTGGCGTGGCGTCAGGATGCGCCACCCCGCATCCTCGTAGACCTTGTGATGTTCTCCCGTGGCGGAGAGGGTGTGCGGCAACGGGACTGACAAATTATAAGCGCCGATCAGGGCCGAATATCCGGCCGGCGTTGCCCTTTCAGGCAGACGCCTTTCATGAAAAACCGTGACTGCCCCTGAAAAACGATGCTGAGTTTCCGAGTTCATGAAAAACGATGTCTTTCTCCGAGATTCGATTAAAAAAAAGCCATAACTCTGAAAAACAATTATACGCCATGAAAAAACATAATGTAAATGGCTATTGCATGAAAAAACCGGTCTGAATGCGGTATACGTATAGCGTCACAGTCCGCCCATTTTTTCCTCAGCGGGTATTACCGACGAGGCCATCGCCATGGTTTTTGCCGAAGTCGAGGGAACGCCCAGCCTCCGCCATATTGTCACCGCACTCAAAAAGTGCGTTAGATTTTTGACGCTACCCTGTTTCATTCAAATTTCCTCGAAATCTCCATGTTCCATATCATTCTGAAATAATATCATATTTTCTATTTTTTTTGGACTTTAGTGCTTTGGCAAGAAAATTGCAACTTTCCAGCCCGAAAGATAGACGGAGAATCAGTGATGGGCACTGAATATGTCCTTGCGTCTGGAAACACCGAAACTGGAAATTGCCAATTGGCATTTGAGTAAAGGAGAGTAACGATGAGAATTATCAGCATATCAATTTTGTCCGGTTTGATGCTCTTTCTATTTACGACCGTCGCCGTAGCCGAGGAAATGAAACGCGTCTACATTGCTGCTAGTTATGAACAAAACCATATTTGTGGTGGTCCGCAGGAAGCCGGCGTGATCAAAGGGTTGAATAAAACCGGCTGGTTTGAAGGAATGAATTTGGAGATCATGCGGTATTACATGGACACCAAAAAGAAAAATACCACTCCCGAGGCTATGAAAAAAGAGGCTGAAATTATCACTGCGCAAATTGAAAAATTCAAACCGGAAGTTTTGGTGGTTCTGGATGATAACGCATTTCGTGAAGCGGCGTTACCACTGGCGGGGAGCAAGGAGCTGGCGATCGTTTTTTGTGGAATGAATGGTCAGCCGGAGAACTATAATGCCAAAAAGCGTTTCATGAATACCCGGGAAAAGCCCGGGGGCAACATCACCGGTATTTATGAAAAACTCTATGTGGGTCGCTCCATGAAAGTGATGCAGAATGCGCTACCCGCCCTTAAGGGCAAGAAAATTGTCGGAATTACGGACTACTCCCCCACCGGGAATGCAATAACCACCCAGTTCGAAGTCGAGTCAAAAGATATGCCGGGAGACACCGATTGGGAACTCAGGAGGGTTAAAGATTGGCAGGAATATACCGAACTTATTGAAACACTTAATAAAGATGAAGGAATAGGCGCCATATATCCGGTAGCCCTACGCTTGAAAGTGTCTGATACGGAGATTTACACAGCACCTGAAATATTCAAGTGGACCACGGAAAACAGTGCCCATCCTGAAATGGCACTGAATTATTTCTTCGCAAAAGTTGGATTGTTCGGAGGGGCTGCTGTTGACTTCAAGGCCATGGGATTTCAAGCAGGGAGAAAGGCCGGGCAGATCCTGAACGGCGAAAAAGCTGGAGATCTTTCAATAGATGACGCTTCGGATTATGCCATTGTTTTCAATCTGAAACGGGCAAAAAAACTGGGTATTGATATCCCGCTTCCACTTCTTACAGCTGCGGATCACGTGTACAAATGAAGCTCGGGCAGGGTCGGTCATTATGAACTATCCTCCTGCTGTTAAGAAGGGCAACCATGTTCATCAATAAATATCTGAGCTCTTTTAGAGGAAAACTTACCGCTCTGGTGACCACCGCCATACTGCTGCCCATGATTCTATCAAGTACTCTCCTTGGGGGCTTGCTTGAAAAGCAGCTTCGAGCAAGTTTTGAAAGCCGCCTGGAAGCCGGCCTTGAAACTTTTCAACTCATCTTGAATAACAAACGGAACGTACTGATTCAGGGGCTTACGAGGATGGCTTCGGACAATACGCTTCAGATGACCCTGAAGCTTGAGATAATCCCTCAACTTCGAAAATACATAGAGAGCCAAATAGAAGTCCTTGGACTTTCAACACTTGTCGTCTCCGATGTTGAAAAACAAATTGTGGCATCCAGTGGAGAAACCAAGGGGACATTCAGTGCCTGGGAGGGATCAGAACTTGTTACAAACGCAACCGACACTTTCATCAGTTATACATTACCGATTTATAGAGACGGCGATCTATTGGGGTATGTACACGGAGCGATCAGCCTTAAGGGCCACAATTTCTTAAAGTATCTGCAGGAAAAATTGGTAGATAATTATGCTCTTTGGTCCGAAGAGAAACTAATTACGACCAATATAACATCTAATATTCGACCTGCCTTCTGGAAAATGGAGGTTGCGAAAAGCGCGGACGGCATCTTGATCGTTAAAGACGATTACAAAATCATGGCTAATGCTATCGATTTCAGTGGACGAAGACTTTCCTATGGTGTCCTTTTTCCTTTCAAAGAACAGCACAGGGAGTTTCATACGATTGTGTGGGTCATTGGAACTATTGTTCTTGTGATATTCATGGTAATTTTATTGCTAACGCGGTTTTTTGTGGGGCAATTGATCGCGCCGGTAACTCAGCTGACACAAGCGTCTTTGAACATTGAAAAGGGCCAAGATATCCCCAATCTGGACGATCAACGGTCCGATGAATTCGGACAGATGGCGGTAGCATTTAAAAGCATGGTAAAGAACCTCAAATCTTCTGAAAAGGAGTTGAAGATCCACAGAGACAACCTCAAGGATATGGTTACGGCACGAACAGCCGAATTGAAAGCAACGTTTGACGATCTGCAAAATACCCAGTCTCAGCTCCTGCAATCTGAAAAAATGGCTTCCATCGGGCAACTCGCAGCTGGTGTTGCCCACGAGATCAACAACCCGGTAGGTTTTGTGAAGAGTAACCTAAGTACCCTGAATGAATACATAAAAGATATAATGGAATTGCTGGTTCAGTATCAGGTACTTGAAAAAGAGATTAACAACGAAAAAGAGACGGATGAAAATAGAATTGTCAAAAACATTTTAGAAAAAATTGTAAATATTAAAGAAGACATTGACCTGGATTTTATAATAGATGACTTCAAAAATGTAATCGAAGAGTCTCTTGACGGAACCGAGAGAGTGGAAAATATAGTATGCGATCTCAAGAATTTCGCCCATTTGGACAAAGCCGAATTACAAGAATTTGACATCAACCAAGGAATTGAAAGCACCCTCAACATTGTACGGAATGAAATAAAATATAAAGCTGAAGTAATCAAAGATCTTGGCGATATCCCCCGTGTAAAGTGTTACCCGCAGCGCATCAATCAGGTTCTTATGAATCTTCTGGTGAACGCAGCCCATGCCATTGAAGACAGGGGGGAGATCAGGATTGCCACGCGAATTAACGGTGAAGATGTAGAGATCAAAATAAGTGACACGGGATGTGGAATACCAGCGGAAAATTTATCGAGAATCTTTGATCCTTTTTTTACAACCAAGGAAGTCGGTAAAGGCACGGGACTGGGACTTAATATGGTCTATCATATCATTGAAAAGCACAAAGGGAAGATTGATGTACAAAGTGAGGTGGGAAAAGGGACCCGTTTCACAATCCATCTCAAGATAAACCCGGACATCAAGCTAAATGAAAAACAAACAGGCGACCAATTGCAAGGCCAGGAATAATCGTAATAGGGACAAATTATTGTTGACAGTCTCGATCATAGGCTTGGGAAAATCCGGCTGTGGTTTTTTGAGGAGGTGAACCCATAGCCGCTGGGATCTTTCATTTGCTGGCCGGGGCTACCCGGAGGTAATGGTCGTTCCCTTGAAGGGTTCCCCTCTCAGGAGCTTCTCAAGATTGTCCACATCATTCCCGATGATGACCACTTCTAACCCTAACGCCTCTCCCTCTCTGGATGCGATGGGGTCAAAGGGCATGTTCAGCCCGGGATCCCACTCATCTCCAACCAGTTTTCTGAAAGCGGCCCATGATATCTCCGTGAGTTTCCGGGCATTTGGCTCCTTTTTCGGATCAGCGCTGTACACATAATCGATGTTGGACATATTGATGACCCGGACAGCGCCAAATCGCCTGGCCAACTGTACTGCGCGCAGATCCGTGGAACTTCCCGGTTCAAACCCGGCGCCGATAACCACCCTTTTTGATCCATCGATCTCCTCATCAGGGTCATGGATCACTTTTTCGTGGGCCTCATCCCCGAAAATCGACCTGACCAGTTCGGCATTCAGCCGGGTGGCGCTGATCCCGATCCAATCAAGATCCTCGTTGGGTATCTCCGCTGTTTCCCTTGCAGCGTTTTGATAGTTTCTGCAGATCTTTCCGCCCCCACAGATGACAATAAACCGTTCATCTTTCAGACTCCGGATAATCTCTTTGAACATCTTCAAAAATGGTACGTCAATCTCCTCCGGTACGATGATTGATCCCCCCAACGAAATAACAACTGTCTTCGATCCCATTTTTACCACCTCTTTTTAAATTTTATCTGCCAGCTATCGGCTCCTCCCACACCATGCCTGACCTGACAAATTCTTCCCTCTTTTCTGCCGACTCCGCCAAAGTGGCTACGACGGCCGGATTGGACAAACCCACATGATCAAGTACCTGGTTTTCATTATCATAGGCGGTAATGTCCAGGGTCTTTGGGGTTACCTTGATAACGCAAAAGTGATCAATCTTATTCAAGACCCTGGCACTGTATTGACTGCCTTTGGCAACGTAAGGATTCGCGCCTGCCAGACCGGTAACCATAAAAAGAACCGCGTGATGGTCACCCGCATCCGCTTCTGCAATCACAGAACAGGGGGAAATCCCGAATATGAAGAGGCAAAGCATTAAGCCCGCAAGAATTGTTCGAATATTTTGCAAAACCAGAGATCCTCAATATAAGGTGGGCATTCACTTTACATGTTACCCAAAATGGATTAAAAAGAGCAAGGCCTCTTTTTTTGCAGGGTGTGACATGGATTCCGGTTTCTCACATTCGTCCTTGATCATATGGGTCATCGCTATTCAGGTCTTGATTTTAGGTCTGGCGGGCGTTTTTTTGCTTCACCGCAAATTCAGAGGCTCAGCTAAATCTGAATCCCGAATCAAGACGTTTTCCATACAACATACCCGTCGAACCTCCATTTTCGGTGGTATTCTGATGGGTGTCATTTTCATAGGCATATCGATCTATTTTGTCGTCACCTTGGATAGATCCGGCCAGCACAAACCAACATCCCCAATCTCAAAACGATCATCTTCCCCGCAGCCGGAACCTTCACCCCATGAAAAAAAAGATCCTTTTGAACAGCCTTCACGCGAAAAGGCGGAGCTATTATGGAATTCCGAAATCAAATACGGTGATTCTCGAGTGCGTGAGATCACCAGAAAGGCTATCCAGATCAGCTCGCGGTTTCGTGAACCCGGCCCGGAACGGGAAAAAAGAGACATGGAAGGATGTCTCCGGGACATTTTGCACAACCCGATGGTTTCCGATTCCGCAGCTGAAACCTTGGAAGAGTTGAACCGAACACTCCTGGCGGAATGCATGGCAAGCGGCGATCAGCCTCGAAAAGGTCATTCCAGGACAATCAATGATTTATTTAAACAGGAGAAGATCTGTCTTTTGGCTTTTCCAAACCGGCCGTCGTAGCCACTTTGGCGGCGTCGGCAGGAGTCCCGTCAAAACGCTGTTGGAAGTAAATGCAAAATGAAACCTTGTATCGTCATGCGCTCATATAATGACATGCCTCTTATGGCAGATACCTTGGCCATGGTCAGCCGGCAGATCACCCCTTTTGAGCTAATCTCTCTCGATAATGAATCCACGGACGGTACCCTCCGTGAAATCAAGAAATATACGGATCGCACCCTTAACATCCCGAAAGGGACTTATGTCCCGGGCCGGGTCCTTAATCAGGGGATGGAGGCTTCCCATGGGGAATTCGTCGTGTTTCTCAATTCTGACTGTACCCCTTCAAACGAATTATGGCTCAAGAACCTGTTGGCCGGGTTTACGGATGATAATGTGGCAGCCGTGTTCGGCCGGCAGATCCCGCGACCCGATTGTCACCCGATCTTTGCCAAAGATACGGAAGATACTTTTGGAGACGGCTCAAACCAGAAATACTGGCGACACTGCTTCTCCATGGCATCTTCCGCCATTCGCCGCTCCGTATGGGAGGAAATGAAATTCGATGAAGATATCCAGTATTCTGAAGATATTGACTGGACCTGGCGTGCCCGACAAAAGGGCTGTGAGATCCGTTATGTGGCCGATTCCATTGTCATGCATTCCCATAACTACAATTTAAGGCAGTTCTACAGGCGCCATTATGGGGAAGGCCGGGCAGAGGCAGTGATTTTTGACTGGTCCAAGTGGGAACAATCATTGATTCGGTACTCCCTGCTCCCTTACATTCGTCAGATAATAAGCGACGAAAAGCATTGCCTGTCTCATTTTTTCTTGGGGGCATGTTTCTATTCTCCCATGCTTCGTTTGGCACAACTGCTGGGCAGGCGAGCGGGTTTTAAAGATGGATTAGCCGACTCCGCCAAAGTGGCTACGGCGGCCGGGAAGGAGGGGGCTCGATGAGTGCAATCTATGCGGATCACGGGTCGGAGGCGTTCAACGCCCGCATGCATGATGTTTGTCTGCGGATCGGCGCAGATGTGGAAAACGCCCTGGGCAGCAATTTTGTGGCCTTGATACTGGGTGGTGGTTATGGTCGCGGGGAGGGCGGTGTCATACGGGTTGACGGTGTGGAAAAGCCCTATAATGACCTTGACTTCACCCTGTTGGTCAAGGGAAAAAACAGTGTTCCGTGGGACAAATTGGATGCCATCAGTGAGCATTACGAAGCGGAAATCCATATCGACGTGGATTTCAGCCGGCCTTTGACCGTTCACGACGTCGAAACCTGGCCCCACTGGTTGATGTGGTACGATCTTTTGAACGGGCATATCGTAACAAAAGGTCCGTCAGACGTCCTGACCGCCCATGCGCCTGCGGGCCTTAAAGAAACGCTGCCCCCCATAGAGGCAACCCGATTGGTGCTGAACCGGGGGGCCGGTCTGTTGTGGGCATTGCGTGTTGTGCGAGGCGCCGAAAAGAAACCGGATGCGGACTTCACCCGGCGCAATTACTACAAATGCATTCTGGCCATGGGCGACGGCCTCCTGATCGCCCATCAGCGCTTTGCCACGCCCTATCGCGGACGTGATGATCGCCTGACCCGGCTTGAGGCAGACGCGTCGGAAGTGGCTGCCTTTGAATTAGGAGCGCTTTACCATGAGGCCCTGCGCTTTAAGTTTCAACCGGACGTTTTGCCTGACGCGCAGGTTGAGGAAGATCAATTGAAAGATCTGGCAAGACGCTGGGGAGAGATTTTTTTGCACATCGAAAAGATTCGCACAGGACGTAATTGGGATTCACTGACCGAGTATTCACGATGGGGGGGGCTTCGGGAAGTGGAACAACATGCCATCAAGAACCTTCCTCGCAACCTGATAAGAAGCAAGCAGATGGGATTCTTTTCTTGGAAATATCCCCGGGAAAGGCTCTACAGGCAATTGCCCGTCTTGTTGGGACTGACAGACCAGACCGCTTTGGATTGGCCTGCCGAATCAGGGCGTTTCCTCAAAATCTGGGACAGGTTTAATTGAGGGAAAAAATGGAAAATCTCACAAAAGAGCACTTCTCTCAGGACCTGGGAATGGAATTGACACACTTGGATCTTATCCAGGAGAACAAGTACTGCCATATCTTTCGGTCAGAGTGTGATGGGAAGCCTTTTATCATAAAAAAATATAAGGGCGACGATTCCGCTCTAATAGAGGAGGAGGCGAAAGCCTTAAATTTCTATCACGACATTGCAAAGGACGATCCGGATCTCATTGATTCAAAGGCCGTAAAGCTTATTGCCGAAAAAAATATCCTCTGCATCGGTTTTGTTGAAGGGGAGTGTTTCAGTGACGTCCTGTATCGCTGGAGAAAGGATGCCGGCGCTCGCGAGCAATCAATCCGGATCATGGGGATCTTGGGGAGGCTGATGAAGGGTATCCATGAGATGACCCGGTCCCCGGGGGCTGAGACCTCCCCGTTTATTTTCGAGTACGCCGAACATACATCCCGCCAGTTGGCCAGTGTTCCGGTGTTGGGATTTCTTTTCTTCAGAGGGATCAGAAAAGAGGCTGCACAACTCTCGGAATCGTTCAAGGCGGCCCGGATTACCCCCTCATTCATCCACGGTGACTTTGTCTTCAGGAACATCCATGTGGATGGCGAGCGTGTGGGACTCATCGATCTGGCCAACACCATTCCGAAGAGCCATACCCTTAACGATGTGTATAACCTGAATCTTGCCCTCAGCAATATGATCCTGCCCAAAGAATTTAAGTCGGACCTCTGGTCGGCCTTCCAAAACGGGATGAAGCCCCTTGCTTTTCCTGAAATTTCTCACCATTTTTATTACGAATACCACCGCCGGCGTTGGCTCATGCTGAAATTGAAGAGCCGGAACCCCAAGGATCAGATGCAGGCCTTTCGGGGTCTGTTCGCCCAGATCTTTCGAACAGGGGCCAGACCTTTTGAACTGGGGGGCACGTCCCTATGAGCATGGCGTCAATCATGGGCATTGCCACCTTCCTGATCGGTGTGCCCACTGTGACAGGCGTCTTATACGCCATGCCCCACCTGCGCCGGCTCATGCTAACCATCATGGTATTTTCCACCTGCCATATCAAGAAACCGTTTTATATGGAGGTTTTTTTTGAGGCATATCGCGGCGTTGATCGGGGTTTTGGCGTCACCATCCCCGACCTCTTTTTTTTCGGGTTTTTTTTCTGGTTTCTCATGGGTGGCTCAAGACAGAAACTGATCCTCTGGCCCTGCAATATGACCCTCTGGACGTTAATGATTATCATCTCTATCCTCTCCCTGACCGCTTCCGCTGTGCCCTATTACGGCCTTTTTACGGTTCACAAATTCATCCGTGGCCTGGTGCTCCTCTGGGTCATGGTTAATGTTGTGCGAAACAGAAAGGATGTGGAAGCGGTCATCACCGGGCTCATGGCGGCGGTCATTTTTCAGGGGGGAATCGTATTCTGGGACAAATACGTGACACATGCGGTCGTAAATCGCTCGGTGGGCAGTTTCCCTCATCCCAACACCCTGGCCATGTATACGGATCTGATCATCCCCGCGATCCTCGCCCTGATCCTGGCTGACAGTTTTACAAAAAAGCAAAACCGATGGGCTATCGCCGCCCTCTTTGCCGGGATGCTATGTGTCGTGTTTACAAAATCGAGGGCCGCCCTGGTCATCATGATTGGGGCGCTCGGATCGGTGACGGCGATCTCCGTCTTTATCAAGCCTACGGCCCGGAAAATGGGCATCATATTCATCGGATTCGTATTGGTGGATTTGATCGGAGTGGCGGTGGCCCCCCGTATCATCAAACGGTTTCAAAGCGCACCCAAGGCATCGGAAGAGACCCGGGAATATTTTAACAGCGCGGCCATGGCCATGGCCAATGATTACACATTCGGCACAGGACTCAACTCTTACTCATGGATGCTCGGGCACACCGATTATTACTGGTATGTATATCCGAACAAAGTGGATACCGTGGATGACTTGGACGCGTTCCGGGAAAGCAAACGGGGTATGAGCCGGTTGGGCACCGCCCACCACATATACCTCCTCTTTGCGGCCGAAACGGGCTGGCTCGGGATGTGGACCTTTATCCTGTTTTTGCTGCGGTTTTACCTGAAAAATTTTGTCCTTCTTTTTAAGGCCCATGACGCGTATTATCAGGCGATTCTGCTGGGGCTGTTTGTGGGATTTTCGACCCTTCACCTGCAAGGGTTGTTGGAGTGGATATTCCGCCAGACCCAGGTCTTTTATCTTTTTTTTATCCTTTCAGGGTTGATGGTGGCCATCGGAAATATAATGAAAATGGAGACCCGGGAGAGAGCGGTCTCCATCTAAGGTTTTGGAAAGAAAATGAGCGATCAACAACAGCCGGAAACGGCATCCAACACCCCTCAGCCCCCCCCTCAGCCCCCCCGGGCAAAAAACCGGTCTCGCTATATCATGATCAACACCCTGTCCAGTTACGGCCGAGACGTTGTTGACACCATTACCTTCCTGATCCTGATCCCCTTTATTATCAAAACTTTGGGAACTGAAACCTTTGGATTGTGGTCGCTGATCTGGTCCTTTCTCGCATTTTTTGAGTTAGCCGACATGGGGTTTGGCGCGTCCGTGGTCAAATATGTGGCTGACGCGAGGGGGCGACAGGATATTGAGCGACAGCAGGCCATTATATGCACCCTCTTCTGGCTTTATGTTGCGCTCGGAGCCATCGTGATGGGTGCGGTGGCTATAAGTTTACTCTTCTTTAATCAGGTCTTTGAGATCCCGGCCGATCAGGCCGAGTCAGCCCGGGTGGTTTTGTTAATCATCGGGGCGCGATCTGCCCTGTATATGCCTTTGGGTATGTTCAGGGGCGTTCTTGTGGGGCTCCAGAAAATGAAGGTAGCGAACGGCTACAAGGTCATTGGGGGGCTTGCCTATTTTGTGAGTGTATTGATCGTACTGAGTCGCATCCCTGATCTTCGGGTCTTGGCTGGACTAAATGCCCTGTTGGGAGTCCTCCCCATGTTCGCAATGATGGTCCATGTCAAGGCCATATCCCCTGATTTGAGCCTCCGGCCCAAACATTTTGATCGATCTCTGGTCCGCGAACTCTCTTCTTTTTCCCTCTACTTTTCGCTCATCCAAGTCGCCGGATTGATTGCCACCCGGGTCGATGCCATTGTTGTCAAGCTCTTTTTGCCGCTGCAGATGGTTGCCATATACTCCATCGGCATCCGGCTTTCCGGAAAGGCAGCGCAATTTTGTTACCACCTGATCAAGGCATTAACCCCGGTGGTCGCTGAACTTCACGGGGCTGATGAACAACAGAACATACGGGCGGTCTGGTACCGCGGCAGCAAATTGACCACAGCATTTGCCACGCCACTGTTATTGGGGTTGGCCCTCCTGGCAGAGCCATTAATTAGTGCCTGGATAGGCCCTGAATTCAAGACGTCGGTTCCGGTCTGTCAATGGCTCGTAGCAGCTGTCATGATCAGTACCATTCATGGCAATACGGAAAATATCCTCAGCATGGGGGGACATCAGAAGTTCCTGGCCTTTTCAATACTCGGGTGCCAGGTGCTCAACCTGGGGCTTTCGTTCTTCCTGATTCAGCTTTACGGCATCATGGGTGTGGCCATGGCGACATTCATGGCCTATGTGCCCATTTACGTAGGTTTAATACAAACCCGGGCCGGCAGGGTTCATGAAAGATCTCACTGGGATTTTTATAAGAGAACGGTTTTCCCGTGCATTATCCCGGCCTTGCTGATGGCCGCTTTTTTGGTGGGTGTACAACGCTATCGCCCCGTCACCAATTTGGTGGAAGTCGCCATATTGGAGATCCTTGGGAGTCTCGTATTTGCGGGCGCATTCTGGCTGATCGGCTTTAGTGGAAAAGAGAGAGCCTATTTCAAGGAAAAAATCCTCAAACGTATTTTCCGTAGAAAGCGATAAGGAATCTGTTATGGTAAATCCTGAGAGTCAACAAGCCCCCGAGGCCGGAGGCGGCCTCCCCTTTGAACCGCTTACCCTCTTGATCGGTCTGCTACGACGCTGGAAGATCCTGGCCATCTTTTTTGTGGTTTCCATTGCCCTGGGGCTATTCGCCGGCATCAAGTTCGGGACACGAATCTACGAAACGGAAACCGTCATGCTTTAGACGCCGGAAGAGGGGACTGAAGAGGG
>JABGPV010000239.1 GCA_018644785.1 Deltaproteobacteria bacterium | reverse complement strand
CTTTGCTGCCCTGGAACCTCAGTCCGGAGCAATTGGAAATCCCGAAGGCACTGAAGTGTGCTTGAGTTGGCGCTTACCTTTCTTTTACGCTTACCTGAAGCTATGTCTTGAAGAAGACCCTCTCTTCCAAGGAAAGAGGAACCGACTCCTCCATGATTTCCTCCAGGATATTTTCCTGAACGTTGTACTCGGTCCATTTTTTTGGCATTGCTTTTTGTGTCGTCATATCTATCTCCCATGTTGTTGACATACATAATATTTCTCAATTCATTTGATGTGTCAAGGTTAAAGATGATCCGCACCCCAGAGAAATAGACTCCGTGTTTCACGGGGAAGGGATTGCTTAGATTGGCGCAGATTGATGGGTCGAAGCGCCAAGAGGAGAACTGCTGAGCTGTTGCGATGAGGTTTCACGGCTCATGACGGTCGAAGCGGGATCTTTTGCTTACCAGCTTAACAACTAACACCGGAGGTATTCCATGATAATAGTACGCACGCCGCTTCGCCTAAGCTTCGTAGGGGGTGGATCGGATCTCAGAGACTTCTACACTCAAAAAGACGGTATGGTCCTGAGCGCCACTATAGACAAGTTTGTGTATGTTATCATCAAGGAACGTTTCGATGAAGCGATTTACATTAACTACTCAAAAGGGGAACAGGTAAACCATGTTGATGAGATAAAACACGATTTGGTTCGGGAGGCTATGAGAATCACAGGTGTTGAAAAAGGGGTTGAGGTCACTACTTTGGCCGACATCCCGTCAGAGGGGTCAGGTTTGGGTAGCTCCAGTTCTATTACTGTCGGATTGCTTCATGCTTTTTATACATACAGAAACAATCTGGTCTCTGCCGATCAATTAGCTGAAGAGGCATGCCGGATAGAGATCGACATTGTCGGCAAGCCAATAGGCAGGCAGGATCAGTATGCGGCTGCCCACGGCGGCATAAACCGGTTTGTCTTTTACCCCGATGACTCTACCAAAAAAGTTCCTGTGACCTTGAATAATTCGAATTTCCGGATTTTTTCGTCCAGCATTCTTATTTACTATACCGGGGTCACGCGCTCAGCTGATGCGATTTTGTCTGAGCAGAAGGAAGGCTTTTCCGAGCAGGAGAAGTATGACATCATGTGCGAAATGGTCTCCCTGGTGGAGCCTTTCAAGTATGCTATGGAGGCAGGTGATATAGAGACCTGCGGTATGCTCCTCGATAAAAACTGGCAGCTCAAACAAAAAATGGCATCCGGAATTAGCAATGGGAAGATCGGGGAAATGTATGAAAAAGCGAAAAAGGCAGGCGCCCTGGGCGGCAAGATTGCCGGTGCCGGCGGCGGGGGGTTTCTTATGTTGATTGTACCCAGGGAAAAACAGAACCCGGTCTTTGAGGCCATGAAGGAATACAGGGAGATGCCGTTCATGCTGGAGAGGAGCGGGAGCAAGGTGATTTTTGATGATCGGAGGTATAGTTCTAAATAGCTGGTGAGCTGATAAGATATTAGGAAACGAAAGCTTAATAGCTCAACAACTTGATTGAAAGGGAGTTTCCATGAAAATACTGGTAACAGGCGGAGCCGGGTTTATCGGTTCCCACACAGTGGATGCCCTGCTGGAAAAAGGACATGACATTCGGATTCTGGATAATCTGCAGAAGCCGGTGCATTTGAAGGGAAGACCGGCTTGGATTCCGGATGATGCGGAGTTTTTATTGGGGGATGTGCGGGATAAAGGGATGTGGGAGAAGTGTCTGGAAGGGGTGGATGCAGTTTATCATTTCGCGGCCTATCAGGATTATCTGCCTGACTTTTCGACCTTCTTCCATGTAAATGCGGTGAGTACGGCGCTTTTGTATGAGGCTGCGGTTGAGAAGGGAATGGAGCTTGCGAAGGTGGTAGTTGCCAGCAGCCAGTTTGTGCAAGGGGAAGGGCTTTATGGATGTCGGAATCTGGATTGCGGATTGCGGAATGAAGGTTTCCAGGGAGTAATACGGCCCGAGGGGCAGCTGAAGCAGGGGCAGTGGGAGATGTTGTGTCCGGAGTGTGGGGCGCCAGGGAAATGGAAGTGGACACCCGAAACCCATGCGGCCCCGCCCAATGCCTATGCCATGGCCAAGTATTCTCAGGAAATGCAGGCCATGACGTTTGGACGACGGTATGGCATTCCGTCCGTTGCCTTGCGGTATTCCATTGTACAAGGTCCGAGGCAGTCATTTTACAATGCCTACAGCGGGGCATGCCGAATCTTTTCGTTGAGTTATTATTTTGGGAAGGCTCCGACGTTATATGAGGACGGCTTGCAGTGCCGGGATTTTGTGAATATTCACGATGTGGTCAGGGCCAATGTGATGGCGCTGGAGGATGGGCGGATGGATTATGGGGTGTTTAATGTGGGTGGCGGACGTGCTTATACGGTGCAAGCGTTTGCTGAGATTGTGAGAGAACAGATGTCGGATGTCAGAGGCCAGAAGTCAGGAGAGCTGCCAGAAGCAAAAGTGCCGGGTCTATATCGTTTCGGGGACACCCGAAATGCCTGTTCCGATATTTCGAAGATCAGGGGTTTGGGGTGGGAACCGGAGATGACGCCGAAGGATAGTGTGCAGGAATACGTGGAATGGTTGTATGCGCAGGATAATGTAGAAGATATTCTGGCGTATGCGGAGAAGACCATGAAGGATATGGATGTGGTGAGAAAGGCTGATGGCTGACAGGCAAAACAGCCCGACCGATTAATAGGTTGAATCATGAAATGGTATTTTGTCAGGCACGGTGAAATTGAGTCCAATATTCGAAAGGTGTACGCAGGATGGAGCGACGAGCGCCTTACCGCCCGAGGGAGAAAACAGGCGGTTGCGACGGCAAGGCGTCTCAAAGAAATCGATTTTTCCGATGTGTACGCAAGCCCCATACGGCGTACAATGGAAACTGCCGGAATCATAGGCGATACATTAGGCTTTGCTCCGATTCCCGATGACGGTTTTAAAGAGCTTAAGATGGGGCCCTGGGAAGGTTTGAGCGAACATGAGGTTGCGGATCGCTATCCTGATCAATGGGAGATTTGGAATACGCGGCCTGCCGAACTGGCCGTGGATGGCAGGGAGACGCTTCAAGAAGTGCTTGAGAGAGTTCTGTACGGTATTAACAAGATCAAGGAGAAAGAGCCGGACGGTTCAATCCTGGTGATAACCCATGTGGCCATTATTCGGGTGTTGATACTCCATGCGGAGAATAGGGATTTGAATGAGTATAAGCAGGTACCGGTGCCGGGGAATGGGGAAGTGTTGGAGATAGCTTTCGGCTCATAGCCGGTAGCTCATGGCTGATGGGGAAAAAGCTTAGTTGCTTAAATCTGTTATGGATGTGGCATTTGTAATTGGGGGTAGTGGTTACGTGGGGGCGGCCTTGGTAAAGCGGCTTTCTCAGCACTATAAGACTTTTTGGACCTATTTTCGCAGCGGTTCGCATGCTGGTAATGAAGCAAATTTTCTTGATATTCGGAACCAGGAGAATGTAAGGGCCGTTTTCACGGCCGTAAAACCGGATGTTGTTTTTCATCTGGCGTACGATCTTGAGGATTTGGAAGGGAGTGTTGTGAAGGGGACGGCAAATCTGCTTCAGGCCAGGGAATCGATTGTACCTTGCTCTCGGTTTATTTTCCTTTCCACGGATGCGGTTTTTGACGGAGAGTCCGGGCCGTATTCAGAAACGGATGTTCCTAGGCCCATATGGACGTATGGTCGGATGAAGCGACAGGCAGAGATGGATGTATTGTCGGCAGACGGCATGGTGGTTCGAAACTCCCTGGTATACGGTTTTGACCCCCTCGATCAACGAACGGCGGCCCTAAAACGGGGTTTGGAAACCGGCAGTTTTCAGCATCAATATTTCGAGGATGAGATCCGCTGTCCTGTTCAAATAGATGATTTATGTGGTGCCTTTGTGGAATTGAGCAAGATGACGGGGGACATACCCGCAATTTTGCATGTGACGGGTCCTGAAGCGGTAACTCGATATGCATTTGCCGCAGAAGTGGCTCGGGTATTGGGATATGGTCCGGAATCAATCCCAAAAGGGCTTCTTAAGGAGAGCGGCATCGTGAGACCGCGCGACCTGACCATGGATGTATCCCTCGCCAAATCGATACTCAAAACGAGGATCAGAGGGGTGAGCGATGCGTTAGGGCTGGTGGGCGCGTAATGACAACAACGCAATAGCAAGAATAAATTATGGATCAGGTATGAAAGCATTTTTACTGGCTGCAGGCCTTGGAACAAGACTGAGACCGTTGACGAATAATATCCCTAAATGTCTCCTGCCGATCAATGGCAAACCGCTGCTTCAACTTTGGCTTGAACTTCTGGGGAAGCATGGAATTGAGGAAGTTCTGCTCAATACGCATTGGCATGCGGATAAAGTGGAAGGTTTTGTTGAAGAAGCTGAGAAGATAAGAAAATCAGAAGGTCAGGCAGTGCAAATGTGGCCCTCGCTTCGGCTGTTTTATGAGGAGATATTGTTGGGGAGTGCCGGGACCATTTGGAAGAACCGGGATTGGGTTTCGGACGGGATGATTCATTTTCATGAGCAGCACACTAAGCCTTTCACATTAGGGGTTTTTAAATCCGAGAGACCCAAAAAGTGCGGAATTGCTGAAGTTGATGCGGAAGGGGTGGTCACCGGGTTCGTTGAAAAGCCGGAAAACCCGAAATCGGATCTGGCCGCGGCAGGCATCTACGTGGCAGAGGCTAGCCTTTTTGATTTTTATCCAGGTAATGCCCAAAAAATTAGTCCGTTGGATTTAGGATTCCATGTCCTTCCCAATCTAATAGGAAAAATGAAGGCGTATGTTATTGAAGATTTCCTGATGGATATCGGAACTCCCGATTCATATGCAAAAGCGAAGGAAACATATCCGCCTGTTCAGGGGGCTAAAAAATGAGAGCGTTACATATAGAAGAGAACACGAAAGGTTTTTCTCTGAAATATATCGAGAATCTCAAAGGCGTTTTGGATGGCTTCCCCTATGATCAGTTTGCGCTGTTTATCGATGCCGTGGTGGAAGCGTATCAAAAGGAAAAGCGCATATTCGTCATGGGAAACGGGGGCAGCGGTTCAACTGCGTCTCATTGGGTATGTGATATCAACAAAGGCTGTTCGCTGAACCGTGATAAGAGATTCAAGATGATTTGCTTGAATGACAGCATGTCAACCGTTCTGGCGTATGGCAATGATTCGACCTACGATAATATTTTTGTTGAACAGCTCAAAAACTTTTTTGTCCCCGGAGATGTGGTCATCGGTATCTCGGGAAGTGGGAATTCCAAGAACGTTCTTAACGCAATCGAGTACGCCGGGAATAACGGTGGAACCACTGTGGGATTATGCGGATATTCGGGCGGGGCGTTAGGCCGTATGGTGGACATCCCGATCCTCGCAAGAGTCGATGATATGCAACAGGTGGAAGATGTTCACATGATTGTCGTACATATGTCTATGCAGGCGATTATAAAAGAGCTCGAACGTGTTGACCGATCATGTGCGTAATAAGGGGGGCAAACATTGACCCCATCCCCTCGCAAAAGGTTCCCAAGTTTTATCCGGAAATTCAAATTTCAAACATCTTTGACTTTCATTTTGTGCATTATCCTCGCCGCTTTGCTGTGCGGGTGCGTGCCGGTTCGGCCCACCGGGCAAAAGGGCATGGAAGATTCATTTTCGGTCATGACCTACAACATCTGGGATCTGAAGGGACGACGACCGGCGGTGGGGGATGTGGTTGAGGTGATACGGAGCGGGTCTGTTCCGGATCTGCTCCTGCTGCAGGAGGTCCGGGGAGAAAAGATGGCCGTTTCATTGTCGGAGGCCCTGGGGTTGCCGCATTGTGTTTATCATGGGTTTAATCAGAGAAATTTCGGGGTGGCCATTGCTTCGCGATATCCCCTTACGGAGAGCGGGTTCCTGGGTTTCAAGGCCAGCAGGGCGAACCGGGGGGCCATGAAGGCCGTTATGATGGTGAAGGGTCGGAAGGTATGGGTATGTTCGGCCCATCTGGACCGGGTCGAGTCCGTGAAAGTCAACAGGGAGGGGGTTGAAATATCCTGGGGAAGCGCCCTGAACCTTCTGACCCGTGAAATGTCGGAGGAGACGGTGCGGAGCCGGTCCGTTGATGAGTTGCTGGCGTGGATGGGGTCTGAAGGGGAGGGGAGTGTCATTATCGGGGGGGATTTCAATACGGTCCTTTTTTCGAAGGCCATTCGCAGGATGGCTGATGTTTATGAAGATGCCCTCTGGAATATGCCGGATTACTTTACGGGATCTTATATTAAGAGTACCCTGCCCTTGGATCCCCGGCTGGATTTTTTGTTTTACTCGAAGGATCTGGAGTGTATGGAGGCTTCGGTGGTGCGGCGGACGGCTGGGGACCATTATCCCATAAGGGCGGAGTTTGGGCGGCGTTAAGATATCACCGCGGAGACGCAGAGGACGCTGAGAACGGGTATTTAAAATTGGAAAAATCTCTCTCGGGGATCAGTTTCCTTTAGTTTTCAGATGTTTTTTATCTAACAGAATATAGATGATTCCTGCCAAAGCAAAAGTGCCCAATATAATCAGTGCAATGCCATAGTATGTCATCATTTCACCTCCGTGGTGTCCAGCAAGCAACCTAAAAGAAAAAATAGAATAGTCACAACAAATCCCCCAACAAACAAGCCAAAATGGAAAGATGCCGGTTTTGCTATGGGGCTAATTACAGTAATCGCGAGAATAATCTTAGCAGTATCATAAGAAAATTTAGCAAGATTATCCTTTTGTTTTTCGGTCTTAATAAAACTCATTTTTGAAATTTACTGTTTGCCGCTTTCGCTGTCAAGTTCAATATGGGTGCGCTGAAGAAGAGGCCATTATGATCCTTCAGCTTTGCTTCAAAATGATAAAACCCAATCCGATAGTGGCGGAATTTCGTAGGCGATAAAATATCACCGCAGAGACCCAGGGGACGCTGAGAACGGATATTAAAAATTGGAAAAATCTCTGCGCTCTCTGCGTCTCCGCGGTGAATTGAAACCGAGATCTGCATGGGGTATAAATCCGAAATTCCGGAGACGAATCAGAATGCGTACTGAGCTGTGGACTGGGTTCTGGTTGCTTGCCGTCATTTGGGGGTTAGCGTTTCCGGCTGTCGCTGCCGGACCTGAACTCAGCGAAATCCGATTTGAGAAAGGAAAGGACGGCTCTGAGAGAGTCCTTTTTGTGCTCAATGGCGAATACCTTCCAAAGACCTTCCCCATTGAGGGAAAAAAGCCCCGCCTGATATGCGATTTTTTTGATGTGAGGCCCGGCGGGAAGGTCCGGAATTTCACAAGAACCGGTGGCAATTTAATCAAAAGTATCCGAGTGGGGATCCATTTATCGCCGGTTTTAAAAACCAGGGTGGTCCTGGATCTGCATCCTGATAAGGACTATGAGATAAGCCAGGCGTTTTTTTCCGACGAAAAAATCTGCGCCCTCATCCTTAAATGCAATAAGGAATCAACCTTGATCCAACGATGATCCAAGAAAATCGAGCTACCACACGTGTAAAAAAGCATGGGGTTAATTTTACTTAGTGCCCGAACGAAAACTGTCTTTTTCGCCAATCTCTGCGTCAGATAGAAATTTTAATCCTCGAAATACTAACCAAAGATATTTGAAATTTTG
>JABGPV010000238.1 GCA_018644785.1 Deltaproteobacteria bacterium | reverse complement strand
GGTGAAACACCCAAGGCAATGGCCGCATTGAAAATTCTGGCCCCGTCAATATGCAGTTTCAGGCCCTTTTCAACGGCAATTGTTCCAACCTGTTTCAGGTAGGAAGAGGGAAGCGGGCTGCCGTTGCAGAGGTTATGGGTGTTTTCAAGAACAATGAGGCGGGTCACGGGAAAATGGATATTGTCAATGCGGATGGCCGATAGAATATCCTCTGGCAGAAGGGTTCCGTCGGGCTGATTGGGCACAATGCGCGGATGAATGCCGCCAATGGCCGCTGAACCGCCCTGCTCGTAGTAAAAGATATGGGATTTGTCCCCCAATATCATTTCATCGCCCCGTCCGCAGTGGGCCATCTGGCAGACCAGGTTGGCCATGGTACCGCTGGTGACCAGTAGGCCCGCAACCTTGCCCATGCGTTGGGCGGCCATTTCTTCCAGTTTTCGGACCGTGGGATCTTCCCCGAAAACGTCGTCTCCAACTTCCGCGGCAGCCATGGCTTTTCGCATGGACGGTGTAGGCAGGGTGATGGTGTCTGAACGGAGATCAATAAGAGGCATGTTGAAATATCCTTTCTCTTTTGTAATTATGGGTATTGTGAACATAGAAATCTATGTGGAAAAAAATGAGATGTCAATAATGCGTTTTTTGGGTTATACTGAATAACAGTGTGAATTGGGGAGGGACTATGATGAACAAGCCATTTATAAGACATATTTATACGGTTGCGGTCCTGGCATTGCTGGGAATAGGATTCGGCGCATTCCCGGCTGTGGCTGCCCAGAAAAATGTGACAGCTGCTGAAGATGAAATGGTTGTGCTTACTTACGGGCCCATACACGAGGCATTTGCTGAAACCGTTGAATTCGATCCTGAGCCGGGAATCATTGTCCCGAAAGCCCCGCCGGATGCGATTCATGAAATCCCTCCGGATCAGAAACCCGAGGGCGATGTCGAATGGATCCCAGGCTACTGGGCCTGGGATGATGATCGAACCGATTTCATTTGGGTGAGCGGCATCTGGCGGGCTATTCCACCGGGTCGCCAATGGGTCCCGGGGTATTGGTTCAAGTCCCGGAAGGGTTTTCAATGGGTTTCCGGCTACTGGGCGCGCGATATGGCAACCGACACGGAATACCTGCCCGAGCCCCCCGAGTCGGTTGAAGTGGGACCGAATACAGATGCACCTTCATCGGACGATGCCTGGATTCCCGGTTGTTGGGTATGGTCTTATGGACGGTTCGCCTGGCGACCCGGTTATTGGGCGACCATGCAACCGGACTGGATCTGGGTACCCGCCCATTACGTGTGGACGCCTCGAGGCTATATTTTTGTCGGGGGCTACTGGGATTTGGCCGTTAACCATCGAGGTGTGTTGTTTGCGCCGGTTTTTTTCTCCCTGGGTATCATGGCGCCGGGTTTCTATTTCACGCCATCTTATATGATTGATCTGGGCGTTTTTTCCGATTTTCTCTTCCTGCGTCCACGCTATCACCACTACTATTTCGGGGACTACTATGCGCCAAGATATTATCGAAAAGGGATATATCCTTGGGTTTCTCCCCATGCGAGGCGTCATAGCTACGACCCCATTTATGCCCATCAACGCTGGAAGCATCGTCATGATCGCAGTTGGGAGAGTCGTTTACAGGCAACGTATCAGAAACGTCGCAAACACGTGGAGTCCATACCACCTAGAAAATTGTATAATGTGGAAAAACCCGGCCATAGGGTGAATCTTCCAAAAGCCGGAGCCCGAAAGCTTGCATCACCTTTTCCGACTGTAAAGAAAAGCGGAAAGAGCCCATCAAAATTCCAGCCATTAAGCAAAAAGGAGCACGCAAAAATTGATCGGCAGGGGAAAGAAGTGCGCAACTACATCCATAAGCGACAAAAATGGGAAACCCAGAAGCCAGTCAAACCGCCTGTAACGTCTTCAAGAAGGCCTGAGCCGAACAAAGTAAGATTCCCCAAGTCACCCATTGCAGCAAAACCACCCGATGGGGTCAACCGAAAAAAAACGCCACCCAATCGTTATAAGGCCCCCAAACTGAACCCCACTGTCGAGCCCCTGCAAAGGAAATCCTCTGATTACAGGGAAAGGAACAATGTTAAAAGGCCAGTTGACACAGGTCAAAGCAAAACTTTCAACGGGAAATTGCCGGACAATAGAGGACACCGCCCATATAAGAATTAGGGGTTATCCGAAGGAGCAGATCATGAAGAAAGAAGGTGATAACCATAAAGTGAGGCTTTATTGGCTTAAACCATCAACAGGGAGGTGCGTAAAATGTTAGAAATGATGGATATAGGGGTTAAAGAAGCCGTTGCGTATCGCGTGGGCGGAAAGATCACGGAAGAGGAGATGACATCCGTTCTTTCCATATTTAAGGAAAAAATCAATAAAGGCGAAAAGCTAAACGTATATCAAGAAATTGAAAGTATCGGTGGGGCTGAGTTTGATGCGATGATTGAGAAACTCAAGTTTTTGTTTGACGTCGGGCTTTCACATTTCAGTAAGATAGCCGTGGTAACCCATAAAAAATGGATCCATCATCTTGCGGATCTTGAGGGCAAGCTATTTAAGAATCTGGACATGAGAGGATTTTCCATTGAGGAAAAAGATAAAGCAATCGAATTCATGAAAGCTGAATAACAAACCTTCGGTCTTGATCATCATTTCGTCCCCCCGGCGCTATGGGAAGGCCTCACCATACGCTGACCACGATCGATGGGGAAGCGTTTCGTTTGGTTTCAGGACAAATCTGACGGATCTTCTACCACACACTGATCTTCAGGACAGAACAGATTCAACCACACCCCTTTCTTTTCTTCCGTGGTGAAACCTTTTGCAGGAATGGTAATCCGGTCCTTCTCTTTGGAGCACGAACCTTCAGGACAAGAGACTTCCACCCATATTCCCTTCGCAGCACCGCTTTTCACCGCCGCCTTCTTTTCATCAGGCAGCATATTTATCTCTTCTTCACTGAGAATTCTGGCATCGGGGAGAAAGGCCTTAAAACGCGTTTCTTTCACTTCTTGTCTTACCATGGTGATCCTCCTTGTTTTATGCTCCACGAACACCATCATGACTGACAGCACCGTACTATATACTCAAAAGATCAATCCAAATTTCCACCTTATGAAAACCGCACCAATGGTTATTCTTTGAGAGTAGTTGGAATGGTGACAACGGGTACGTGCGAATTCTTTACCACTTTTTCAGAGACACTGCCGAAACTAAAACGCCCCCTGCTCCCATGGGAAGCCATCACAATCATGTCCACTTCTTCCTGGTCCGCAAGCTTCAAAATCTCCTCAGCGGGGTCGCCTATGGCAATATGCCTGACGTACAAGGGGCACTTATTCAAATGGACATTGCAGACTTGGTCAAGTCGCTTTTCTGCGGTTGCCCTTTCCCATTTATGGATTTTATCGATGTGAGTTCGATCGAATTCGCCGTACCACGGTTCGTTCTGGTGGGCCAGGTCTTCGATCACATAGAGCACATGCACATCCATCTGATATTTCTCTCCCAACGATGTAACATAATCCAGCGCCTTTTCCGCATTGGCTGAAAAGTCTGTTGGCCAAAGTATTTTTTTGATTTCCATGTCCTCTCCTCCCTGATATGCGCTTATTATTTATAATTTTCACCGCAACTCTTAACCATTTTGCGTTATCCGCCGAGCAGGTAGGAGCACTTTATCAAAAACCAATAAAATGACAAGGTTATTTTTCGCACGCGCTATGGGAACGGGGATGAATCGGCCGGGGAACGGTACATGTATCTGCAGATCCCTTCTACGCCTCAATCGTAATGGCCCCATTCGGGCAAAGCCTTGCAGCCCTTCGACAACTTTCCTGGAGGGCCGGTGGGATATGATCAATCCTCACGGCAGCTCTTTTACTACCCTCCCGAAAACGAAATACGTCCGGACATTCTTTGACACATAGACCCACAGTCCCACACTTCATTTCATCTACAGTTACCCTCATAGCCAACCTCGAAATATTTTACGCTTTGCCTGTAACGCCTGCTCTGCCATCGTCACAAGGTTCATCTTCATCATGAGCCCTGGCATGCTCTGCAGCTGGTGCTGCCGTGCAGGGAGCGAGCGGCTCTTGAACTTTTTTCTTTTTTTCCTCAATTTTCTTTTTTTCCATGATTTTCACCTGGGATCATCAGTATTTTTGTAAAGACTACCATCTCGGATCTATGTTTCTATATTGGCCTCCAGCTGAGCAATCTGAAGCCCGAGAGCGACACACTGTTTCCCCGCCATACAGCCATCAGCATCTTCGGGTTCCAAGTGGGTCTTTAGCTCGTGGTTGTCCTTTTTCAAATCCACAATCCACGCCTTTTTTGCTTCATCCCATTCCACATCGACATCTATGCCGCATTTGCCTATGTCCGGATGGATAGACTTTATCTTTTCACACAACGCTTTTCTGTCAATCATGACTTTATCCTCCTTGATTTAAATGGCCTAAAGAAATTTAATGGGATAGTTGTAGATATTTTGAAATGGACACGAAAAAGGCGTTTTCAACAGGGACTCTTCGGCCTGCCTTTTCGGGCTGTTCGGTTTATTCTTTTTCTTCACGGGCCACCTCCTCCGAAGACCAAGCCGGAAGCATAAATAGCATGATACTATATGGCGGAAAGAAAAACAGTTTATTTTTCTGAAGAGACGTTTCTTTCTAATTCAACAATCATTCTCCTCTTGATTTGGTGAACTCAGGCAACTTTACTTAATGGGAAAAGCGTGAGTAGAATGCAAAATCGAATCGACCAATCCTTCGATTTCCTCGGCCGTGGATGTACCTTTCTGAAGGATATGGTTCGCTCCGCTCTCTTCCGCGGCCCCTCGATATTCGTCGGGATCATAGCTTGTAAAAAGCACGCTGGTGACCTCCGGAAACATATTTTTTAATTTTTCATTAATTACAGCTGCTTCCGTTGGCAATTTGATGTCCATAAAGATGATATCAGGACGGAAATAAGTTGACTTTTGTAAAGCCTCTTCTCCATTTTGAGCTTCCTCAAAAGCCATCGCAGGAAATCGGGATTGAAGAAAATTTTTCAGTGTGTTGCGAAAAGTGGCGTTGTTCTCAATGATCAGTATCCTGTTCATTCTGTGTTCCATGGTATTCTTGGCTCATCCCTCAAAAATGCATATCTGAAAGAATTGGGAGTTTTTAGCGTTTGCTCCTTTCTCATTGTTCTCCTTGTATCCTGGAGATGTTTCATTTATTCTAAAAGGGCCGATTAGGCTAGTAAATGGGTGCAACAACGTATTTTTGAATAAATACAACTTTATTCTTGGAGAATTATGGCGCGTAAACCGGATAATTCGCTTGATTCATCCTAAAGAAGTGACGGCCTGGTTTTGTTTCGGTGGGCCCTTGACAGCCAACATGGAATCTCCCGGAATTCCACTCAGGCTTTTCAATATGAACACATTTTTAGGAACCCAGGAGGTCGGATATGAACGAACGAAACAGGTTGTTTCTGTTGATATCGATCATGGCAGCGGCGTCTCTTATTGTCGTTGGGATCACAATCAAAGTTCTATATGATACCGCGTTTTCAGAAGAAAAAGCGCGCCTGGTGGAGACCGCCCAGAGCCAGGCTCGGCTCATAGAGGCGATTGCCCGGTTCGAAAAGATTCACCTACAAGAATCGCATCCCGACCTGGGGGAACACGCAGGGGCGGCTCTGAGCCAAATAATAGACGCCCATTTAAACTATGAGGGCTTTGGTAACACAGGCGAGTTTACCCTGGCTCGTCTTGAGGGAGATAAAATTATCTTCTTGCTTAACCACAGACTTGGCGGCCTTGACACACCGAAACCAGTCCCTTTTGTATCCAAGCTGGCACAACCCATGCGGCAGGCCCTGATGGGGGAATCGGGTACCCTGGTAGGCCAGGATTACCGGGGGGAGATTGTACTGGCAGCGTACGAGCCAGTACGAGAGTTAAACTATGGCATCGTGGCCAAGATTGATCTGGCTGAGATTCGAGCCCCATTTGTCAGGGCCAGTACAATAGCGCTGGGATTTACAGTCCTGGTTGTTTTGGCCGGAGCATTCTCCTTCCTCCAAATTACCAAACCAATCATCAGGCGTTTAAAGGGTCAAGCTGACGAGCTCAAGGCTGCAAATGAGCTAATGAAACAGCAAAATGCCGAGCGTATGCGTGTAGATGATGAGATCAAATGGGAAGCAAAGGTCAATGCTGCGCTTTCCGAGCTGTATGTGCCGGTGATTTCTCCATTGGCTTCGATCCTGGATATTACAGCCACCATTTTGAACGAGGCAAAGATGTTGACCACAAGCAAACATGGCTACGTCTCCTCCATAGACCCTGTCACCGGCAACATGATCGTACACACCTTTAATTCCATGATGCTGGGAAAATGCTGGATCAAGGGAGGAAGCCGGAAAATCGTATTCCCAAGGGCTGAAGATGGACAATATCCTGCGCTCTGGGGGCATTCCTTGAACAACATGAAAGCATTTTTTACCAATTCACCCAAAACTCATGAAGCATCTACTGGAATTCCTGAAGGCCATCTACCCCTTGAACGTTTATTATTCGTGCCCGTGTTGCTGAGCAAAGAGCTGGTCGGTCAAATTGCCCTGGCCAACAAAGAAAGCGATTATACCCGAAGGGATCTCAAAGCCATTGGTCGCATGGCCGAATACTACGCACTGGCAATTCAGCGCAACCGGGCCGGGACGGAACTCCAGAAAGCCCATGGGGAATTGGAAGAGCGCGTTATTAAAAGAACAAGAGAACTTTCGAAGGCCAATGTGCTTTTAGCCGGGGAGATAGGGGAACGTAAAAGTACGGAGGAAGCGCTAAAACAATCCGGGAGAGAACTCACGGAATTGTCATCCAGGCTCCTAACCGCCCATGAAGAAGAAAGCAAACGGATTGGTCAGGAACTCCATGACGGGCTTGCGCAAACGCTGAGCGCTGTCAAAATTTGGACCGAAGCCGCCCTTATGCAACTGAGTCAAAAAAACCTCGACGAGGCTGTCAAATCACTGGAATCCGTGATGCCTCTGGCTCGAGGGGCTGTTGAGGAAGTTAGAAGGATCAGTAAAAACCTCAGGCCGTCGTCCCTGGATGATTTTGGTATTGTGGCAACAATTTCTTGGTTGCTCAAGGAGTTTAAGACCCTATACGTCAGGATTGAGATCGAAACCCAGGTTGAAATACTGGAAGATGACATACCTGATTCTCTGAAGATTGTTATCTATCGAATTTTGCAGGAAGCGCTGAATAATGTGGCCAAACATAGTCAGGCCAGCGTCGTGCGTCTTTGCCTAAGGAAGACAGACAGCACTATCGAATTGGTTGTTAAGGATAACGGCGATGGATTTGAAATGGAAGATATTCTCTCCGGTGACCAATCTGGCAGAGGACTGGGTATTACCGGCATGAGGGAAAGAACGGAGTTGTCAGGAGGGTCTTTTTCGGTCGAAACGCACAAAGGATTAGGCACTACTGTTGAGTCGCTATGGCCTTTGACATAGCCCGCTTCACTATCCTCTCTACCCTTTCTCTTCTTGATCTCAATTGGCTGCCGCTAACAATACAAGCAACTTAGGCGCATTACCTGTCGATAAGACCTTTCTCTATGGCAAAAACCGTTAGAGCGGCGGTATTATGAAGGTCCAGTTTCTCCATTAAATTGGCTCGATGTTTTTGGACGGTCTTTGAGCTGATGAAAAGGGCCTCAGCCATCTCCTTATTCTTGTA
>JABGPV010000237.1 GCA_018644785.1 Deltaproteobacteria bacterium | reverse complement strand
AAAGACAACACAGTTGGTGAACAAGATCAAAGAACTTCCGTCATCTAACAGTTAGAAGAGGGAATGTTTTCCGCTATCCCGTTTCCGACACTTTGCCTATCGTTTTCCAGATAGCGGTAATCGTCTCCATCGCGCCATTCTGGAAAGTTACTGATTTTTCAGCGATTTCATCGGGGACCTGGGGCCATTGCGGGTTGACGCGGATAAAATTGGCACTTGGATGCGAGAGGACGATACGTTCCATGGGCCAGCGGATCACACTGGGGGTGTTGAACCCGGCACCGATTTCAATCAACAATAAGCGAGATTTATTCTTTTCCTGAACACATTTAACAAAACGGTCGGCTTGTTGTCTGTAGGGGTCATCGAGGAACCAGTGGGCGGCGCGAACATTCATAAACACCGGCCCACCGCAATTCGGGCAGGTGGGGATTACACTGGGGTCAGTGATCTCCTGGGTCTTAGGATCGACGGTTGGTAAGATGCGGTCAATGATCGGTTTGATGTCCCAGGTTTCCCGACAGCAGGGTGTTTCACACTGCATGAGAGCATAATCGCCCTGGGGCGTGAAGATTTTATCCTCCGAAAAACCGTTCTTGACAAACATGCCATCGACATTGGATGTGATCACGAAGTAGTCTTTATCTTTTACCAAATCCAGGAGCCGCCCGTAGACCGGATGAGGCGGTGCATCGAAACGCACCTCGTTCACGTGGGCGGCCAGATACCCCCATTTGAGCGCCGGGCTCCAGCCGGTGTAGCCGATCAACTCGGCCTTCATACGGAAGCCGCGTTTAGCCATGCCGGGGTAATCCCGAGCGAATGCTTCCTGGTCGGCATAGTCATAGCCGGCATCGGCGGTAATGCCCGAACCGGCGCCGATCAGCACGCAGTCGGCCTCCCGGATAAATTCGGCACATTTCTCGATATCCTGGTTTCGGATCATAACGTTTTTCTCATTATCGGCTCAGGAGTTGGGTGTAAATCTCAAAATCGACTTGTGTAAAGGCATTGAATACTACCAGGTCAAGCGCCCTGGGGTTCTCCCGCAGCCAGCGGTGAACGGTTTTCAGGGCAATGCTCGCGGCGGGTTCATGGGGGAAGCCAAACACCCCGGTTGAGATGCAGCAAAACGCAAGCGATCGGACACGGGCGATACGTCCCGCAAGTTCGAGACAAGAACGATAACTGTTTGACAGCAAGTCCTCCTGTTCATTGGAAATCCGCGCCCGACCGGCCGGGATAATGGGACCAACGGTATGAAGGACATATCTGGACGGCAGATTGTAGCCCCGCGTGATTTTAGCCCATCCTGTCCCTTCAAGATTTCCCTGAATGTGCATGATCGTATCACAATCCTCCCTCAGGCGAGGTCCGGCAGCCGAATGGATAATATTGTCAATGCAGTTGTGGAAGGGTTCAAAACAGCCCAGCATTTGGGCATTGGCCGCGTTGACGATGACGTCCACCCCCAAGGTGGTGATATCGCCCTTCCAGAGAGTGCACAACTCCGCGCTCCCATAAGTTGAACCTGTAAACATCTGCGAAATCTGAGGCAGGCCGGCAGCTTCGTTGATGGTGATTTGTCCTTTTTCGTATTGCAGAAGGTGATCCATCTGTGTGTGAAACCGCTTTGGCAGCGGGTCCGGACTGCGCCCGGTCAGCAGGGCCTTTAACAAACGTCGTTTTTCGGTATAGGATGACGGAAATGCTTCAAGACGAATTCCGCACCGTTGGAAGGTGCCGTCGGTTTCCAGATTCGCCAGCAATTCGTCAACCAGATCCGATCGCAATTTCTCGAGGGCCGGCGCGGGTTCCGACGCTTTGAAAGGCTTATCGAGGTGAATTTCTGATCGATACTCTTCAAGATCAATGGATACTCGGGATACTTTCACCACGTTCGTTCACCCAGATATGTTCAGGTCGAAATACCCGATCATACCCGCAAAACAGTTTTCACATTTCTGATTTCAGACAGGTTTACCATGAAAATTTAGAAGTTATTATTCACCCGTGCAAGCAGTTGGACGATAACTTCCATCTCTTTGTCAGAAAGCCCACCATAGGACTTTGTGAGCAGACTCCGGGAAATTTCTGCAAAATCAGCCTCCAGAAACGTCCCTTTTTCTGTTAGTTTTATCTTGGTTACGCGATGGTCAACGCTATCTTTTTCCCGTTTAATATAACCTAAGCGCACAAGTTTCTCCACCAGCGATGTCACCGTAGACTTGTCTCTGTGAATCAAACGGGCGATTTCTCCCATGGTAAGCTCACGATTTCCAAACAGATGAAAAAATACTCCACCGTGTGCTGGCGCAATGTCTTTAATGCCACGAGCCTTCAGTTGTTCAGAAATAAACCTGTTGGCTTTGTCCCTAATGGCGGAAACCAATGCGATGAGATGTTCTGTTTCCATATTCATAATATGGTTGGACGTCAAACCAATGTCAAGTCTTTTTTGAGAAACTTTCTCAGCATGCCCATAGGGGACGCGAATGCGGAAAGTGCTTGACCATTAGCTCAGGCCGTGAAATTCTATGAACATTTCGGGTTCAGCCGGATTGAAAGCCCCCGGATAAGGATATTAACCGTATACAATGGACTTTCCGCACCCTCCTCGTCTTACGCCCTATAATGTTAGCGGACATTATCCCAGCAAAGCATTCATTGGTGATGGAAAAGGTGAAAATGGAAACCGAAGAAAAACTCATGATCGAACTGCAGGCGTGTCGCGAGTGCGATGTGTGCAGGACGCTCATGGACGATTCAGCCTGTCTTTTGTTCAATGAGATGTACCGTCTGTTTGACAATGAATGCGACAGAGGGGAGAAGATTACCTCGGAAGCGCTTCAGAACCTTGTGGAACTGTGCAATTTTTGCGAGATCTGTCCATGCCCGAATATCAGAGCGGCCCTGTTGGCGGCGAAAACCGAATTCAAGGAAAGGTATGGGTTAAATTATCGCATCCGGTTTCTGGAAAACGTCGAGCGCATGGGAAAGCTCTGCGGCGTGTATCCGGCGGCGAGCAATTTTCTAATTCAAAACAAAACCACCGGAAATTGGATCAAGAAGATCGTCGGCATTCATGAGGATTGTAAAATGCCGGAATTTCCCAGGCATGGTTTTCAGTCATGGGCAAAGGCGCAGAAAATAGACAAAAAGCCGACAACGCAAACAAAACGCAAAGTGGCCTATTTTGCGGGCTGTACCGGAAGGTATATTTTCCCGGAGATTCCCAAAGCCGTCGTAGAGGTATTCAAACGGAACGGGATCGAGGTCTTCTTTCCGGAACAAGGCTGCTGCGGTATGCCTTCTCTGCTCGAGGGAGACAAACGGATGACCCTTAAGTGCGTTCGCTTCAATGTGGCGCATCTGGCAGAACTGGTGGAAGAAGGCTTCCATATCGTCTGCTCCTGTCCCACGTGCGGGTATCTGTTGAAGCATATCATAAGGGAAGGGGCGGTTCACGCTGCGGATTATCAGGCCGCGGCTCAAAAGGCCCTGCGGGAAAAGAAGGGCGCGCTTCTTTCCATACCACCGGAACGGCGATCCGCTCTCTGGGTGAGACAGTTCGCCACCACCTTTTCAAACAAGCTCCTTAAGGACGATCAGTATTTTTCATCCATCAGCGGTCTGAAACGGATGATGGTTTCGGACCATACATACGATCTCGGGGAGTATCTGAAAATTCTTCATGAGGAAGGGGCCTTGAACACGACACTCGAGCCCATCCGCGCGAATGCGGCTTATTATCCGCCATGTCATTTAAGGGAACAGAACATCGGTGAACCGTATATGGATCTTTTGGGCCTCATTCCCGGGATCTCCGTTTCACTGGTTGCGGGAGATTTCCATTGCTGTGGCAATGCGGGGATCATGGGATTCAAATCAGATTTTCATCGAAACGCCATCAAAATGGGGAGCCGGCTGAAAGCCCGGATTAAACAGCTTGCGCCAGAGCAATTGTTGACGGATTGTCTGAGTTGCCGGATGCAGTTCAATCAAACCACACCCTACCCGGTTTATCACCCCATCGAGATCCTCAGGGCCTCCTATGCCGCCCATGAGAAAAGTTGATTTGAAAGCAAGCCATCTACGCACCCGGTGCCGCCACCGGGCTTTCGGTACTCGCAGGTCCCCACGCATATGGCAATGATTCATTTTGTCAGCCTTGAATCATTATCCCTCGGCGCTTGTCGGATCAATGATACGTTTGACCTCTGAAATCGTATTGGCCGGAAAGCCGCCCTCTTTCGCGTGTTTTTCAATCAACTCTTTGTTGGGAGCAACATAGATACAGTAGATCTTGTCGTCGGTTACGTAGCTCTGAACCCACTGGATCTGCGGCCCGAGATTCGTTAATACCTCACAGGATTTCTGGGAAATCCCCTGGATCTCTTGTTGAGATAGTTTTCCAGCGCCCGGCAGTTCACGTTCGATGACATATTTCGGCATTCCAATCCCTCCTCTTTGAGTTAACGGTTTTTAAAAATCGAACCCTGAATGATGATTCTACCCCAAAGTCATGGCGGATACAAGTGTTAGACGGGGCAATTGCATGAGATAGTAAAAATCTAAAACTACGGCTTGCCGTCCTGAAACGGCAGCCGAATGGTAATCTCTATCCCTTCCCCGGGTTTGGAACGACACGTAATTTGCCCCCCCCCAATGTCTGGGTAAGCAGGCTCAGCAGAACATCATTCCTTCAAATCCTTGACTTAGACACAACTTGTGGTACAATACTGCTTTACACATTAAATTTGGTTTATTGAAGCATAACCCCCAAAGGAGGCTCCCCCATGGCAACACAGGACAAATGTTGTACCATCGTACCCTATTTTAAGGTTCAGGACGGTAAACTTGAGGCTTTTAAGGCACTGTGTGAGCAGTTTGTTGAGAAAACCAATGGGGAGCCCAAATGTCTCTATTATGGATTCAGCTTTGATGGGGCCCAGGTCCATTGCCGTGAGGGCTATGAAGATGCCGATGCTGCGTTAACCCATCTCGGAAATGTGGGCTCTCTGTTGGAAGAAGCCCTGAAGATTGCTGAACTCACCCGTTTGGAAGTCCACGGCCCCGAAGATGAACTTACAAAACTCCGGGGACCTCTGGCTGATTTGAATCCTCAATTTTTCACACTGGAATATGGGTTCCGCCGTTAGCGGGTCTAAGGGCCTAACCAAGCGGATAGTACCCGCGCACGGGAGATCCGGCTTCCCTGTTTTTTCTGGATCCCCCACGCACGGGTGCTTTTCTTGAAAAAGGTTCAATATACCCCGCAAATTCCATCTATGGCCATCTCTTCAATTTCGATTTCCTGCGTTAAAAAAATGTCCTCGTTTTTATTTTCAAAATTTTCTTTTGCCATCTCAGTAGTCTTATCTTCCATCCTTTTGAGAATCTCCTCGTTGTGGAAATTGGTTTTTTCGTCAGCAGCTCTTCGTAATAGATTATCGGGTGCATCAACCCCCGAATACCGATTGGAAAATCTGAACTGAATCACCATTTCCCAGTTTATCCTCCGGTTTCAGGAGTTTCCCCTTCGCCGCAACAATAAGCCCTTTGCACGCATGAATCTCGAGATGGACAAGAAGGTCCCTTACCCTCGAGCCATCCGAGATTTGGACATTTGCACCACGGTCATGATCATACCCGGGAATATACCGTCCCAAAGTCCCAAAAAGTTTGACGGCGACATTCATTTCATATGGCCTGCTAAACCCTCAATTTCTTGTCCATTTCATCCGAAAAATCCGTAATATCCGTGGATCAGAAATCAAAGGTAGTATCCATCATTTCATCACTGATCAGCACCACTTTGTTGTGGGGCGGCAGTGGTTCCTCGTAGAAGAACCGGGCCAGCCGATCATCTTCATTGGTAAAACCAGCCTTTCGATTAAACTCCCGCTCCGCTTTTAACACCCGAATGCCCATGGCAGGCACATCGTCGGGGCCGAGGGCGACGCCGAACTTAGCGCTCATGGCCTTAACAAACGCTTCCCCACCTTCAGGGGTTGTCAAGGCAAAGCTTGCCAGGAGACAAAGCCCCGTGCAATCCACGGATGCCATGGCAATCTGCGTGTTTCGAGAAGCTTCCACCTGCCCTTCCGGTTCCAATGGATTAAGTGCTCCGCTCATGTACTCGCCAATAACATTTCCCGCAGTGTGATCCGCTCCCATGGGCGAGGTGGCATAGGTCACCCCGTTGCCCTGCATGGCTCTTGGGTCATAGGCTGCGATGCTCTGACCTTTGGCCACGGGAACCCGATGGTGGTTGAAATGCTTTCCAACGGCTACAGGACCATTCCCAATAATTTTTCCGAATTCCGTTCCTTCGGCAATCTCCTCCAGCATCTGAATAGCAGCGTCCCCATCCCCGAACGGCTTGTATCCCGCGTCCATGGCCACGCCAATGGCCACTCCGGTGCTCATGGTATCCACGCCGATGTCATCGCAGAGACGGTCCAGTTGCGCAATGATGTCCAAATCCGCAATCCCGGTCATCCCCCCTGTGGACCATATGGTCTCGTATTCCAGTGAAGAGGTCACATACTCCCCCTCTTTGTCGACGAATTCGTTGGAACAGTGAACGATGCACTGGGAACAGCCCATGTGGGTGGTATTCCCCCCACGTTCCTGGATCATCTGGGCCATGGCTTCACCACTGACCTTCTCCCATCCTTCCATTACCCCGCTTGTGGCATTGCGGCTTGGGAAAGCGCCCATGGAATTAACCGGGCCCACGAGACCGGCCGTCCCGAGGGCCGGCATCATCTGGCCGCTGAAAGGATGGTCCTTCACCGCTTTGGCAAAATCTTTTGCCGCCGCCTTAAAGGCTTCGGGATCCGCTATGGCATCGGTACTTTTTCCCCGTTGGTCCACCATAATCGCCTTGAGCCCTTTGGCGCCCATGACCGCGCCCAATCCTCCGCGGCCAGCGGCCCTGCAGGGGCGTCCGTCCACGTCCGTGGTCTGAATGGAAGCAGCCACGAGTTTCTGTTCTCCGGCAGGTCCAATACAGAGAATCGATGTTTTTTCTCCATAGATGTTCAGCAATTTCTTAGACAGGGCATAGGTCCGCATTCCCCTGTACTCATCGGCTGCAAAGAGCTCGGCATCGCCATTTTCATCGATCTTGAGAGCATACAGCTCTCCTTCAGGGGCCTGACCATCAAAGATCACCGCGGTAATTCCCAGATGCCCGAGATCGGCGGCCACGGTACCCCCGGCATTACTCTCCTTGATGGTTCCCGTAAGCGGACTTTTTGCGCCAACTGAAAGTCGACTCGTATTGACCAGGCTGGTTCCACTCAGGGAGCCCGGAGCAAAAATAAGCTTGTTTTCCGGCCCCAGCGGGTCACAGGTGGGCGGAACTTCGGCATTGATCATAATGGATGTGAGTCCCCTGCCCCCAAGGCCCATATAGGCCTGCGGCACCTCTTCCACTGTTACTTCCCGTGTGCTCATGTTTACTTTTATAAACTTCATAACTCCTCCTTGTCAGACGACACCCCTATTTTCCATCAAAAGCCCGAAGCGGCACATTCCGCCAACCCGAATGAACTTCCAGGCCGGAGACGCCAAAGAGCGCCTCCGGACCCGATAATAGACCAGGAACGTCCTAATGTCAAAGACGTCATCCGATCCGGCGCATATTTAAGCTATTGTCAACCTAGTCCCATTTGCATACCCAGCGACCATGAATCTCCCTTTTTAACATCTTATCCGCCACATCATTGATCTCATCCAACGTAAAATAATTGCTGATCAATTTGTCCAA
>JABGPV010000236.1 GCA_018644785.1 Deltaproteobacteria bacterium | reverse complement strand
ATCCTGAACAGGCAAAATCCGGATATTTTTTGCCGCAATGTTTTGTGGCATATCAGGTTCCCTCTTGATGTGGAAACAATGTCCGAGTGTCTGTCCATTATAAAGGGAACCCATGATTTTTCCGCCTTCAAATCATCGGGAAGCGCCAATACTGATCCAGTAAGAACCCTCCTGAGCACCTGTATCGAGAGCGATGAAGATGGGGTTTTGAGGATTATCGTAGAGGGGGATGGCTTTTTGCGGCACATGGTTCGAAACATCGTAGGGACCCTTGTGGAGGCGGGGACGGGTCGAATGGACCTGAAACGGTTTGCGGAAGTTCTGGAATCGGGGGACCGGCAAATGGCCGGCAGGAAAGCGCCGCCCCAAGGGTTATTCCTTGTGGCAGTGAAATATTAGTCCTCCGGTTTTTTCGTCTCTTTCATTGAATGGCTGACAGTTTGATGAATATCGTGCCATACTTCCTGAAAGGAGCTCACGCTCAGCCGTCCTGCCTCAATAAATTTGACCACTATTTCCTTGGTCACCTTGATTGCCAGTTCATTTTCTTTTTTCATGGTGTTTCTCCGGTTCCGGGGCCGCATAAAGCCCGCTTTGGCGTCAACTATTCTGACACAGGGGGCTGGTATTTCGCTTTTTGGAACCCCGCTGAACAGAAGAAGGCCATCTATACGATTCAGCGGGGATCCCGGTGAAAAAAGAACCCATAAAGCCCTTCTCGACACCAGATATCTGTTTAGCACCAGATGCTGTAAAAATCAAACATTCCAACGCCCGGGGATCTCTTTTCCGCAAATGGTGCATCGATTGTTCTGGATTCTGTTTTCGCTTACAAAAAACCCTGTTCGGTTGATCAGCAGTGCTTTGCAGGAATGACAGAAAGTATTTTCACCTTCGTCCCCATGAATATTACCGGTGTACACATATTGCAGGCCGGCGTCATAGCCCAGATCCCTGGCCCGTTGAATGGTTGCAACGGGGGTTGAAGGGATGTGCATGAGGCGGTAGGTCGGGTGAAACCGGCTGATGTGCCATGGGATACCCGGATCCAGATCCACCAGGAACCGCGCAAGATCTTTCAGTTCCTCCGGTTTATCATTCAGCCCCGGGATCAACAGGGTCGTTACTTCCAGCCAAACCCCCATGGCTTTCAGGACTTCCAGGGTTTTCAGAACGGGTTCCAGTTTTGCACCGCATTGTTCCCGGTAAAATTTTCGGTTGAACGCCTTGAGGTCCACGTTGGCGGCTGACAGATTTCCGCCCATTTTTTCGAGACAGGCCGGCGTCATATAGCCATTGGACACAAAGACGTTTAACAGACCCCTGTCTGATGCAATCCGTGCGGTCTCAAACGCGGTCTCAAAATAGATGGTCGGTTCGGTGTAAGTGTAGGAAATGGACACTGCCCCCTGGTTAATGGCTGATTGTACGATGTTCTCGGGCGTTGTATCCTCTCCCACGATACGGGTCTGGTCCAAAGGCATCTGGCTGATATCGGCGTTTTGGCAGAAAAGACATCGGAAATTGCATCCCACCGTGGCAATGGAATAAGTACTGCTTCCCGGAAGAAAGTGAAAAAGGGGTTTTTTTTCGATGGGGTCACAGTGCCCGGCAATAATTTTTCCATAAACCAGACTGAAAAGGGTCCCTGATTGGTTTTCCCTTACGCCGCAAAGGCCTCTTTCACCCGCTTCAATGATACAGAAATGATTACAGAGTCGGCATTGTACCTTATTGTTGCTCAGTTTTTCATACAGGAAAGCCTCTTTCATGGGTTTCTCCTCACTTCAATTGTCACTCCCCGTTAAATTCCTGCGGGTCCGTTTTCTCAAGTGTTTTGATCTCCATGAGGGACTGACTCGCTGTTTTGAACCGGACTTTCAGGGGGATTTTGTCGGTTTCATAATGGTACACGAGGGTCGCTGAAAGGCCCAAAAAGAACCCGAAAGGGGAGTGTCTGCCGACCATGCTGTCTTTATGGAAGGGCAGGGTGTCTTCAATAAAGGACGGTGTCATCCGAATGCATTGCCATGATATGGGAACCGTCCCATAGGCCAGCTTGAGAAGGCTTTTGAGTTGCCAGAGGTTGTAGAACCTGGCCTGTCCGAAAAGCGGATCCCCGAAATAACCCTGGATTGTTTTTAAGAATCCGTTCCAGGAGAAGCTGTTCAACACGCCGATAAAAATCTTCTTTTTGGCAACACGACCGGCCTCCCGCAACGCGGAAAGGGGGTTGTCCATGAATTCCAACGTGTTGATTAAAACAGCATGGTCAAATTCGTTGTCATCAAACGGCAGATCCTCAGCCATACCGATCTTAAAGTCGGATTTATGTCCCAGTCGGGCTCTGGCTTTTGCCAGCATCTGCGGAGAGGCGTCAACGCCACTGACGTCAAGTCCCATTTTGCTGAACATGATCAGGTGATTTCCGGTGCCGCAACCGATATCCAGAACCCTCTCTCCCGGTTGAGGGTCCAACAGGGATATCAGAAGGGGTTCGGTAGACTTGTCGATGGTTCGGCTTTGATGGCTCCGCCGCCAGGAATCATAGAAACCGAGCGTGTTTTGATCGAATATAAGACCCATGATCCGACCCTACTATTTTTAACTGGCTTTAAACAAGTTGATTCTGATAAATTATGGAAATCCCTTCCGGGATTCAAGGAGAAAATTATTCATGCCGGAAATGATTACCGACCCTGAAATTATTGCGGCCTATAATGAGGATGCTCTGGGCCTTAAAGGAAAGTTTAAAGGTCTCTTCCGCCCCAATTCGGAGGCGGAAGTAATTGATATGGCGCGAACCTGTATTTCCAAAAAGTTGTCCCTGACGCCACAGGGGCTGCGTTCATCCCTCACAGGCGCCGCCATTTGCGAAAAAGGCGCCGCCATTTCCCTGGAACGGATGAACCGGCTGATCGATATTGATGTGAAAAGAAAAGTTGCGGTCGTTGAACCGGGTATTATTTTATCCGATTTCAAGAAATCAGTTGAAGAAGCAGGGCTCATGTATGGGCCGGATCCCACAAGCGCCCAGGAGTGTACGCTTGGCGGCAATGTGGCGACCAACGCGTCTGGTGCCCGTTCCCTCAAATATGGCGCCACCATCGACTGGGTGCAGGGGTTACGGATTGTTGATGGAAAGGGAAGGGTGCTTGCGCTGAAGAACGGGCTTACTGAAAAAATGTGCGCGGGTTATGGGGCGCTTCACCGACCCACCCAACTGTTTGTGGGATCGGAAGGCACACTCGGTGTAGTGACCCGGATTGAAGTGTCACTCACTGAACTGCCCGCCAATGGTTTTGTGGGGATTGTTTTCTTCCCCGATATCAAAAGCGCTATCGATTTTACCATTGAAGCCCAATATAAGCCCGCCTACAAGGCCGCCAGCATGGAGTTTCTGGATCAAATGTGTCTGGAGATTATTCGCCCGGAGGCGAAAGGAATTGCCATACCTAACGATGCGCGCGCAATGATTTATTTTGAGCAGGAATATAACGACGATTCGGAAAAGGATCATTTCTTAAACCTGTGGTTCCCCCTTATCGAAAAGCACACGCCATTATCGGATGATACTCAAATTGCCGACAGCCCAAAAGAAAAAAAGCATCTTCATGATTTGCGGCATCACATCCCCTCAAAAACCAATGAGGAGAGCATCAAAGCGGTCAAAACGGGGGGCGGCAAGATTTCCACTGACTGGGCCGTCCCCCATAACCGTCTGCACCAGTTGTTCGGGTATTTTGAAGAAATCAGAGGTCCTTTGGGCGACATGATGGTGACCCGGTTCGGGCATCTGGGAAGCGGACATCCTCATTTTAATTTTATTGCCAGAACCCGGGCAGAAAAGATTATCGCTTCGGAGATCGATGACCTCATGGCCAAAAAAGCCGTGGCGCTGGGAGGATGTGTGGCGGGCGAGCATGGCATCGGAAAAATGAAACGTCGTCAGTTGGCACTACAGTACCCGGCCCCCATCATAGGTGCCATGAAAGCCCTCAAGAAAGAGTTGGATCCAGCGGGAATCATGGCGCCGGGAAATATTTTCATGAACGATAACGATGATACCGTTCCACTTCCCCTTTAATCCAGTCGGGCCAGTACGCCTCATCAATGGGATAACTGGCATCGAGCGCCTGAAAGGAGCCGTCTCCGGCAACTTTCTTAATCCCTTCGAGTGTATTGTACCTCACTTCGTCAACGCCGATCAGGTTGGCCACGGCCACATTGATTTCATCCGTGCTTTTGTCATAGGGGTTGCCGTTGGGAAAAGCACGCCTGGCGGCCAGTTCGTGAAGGCAATCCACGCCGCGATGCCATTCCTTGAAAGAAGGAAAAATCATGGGGCCGTAAGATATCCAGAATTCGACGAATTTTGAGCCGGCATTGTAAACCACCCAGACTGAGCCTCCTTCACTGACGGTGCCACGCACAATACTGTCATCTCCCATAGCAATATTTTTTGCTTTCAGAAGGGAATCAATGCCGCCGAACTTAAGACCCACTTCCTGGGACCTTGTTTTTTTGGCCCCTTCCTGAAATGTTCTCACCGCCTGGGGAAGTTTGATAAGTGCGGGGAGCAACTGTTTATGGAGTCCTTCCGCAATGCCAACGGTCACGCCCCAGCCCGATTCAGGATTGGGAATGACCACGTCGGCCTTTGAATCGGGATACAACTCCGTCAACCCCAGACCCAGTTCTCTTCGAATCTGAAAGATCTCTTTTCCTCGGAACGTGGAAGCCACGTTGCCGAAATAAACACCCTGAAAAATATCCGGCATAACAGGCTTGATCATTAAACGCCGGGTTTCAATGCCTGCCGATGAACAGATTGTCATTTCCGCGCCGTCGTACTCCTTCTCCGTGGCCCCCCCCAAACGTCGATGGGAGCAGGATTCAGAGCACGCCACAAAAGCGCCGTCAATGGTGGCATAGCAGAAAGGCTCAAAGGCCTTATCGTCATTCAGGGCGAGCAGGTGGATCTCATTGCCATCATGAACCAGCGCTGTCAGGGCAAAGGTTGCCCTGCCGCTCAGTTTGTCAACAAGCTTTTCGCCGGCGGCAAAGCTGATCCCTTCCTGAAGTATGTATTGATGCAGCAGTGCGCCCACGACTTCGGTTTTGTTGTTGGTCTGAAAACGGTAATGATTTTCAAGCTCGGCCTTGATGTCGTCTTCCTTGATGAGATACCCATCCATGGTCAGAACCACCTTCAGCGTTGAGCTCTCTTTTGGCCGAATTTCGATGGGCTCCACATTGATCTTCTCAGGAATCCGCTGTTTGGTGTATCCGATATTGCCGATGGCAGCCACGGGCGACAGGTGCTGAAAGGTCTTGGCAATATCCCGGTCAATGACCTCAGCGATCCGGCCCAGGTCTTTGTAAATAAAGATACCCTTGCTGTTACCCACTGCCAGCCCGGTGCTGGCTTTTCCCCGGTGCTGACAGGCGCCGGTTGCCAGAAAGGCCTTGTTCACCAGCTCATCATCATCAGGGGCGTAAATCCCCACAATTCCGTCCATAATATTTCCCTTTTTCTATTTCGAGACAGCATGGGGCAACTGGCACTATCCCGAACTGTAGGGGCAATCCCTTGTGGTTGCCCATTTTTAGGGTGCCCACAAGGGGCACCCCTACAGCTATTTAATATCCCGATGGTAGCTCTGAAGGGATTTTACCTTGCCATGGCCCCGCTGTTTGGCTGCGATTCCCCGCGCAGCGGCCAGTGCGGCGGCAAGGGTTGTAATATAGGGAATCTTGAATTTGATGGCGTTTTTTCGGATATACGAATCATCATGCTTGCTCAATTTTCCGCTGGGGGTGTTAATCACCAATTGAATCTCATTGTTCTTAATGGCATCGACAATATTGGGTCGACCTTCGTGCATCTTCAAGATACGCCTGGATTCAATACCGCAATCCGTTAAAAACCGGTGTGTGCCGTTGGTGGCGATGATGTCAAAACCCAGCTGGTGAAGCTGCCGGGCCACTTCCCCCACGGCCGGTTTGTCCGCCTCCGACACCGTCATCAGAACGGCCCCCTGATCCGGCAGTATCAGCTGGGTGGCTTCCTGTGCTTTGTAATAGGCTAGGCCAAAGGAGTCCGCCATGCCCAACACTTCCCCGGTGGATCGCATCTCAGGTCCCAGAAGCGGATCTACTTCCGGGAACATGTTGAAGGGAAAGACCGCTTCCTTGACCCCATAGTGGGGGATACTTTTGGGTTTGATGTCCAGGTCCGCCAATTTCTTGCCCAGCATGAGTTGGGTGGCAATTCGTGCCATGGAAATGTTGCATACCTTGGAGACCAGCGGAACTGTTCGGGATGCCCGCGGGTTGGCCTCAAGAATATAGACCGTATCATCGGCAATGGCGTACTGGATGTTCATCAACCCCACCACATTGAGTTCAATGGCGATTCTTCGGGTATATTCATAAATGGTATCCAGGTGCTTGGCCGCGATGCTGATGGGTGGTATCACACAGGCGGAATCCCCTGAATGAACGCCCGCCAGTTCGATATGCTCCATGACCGCCGGCACATAAGCGTCGGTGCCATCACTGATGGCATCGGCCTCGGCCTCGATGGCATTTTCCAGGAACTTGTCGATCAGGATGGGCCGTTCAGGGCTCACGTCAACAGCGGCAGCCATGTAGTGCTTGAGCATTTCCGCATCGTGAACCACTTCCATGCCTCGGCCCCCCAGCACGTAGGACGGTCTGACCATAAGGGGATAACCGATCCGGTCCGCAATCTCAAGGGCTTCTTCCAGGGTGCTGGCCATGCCGGATTCCGGCTGCGGTATGCCAAGTTTGCGCATCATGATTCTGAACTGATCACGATCTTCGGCAAGATTGATGGCTTCCGGTGATGTGCCGATAATTTTAACCCCGGATTCGGCCAGTTCAGCGGCAATGTTCAAGGGTGTTTGGCCACCGAACTGTACAATTACCCCTTCCGGCTTTTCTTTTTCGTATATGCTGAGCACATCTTCCACGGTCAGGGGTTCAAAGTAGAGTTTGTCGGACGTATCGTAGTCCGTGGATACGGTTTCCGGGTTACAGTTGACCATGATGGATTCGAACCCTTCGTCTTTAATGGAAAAAGCGGCATGGACGCAGCAGTAATCAAACTCGATACCCTGCCCGATCCTGTTGGGGCCGCCCCCCAGCACCATTATCTTCCGCCGGTCGCTGGAACCCACCTGATCCGGCGCGTTGTAGGTGGAGAAGTAATAGGACGCGTTTTCCACGCCGCTGACGGGAACCGGCTCCCAGCCTTCCACCATCTCCAGGCCGATGCGTTTTTCCCGGATCTCTTTTTCAGGCACCTCCAGGATCTGGGACAGGTAGCGATCCGAAAACCCATTCTTTTTGGCTTGAATTAACAGGTTATCCGGCAATTTTTCCCCTTTATGGACAAGGACCTTTTCCTCCAGCGTCACCAGCTCTTTCATCTGCTCGATGAACCATGCCTTAACGTGGGTTTTCTGGTGAAGGGCGTCTACGCTGGCGCCTTTTCTCAGGGCTTCGTACATGATAAAATGACGTTCGCTGCTGGCTTCGGCCAAGAGGTCCATGAGGTCTTCCAGAGATTTTTTGTTGAAATCCTTGGCAAACCCCAAGCCGTACCGCCCGTTTTCCAGGGATCGGATGGCCTTTTGAAATGCCTCCTTGTAGTTTTTGCCGATGCTCATGACTTCGCCTACAGCCCGCATCTGGGTGCCTAGTTTGTCTTCGGCGCCTGGAAATTTTTCAAAGGCCCATCGGGCGAATTTGACCACCACGTAATCTCCCCAGGGGGTATATTTTTC
>JABGPV010000235.1 GCA_018644785.1 Deltaproteobacteria bacterium | reverse complement strand
ATTCCTTCGTATTTTGACGATTAACTGAAGATATCAACTATTCTACAACAGTGAATGCAATTCATTCACGGGTATTGCATCTAGCTCAACCAACATCTTCTCTATGGATTTTTCTTCCTCAGGATCAGGGTTGGAAATTTTTTCCTCAATATAATCCATTGCTTCATGGGCAATTTTCTTTGTTGAGCGTAATACGGCACTTGGAGAAATATCGAAATTGTAGTGCTCATTGAATCGTTTCGCAGCAGCAGCAAACGAAAACTCAATACCGAAATCACTCAAGGCGCGTTTCACGGTTTCACTACGCCCCTGGTGAGTGATGTGCATTTCATCAACCAAAGGCTTGCATCCTTCGCCATACCCCCATAAATAAGGAGATCCTATTTCTATTCTTCCAAAAATGGTGTTGAACTCAATTGTAGGATTTCTGTGAATTGTCAATCCTTCGGGTTTTTTTTAGCGACTATTTCGTCGCGCGTAACCTCCAAAATATTTTGGGTCGCCTTAAGACCGATTTCCTGGACCAAGGTTTGGACGTCTTGATCTATCATCGTTGCTCTTGCGGCTAATCCTTTTTCTTCGGAGCAAAATTTATCAGCCAATTTCTTACTGACCTCTTCGATGATATCTTTATAACAGTCTTTTTCCATCGTAATCTCCTTAAGTTAGAGTTGCATATTTTGCTCTAACATAAGGTGAACCAAATGTCCCGTACTTTCTCTGATTTTTTCATTCTCTCCAACAGCCGTGATTTACACCCTGATCGAACTGGGAACTTCTGAAGTACGTTTGGACCTTCCTGCCTGGGCAAATTGTGTATCGAGAGAGTGGCAAGCACTCGATCAGCTAGGGTTGGTAGGCAAGGAGTTGCTCAGCCACCTCGAAGCAAAGCTGAACGAAGCTTGCGCACCTTTGGACGCTCATGCTGGCTGGGACCTTGAGAATGCGATTTCTGTTTCCTTTCGCGAAGTAAGAAACCGGCCGTTAAGCAGATGGGAAGCTAAGGTGCGTTTCGCATTGAGTGCTGTTCTTTTTCCATACGCATCAAAGCGAGATTTTCAAAAAATCGAGTTAGCGCTACGGGTTTTCAATCCTGCACTGCCTGAAATTACACTGACGCCAGGCTTTGCTTCGCCAGCGAAAGCCGTTTTCAACGCTATTTCTGAAAAAAACTATGTAGGCGCAATAGGTAACGCAGAGTTCTTCTTCCTAGGCTATCATGAACTGATCGAGCGAGATGAGGATAGACGCTGGACCTACCTTGAGGCCTTGGCAGTAATCATTCCATCCTCAACCGTGAGACGAGGTTTTTTCGCCCCCTCTGTTGATGCATCATTTAGGTCCAAAGAGCTTCCTGATTTTGGCTCCGCAACGACCTCTCATGAGACCTGCTGGCATTTGAGGCCTGACTTTTCTTTCTTTGGTTCTTTCACTCCTGCCTTTCCTCTTCAGACTTTTGCGGAATTGATTGGAGCAAGAGATAGTGATTTTTTTCGAGTTAGTTGGAGGAACGGCAGGACAGGGGATGTGAGCAACTGCGGACGCCCGGTACAGGAAGGTTGCCTGCTTGCGGTTAAACGAACGGCTGTTCGCCTTCCTAGCGATAAGAAATTGGCCTGGATTCTTAAGGTCGATGGGGAAACAGTCACAATGGTCGACTCGCAAAATAATCTACTGGTGTAGCTATGACAATGGAGACTATGCAGACTCCGACTACTCGCGCTGAGTTCGAGCGCCGGTTTCATCTTCTTCAGGAGACTATGCGCCAAAGGAAAATCCTTTTTCCCCCAGGTGTGACGTCAGGAATCGAAAAGGTCCGACTTCTTCCAAACGGCCGAATTGATTTTCTCAGTGTAAACGAGTCGGCACGACTACTAGCCAACATGATGAACCAATTTGAAGGCGAAGCATTCAAAGCAAGGCTGACCCGAGAAGCACCGAAGGATAGTGCTCCAGAGCATCCGTAAGAGGTGGTTTTCACAATGCTGGCCTGCTCGCGGATTGGCTTGAAGCGGGGATAGTGATGCCTTTCAATGATTATTATCCTATTCTTGAATCTGGTTTGACCTGAATATTTCAAGAATGCCGAAAGTAAGTGAAACTGAAGAGGGGGTTTTTCCGGCGCCCCTTTTTGATTGGGCCATACAGCATGTGGTGGTGATTGTATTTTGAAAGAATTCTGAGGTATCTCCAACGTATCTCAGGAATTCAATGATTGATCTGCCAGTGTTGAATAGTTTTGACGCATGTGCGATGCTGATCTGATGTAAAAAATCCTTTCCCGGGATGGGGTGATCCGAAAACGGACCAACCCTCTTTATCGCTCTTCCCAGATGAACCGATACGATTTTTTGCTGATTTCTTGCTTATCAAATTGTAAGTTTTGTGTATAAAAAGCCCTTCAATAATGGAGATAACGAGATGGCTGAAAGGTGGCGGGCCTATGGGGCCTATACATCATTATGTCTTTGGAATAATAAAAGAACCGGGTGATATGCCTAATGTATTATACAAGATTCCATATGCCGTTTTGTGAAATGATTCTGGTGGGGAACGAAGAGGGTTTGACCCATCTTCATTTAAATACCGGGGAGGGCAAGAGGTTATTTGAAATAGCCGATGAGTGGGTTCAAAATGATGTTTTTTTTTCGGGCACCATGGATCAGATTACCGATTACTGCAGTGGAAAACGGAAAACATTCAATGTGACCATCAATCCCCGGGGAACGGAATTTCAGCAGAAAGTGTGGAAGAAATTAACCGGAATTCCCTATGGCGAACTTCGTACCTACAAGGCGCTCGCGGGAGCAATGGGGAATGAAAACGCCTCAAGGGCCGTGGGTATGGCCAACAGCAGAAATCCCATTCCCCTCATAGTGCCCTGTCACAGGGTAATCGGGACAAACGGAAAACTGACCGGCTTCGCCCACGGATTGGCGATGAAGGAAAGGTTGATCAATTTTGAACAAGAGCATTGCCGTTAGAACCAAGGCCCTTAAAACGTCAATCCTTGCTTTTCCCTGCGGGGATCCCCAGTAATGTCTTTGCAAGCTTGATTTTCTTGCCCAATTCACCTTCCCTGAAAATCATCACCCGTTGGGCCTGGGGCGAACCTGCGCCGTGCATGGATTCCACCAGGGTGGTACCGCCGGTCATGGCCTCGATCAGGCGGGCAATCTTGATGCGGTGCTCGGTGGGAATCCCTTCCACACCGGAAAAATACTTTTTCACCAGGTGCCCCACCTCCTCGCTTTCCAGATCATACTGGCTGGGAAGGGTGGCGAGAAACCCACCCGCCAGGTCCACGGCCAGGCGGGCGATTTCAAAATGGAACCGGGTGACATTCTGTTTGCACACATTGGCCAGCATGGTATCCACCATGTAGGCGCCCGAAGGGGTCGGTTCCCCTTCGGCGGAGCAGGCGATGGAGGAGCTGTAGAGGGTCTCGGATAAATGAATCATTTCCGTGACCTTATCTTTTACATGGGAGGCCTTAGCTGTACCCTGAATCTGGGCCAGGTAGCTGACAGCACCTGTCAGCACATCCATGAGACCGGTTTTGCAGGCGCCGTAATTGGCCCGGTGGTGTGCCGCAAACCGGTAAACAAGGTCCCCCGCGAACTCGGCTTCACCATCCATGAATACCCGCTCCGTGGGCACAAATACATCCTCAAAGGCGATCACCGCTTCCCCGCCCACGGACCCGAAAGAGGGCTTACCCACATCAATGCGTTCCTCAAAATCGCGGCGGTAATCGTTGGCTTGACGTCCGAAGATCATGGTGACCCCCGGTGCATCCACCGGCAAGGCGCAGACCACTGCATAGTCTTTGGAACCATCATCCATGGCCGTGGTGGGCATCACCAGGATTTCATGGGAGTTCACGGCGCCGGTCATATGAATTTTCGCGCCCCGGATGACGATCCCGTCATCCCGCCTCTCAACCACCCGAACATACTGGTCCGGATCGGGCTGGTCGGCGGGGGATTTACTCCGATCGCCCTTGGGATCGGTCATGGCCCCCACCACCATGAGATTTTCATCCTGAATGTGGATCAGCCATCTTTTAAACCGTTCAAAATAATCGGTGCCCAGTTTTTTATCGATTTCATAGACCACGGAATAGGTGGCATTGATGCCGTCATGGCCCACGCACCGCTGAAAACAGGTGGCCGTTTTCTGGCCCAGCACCCGCAGGAGTTTGACTTTTTTGATCAGGTCTTCGATGTTCTGGTGTACGTGCGTAAAACGACCGATGGTCCTCCCGGTCAAGTGGCTGGTGGTCGTGGCCAGGTCTTTATATTCCTCGTCACTGGCTAAAGCATAGGTCATGGCCGCGGCACGCACGTGCGGGGCTGTGGCCGGGTGACGGGTTACGTCCTCGATTTTCTTTCCCTTGTAATAGATCTTAGGGTGTAACTGCCGAAGGCTTTCTATATACTCTGTCCCATTAATGAGTTTCATGATGGCTCCTTCACTGACGTTAAGATGTAACCTTTTCTCTCAGTTCCCGGCGAAGAAACTTGCCGGTCAGGGTCTTGGGAATTTCAGCAACAAATTCCACTTTCCTGGGGTATTTATAGGCGGCCATGCGGGCCTTACAAAATGAAATAATTTCCTCGGGTGTCACGGAGGCCTCCATCCCTTCTTTTAACGCGACAAAGGCTTTTACTGTCTCTCCCCTGTAAGGGTCGGGCTCACCCACAACGGCGGTTTCTTTTACCGCAGGATGCTGGTAAATCACGTCTTCCACATCCCGGGGCCAGACCTTGTAGCCGGAGGCGACGATCAGATCCTTTTTGCGGTCCACCAGGTAGAACCAGCCGTCCTCATCCATCTTACCCACATCGCCGGTAAAAAGCCAGCCATTACGGATGGCGTGCTTTGTCTCTTCCGGCTTCTGCCAGTACCCGGGTGTCACGATGGGACCGGAATCAACGATTTCTCCCACCTCTCCCGGGGAAAGCGCCTGAGCCCCTTCATCCAGATCCATGATTTTCATGACGCAACCGGGGACCGGAACCCCCACCGAGAGGGCTCCGCTTTCCGCATCCACCGGGGCCTTTGTTCCCCAGGGCACAATATGGGAGGGGGAGTTGGTTTCGGTCATGCCGTAGACATTGTATAGATACAGCCCGGTTGTGTCCTCAAATTGCGCAACCGTCGCTTCCGAGACCGGGGCACCCCCGCTATAGGCTTTGGTAAAACTTTTAAGATTCCTCTTTTTGATGTCCGGATGGTTCAAGAGAGCAATGTACACGGTAATGGAAGCCACCGTTACCGTCACCTTCCATTGTTCAATAAGGCGAAGGGTTTCGCCCGGGTCAAAGCGGTAATAGAGCACCAGCGGGATACCCGAAAGCGCAGCCGTGGCAAGATGGGCCACCTCTCCCGTCACATGAAAAAGCGGGGCCACGCCGAGCACCACATCATGAGAATCGATCTGTTGCATGGCCTGATATACGCGGGCATTGAAAGCGATGTTGCCGTGGGTGTTCATGGCCCCTTTGGGGGGGCCGGTGGTTCCCGAGGTATAAGTCAGGTACGCCACATTTTCAGGGGTAACACCAGGGTCATCTGGTGATTTTCCTTGAAAAGCCTCGATCATTTCAAGCATATCCAGGGCCCCCGGCACAGCAGTCTTTCGAGCACTTTTCAAAAGGGCCGGAGGATCAACACCGGGTGGAATAAACGCCAAAGGGGATGTGGTGATGAGTTTTTCTATGGATGTGTTTTCCAAAAAGGAGCGGTCCAGATTGGATGCGACTTCATCGAGGGTCAAAAAGAGCCTGGCACTCGAATCCTGGCAGAAATAGGCCAGTTCCTTTTCCTTGTACATGGGGTTCACGGGCACTACGATGGCTCCCAGCTTCCACGCCGCATAGGTGGCAATGGGGAACTGGGGGACATTCTGAAGATCCAGAATGATCCGATCTCCTTTTTGGAGACCCAGATCCTCAAATGCTGCGGCCAGCTGATCTGAAAACCGGTCAACCTGGTTGAAGGATATCTCGTGATCGAAATAGTATATGGCCGGTGCATAAGGATTGAGAGCGGCGCTTTTTTTGAAATCCCCGAGAGCTGTCTCGTTTGTGAGATCAAGATCATGGGGGACGTGATCCGGGTAATTTTTCAGCCACGGTCTTTTTTCGTAAATGGATGCCATTGGTCTCTCCAGAATCATCAACAGATGGTCCAGCCGCCGTCAATATAGATGGTCTGACCGGTAATGAAGTCTGAAGCGGGTGCTGCCAGAAAAATGACGACCCCTTCCATCTCGGGCAAATAGCCCCATCGGCCCATGGGCGTCCGTGTGTTAATGAAATTGAAGCGCTCAGGGTCATCGCGAATGGACTTCACCATTTCGGTTTCAAAATAAGTGGGACCGATGGCGTTAACACGAACGCCCTGCTTGGCCCATTCAAGGGCCATAACCTTGGTCATTTGATCTACGCCTCCCTTGGCGGAAGCATAAGCCAGTTGGTTCGGAAGCGCAACCTTCCCCAGGATGGAACCCATATTGATGATCTTCCCGTAGCCTCGATCCAGCATATGGGGGGCTACGGCCTGGGCCACCAGAAAATATCCTTTCAGATTGGTGCTGATCACCAGGTCCCAGGCCTCTTCAGGATAATCAAGGACGGGCTCTCTATGGTTCAGTCCGGCGTTGTTCATGAGAATATCGATTTTTCCGAAGCGCTTCAGAATCCTGTCCACGCCTTCATGGACGCTTTTCTTGGACGTGACATCAAAGGCGAATCCTTCGGAATCTCTTCCCAGTGCCTTAATGGCTTTTGAAACCCGTTTCAAATCCTCAGTGTTCCTGCCGCAAACGGCCACATCCGCGCCGGCCTTGGCCAGGGCCATGGCGGAACTCTCTCCCAGCCCCTTGGTGCTGCCGGTCACCATGGCAACTTTTCCGCTCAAATCAAAAATCTCCATTCGCCCCATTTCTCCCTTATGAAGGCCTTCCTTCACTGTCCCAGCCCCGAACGTGGTAATATTCCTTCAACATTACGTCCATCTGCTCCCGGGTAATGACCTTGCCCGTCTCAGGCAGGGGTTCCTCATAAAACCGCGGCGGCAGACGATCGTCCTCGATGGTGAGACCTTCCTGAATATTGAAACGCCGAATCTGGTCGGTGGTCCTGCGGGCAATAGCCACCATCTCTTCCGTGGATAGACCGAGTCCCGTAACGGCATTCACCATCTCTTCCAACTGATCCCATTGATAGAGATCACGGTAAAAACGACACAGGATCAGGGTATCGAAAAATGTCAAGCGGTCTTCCCACTGGGTGAAAACCTCGGCCTTCCCTTCAATTTTTTCAGGGTCCACAATACCGCCCAGTTCGGGCTTATAGAAGGTGGCCCGCAAGTGGCACGCGCCCCGTTGGGATGTGCCGTAAGCCAGCCCCATGCCTTTCAGGACGCGGGGGTCGTAACCGGCGGGTTCGAGACCTTTTACATGGATGGCTATATCCGCAACCCCCATTTTTTTGCCGGCGATTTTGATCCCTTCCGCGAGGATGCCTCCCAAACCCTTACTATACGCCATATCTTTCAAAAGGGCAGCGATTTTATCCACATGGCCGTAGGGGATGTCATCATCGATCTTTCCCAGGCGCGAGGCCTCCATGGCCAGCCCCACCAGGTTGCCTGCACTGATGGTGTCCAGCCCCAATCGATCGCAAATATCATTGAGATAAGCAATTTCCTCTATGGTGTCTACGCCGCAAAGACCGCCGAATGCAAAAATGGTTTCATATTCAGGACCTTCGATGGTCAGCCCCTTATGACGTCCATTCTTGACCGTGGCCAGCCGGCCGCAGGCGATAAAACACTTGAGGCACGCGTTGGGTTTCACTTCACAACGTTCGTGCAGGGCT
>JABGPV010000234.1 GCA_018644785.1 Deltaproteobacteria bacterium | reverse complement strand
CCTCAGGCTTTGTATCACATAATTTCCGCCCTCAGACAATCGGCCATTGTACTGGGTATTGAAGTACTTGAGCTCGTTGATGAAGACTCTATCAAACTCATAAAGGTAAAGGCTTCGCTCAAAGAAAACCTTGTTTTATACGTTACAGAACTGCATACAAGAGATTTTCAGAAATATGCTTACCATTGCCAGAAAAGTGATGGTAGTCTAATTCTCAGATGGGACAATAGCCCTCATTGGAAAGAGATGGCTACCTATCCTCATCATAAGCACGAGAATGATCAGGTTTATCCTTCGCATCGAGTGAGCATTTCCGATGTTTTGAATCAGATAACGGAAATGATCCACTGAATCACCCATTCCTGCCAACTGAACCCATCATTAAAATATTTTTTCCTTGACAACTCCCGGAGGTCACTTTATTGATAATTCCATCAGTTGATGGAATAATACGTTGGAATCATACGATGGCAACCCCACTTGAAAAAGCCCGTAATTCCGGGGACAGCAGCTGCGGTGGGAACAGCTGTTAACCATTGGTCAAAAAAAAATACCATGGATGAAATAAAAACGGAAATACTCGACAGAGGCGTGGTGAAAGTAACCTTTGACGACCCGGAACGGTCGGTAAACACCATGACGCCGGACCTCTTGACCGAATTCGAGAAAAAGATCGTGCCCCTCATGGAAGATGAAGCGGTCAAGGGAATGGTTTTCTGTTCGGCCAAACCCGATACCTTTATCGCGGGGGCGGATATCAAGCTATTTGCCGAAGCCGATGACCCGGATCTGGTCTGTGAGCTGGACGGCGCCTACAGCCGGATTCTCACACGGCTTTCGAGGGGCGACAAACCGGTGGTGGCCGCGGTGAACGGGGCCGCTCTGGGCGGCGGGCTGGAGGTCGTCCTGGCATGCCATTACATTGTGGCTTCCGACCACCCTGCCACCGTGTTGGGACTTCCGGAGGTACAACTGGGGATTCTGCCCGCTGCCGGCGGAACCCAGCGCCTGCCCGGGCGAGTGGGACTCATTAAGGGCCTGGACATGATGCTCACGGGAAGGCGGGTCCGGGCGAAAAAGGCCCTTCGGTTGGGGTTGGTGGATGAAGTGACGTCTCCCGGGACTGTTTATGAGAAAGCCCTCGAAAGGGTGGCGGATTTGATTGAGGGCAGGCTCAAAAGGCCTCAAAGGCGGAAACCTCTGGTTGAAAGGGTGATTGAACTTCCAGTGGTTCGGAATGCCTTTTTCAACAAGGTGAGGAAGCAAGTCCTGGCGAAAACCAGAGGAAACTACCCTGGACCCCTCAAAATTGTGGAATGCGTGGAACTGGGTGTGAAAAAGGGCATGGACCAGGCTCTGGAACGAGAGATCAGCCATATCGGGCCGCTTCTCATGACTCCCCAGAGCCGTTCCCTGATGTGGCTCTTTCTGGCCAGCCAGGAAATGAAAACAATTTCACTGGAATCCTCCCGGGTCGTAAAACAGGTGGGCATCGTGGGTGCGGGGAGCATGGGTACGGGGGTTTCCTCTGTTTCCCTCGGTTCATATCCCGTGATGGTTCATGACATTTCCGAGGAAACCGTTCAACGATGCGGCGAGCAAATTCGGGCAGGTCTGGAGAAACAGGTGAAATCGGAAGCCATCACTCCGGAAACGCTCGAAGAACGCCGAATGCGCTTTTCAGGAACACATGAAATGGGTGATATGGCCGAATCTGATTTGGTGATTGAAGCATCTTCCATGGATCTCGAACTCAAACAAAAGATATTGGCCGAGGTTGAGGGCCTGGTGAGACGCGATACCGTAATTGCTTCCAACACCGCTTTTCTGCCCGTCTCCCGGATCGCGGCCCACGCGCATCACAAAGAGCGGGTGGTGGGCATGCACTACTTTTCCCCCGTGCACAAGACACCCCTGGTGGAGCTGATCGCACCGGAGAGCGCCGCAGATTGGGCTTTGCATACAGCGCACGGGTTTGCCCATGCGCAAGGGAAAACCGTCATCCAAGTCAAGGACCGCCCCGGTTTTTACACCACAAGAATTCTCTGCCGGTATCTTCACGAGGCCCTGTTATTGCTCGGTGAAGGCACTGCCATGGAGAAAATTGATGTGGCCATGAGGGATTTCGGATATGCCTCCGGCCCCATGGCCCTCATGGATGAAATGGGTCTGGATGTGGTGAACCGGGTGGTCCGTTTCATGGCCGGGGCCATGGGCGAGAGATGGCCCGAGCCGCCCGGGGCCCTTGAGCTGCTTGTGGAGGCGGGGTTTTTGGGACGGAAAAACGGCCGGGGGTTTTATACCTACCCCGAGGGGAAAAAAGGCCGAAAAAAACCGAACCGGGAAGTCAATCAATATGTGCGTGGAATGAAGCAGGGTAGCGCGGACACTCAGAAAATTCGAGAAAGGCTGGTCCTGGCAAAGGTCAACGAAGCAGCCGGATGCCTTGAGGAGGATGTGATCGCCTCCCCCGAAGACGGGGATGTGGGGGCGGTTCTGGGGCTGGGGTTTCCGCCGTTTCTCGGAGGCCTTTTTCACTATGCGGACAGCCTTGGCATGGAGACGCTGGTAAAGGATCTGGAAGATCTGGCACAAGGGGGCTATGCCCATTATGCGCCGGCAGGAATCCTGAAGGACATGGCTAAAAAGGGGAAGACGTTTTTTTCATAGCCCCCCGACACACCGGAAAATAAAGGCGTCATCATGTCTGATTTTCGTTCAGGCACGAAATAACTGGCCCGCCATACGCCAAACATCCCCTCCAAGGCATTGGCCTTTTACACCTCAGAGAGATTGATATTTCAGAAAAAGTTAATATCTTAAAGTCCATAACGGATTTCGGCGAATTGTCGCCGGCATAGGAGAAAAAGATTAATGGGAAGTATTCAGAGATATCATTTTGAAACCGGTGTTTATCGACCCCCCAGTGAAGGCGGCAGCGATTCCCTGCTGGTCCGGTTTACCCGCAACTGCCCCTGGAACCATTGCACTTTTTGCGGGATGTATAAGGATGAAAAATTCGAGCTGCGCACCCTCGATGAAATCAAAGCGGACATCGACGCCATAGCCGAACTGGCCCATGATTTAAGAGAACTCTCTTCAAAAACCGGGGAAAGCGGCAGCGTAAGCCATGAGGCAGCCGTTATGTTGATGCGGCGCACTCCCGAACTGGAATACCACAATGGTTTTCCAATGGTCTACCAGTGGTTGTTGGGCGGGGGTAAAACGGCATTTGTGCAAGACGCAAACAGCCTCATTATGAAAATGGAACCATTGGTGGCGGCACTCAAATACCTGCGAGAGACGTTCCCGTCCATCAACAGGGTTACCTCCTATGCCCGAAGCAAAACCCTGGCACGGAAAAAACCGGAGACCCTTGAAAACATCCGCAAAGCGGGTCTGGACCGATTGCACCTGGGCCTTGAATCCGGCGACGAAGAGATTCTGAAGATGATAAAGAAGGGCGCCACCCCTGAAAGCCACATCGAGGGCGGTCAAAAGGCCATCAAAGCGGGATTCCAGGTTTCCGAATACTGGATGCCCGGGGTGGGCGGCAAGGCTTGTTGGGAAAATCACGCCCGCAACACCGCACGCGTACTCAATGATATTGATCCCCACTACATCCGCTCCAGGCCCTTTCGTCTATGGCCGGGAACCCCGCTCCATCAAGCAGCCCGTGAAAAGGCGTTTAAACCGCTCTCCCCCCGAGAGCAACTTGAGGAACTCAGACTGACCATGGAAACGCTGGATGTTTCATCCAAGGTGTGTTTCGATCATGCCGGCAATTACTGGAAGAACCGCCGGGGTGGTTATCTTTTCAGTCACGGTTATGAAGGGTACAAATTCCCGGAAGAGAAACAACGGGTGCTGACGCTGATCGAAGAGGGGTTGGACTGCCAGCGCCATTAGGGCAGATATCTATCTCGTCTTAACAATCAAGCGGTTTTTTCTCACTTGACCATTCACGATATTCGTGGTGGCAATAAACCTGTCGTCTCTACCATCTCCATCCGAATCAAAACCACAAAAAACCGTTATCCGGTAACGATTGCGACGTGCATTATTGATGACATTTATCCGATACCGATTCTTATTGCTTTCAGGAAAAGAATAGGCCAGTTCCGGGACGTCCATGGCCGTCCCTTTGGGAATATTGACCGCAAAGAAAGTACCATTTTCGAGAATATGGAAATCCTCACCATCCATGAGGTATTTCAGCGTTGTCAACATGGACGCACATTCCGCCTTGTCCTTCCACAGCCTGTAATTTGGAATGGAAATTGCGGCCAGAATACCCAGAATAGCAAGGCTTATCATGATTTCCACGAGGGTGAATCCCTTTGATGTGGTGTTTTTTGTCAATCCGAGCATCACTTATCCTCCTTTCCGAAAACAATGTCTGCAAATTCCACATTATTTTCATCCTTGAACCGAAGTTCATAGGAGGTGGGGGTAAAGCGCCTGTAGGAGAACATGTCAAGCACCGATGGTATTATCTTTTCGTAAGGGATGTATTTTCCGAGCAAAGCCGTTAAATCCCCCGGAAATTCCCCCCCATGGTCTGCTGCATAATCAATAATACCGTCATTTATGATATCCGCCGTCAGCAAAGGATATTGGTACGGATCGAATTCAGCCACATCAGGGACATTCGGCCCCATATACATGTAAACATTGGCGAGCAAAACAAGAACAGCCAGAATGATAATGACAATCATTGCCACATGGGGTTTTTTTTCTTTCCTGGCCGCTTCAGATTTTTTCTCCTCGTGTTTTACTTGTCGTTCATCTTCACCGATTGCGGCATCCCGGGCAGCCGACAGCGCGGCGCATCGGCTGCAGAGGATATTCGCGCCTGCTTTTTGTTCCCCACATTCCTCACAAAGCGGTTTCCGGCACATGCCGCAACTGACGACAGCTTCTTTCTGCGGGTGGTAAGCACATTTCATGGGAAAACCTCACTATCATTCAGATTCATTACCGGAAACATGTGGGATCTATACCATTTTTGGGTAACATGTGTCAATGGATAAGCGTATTTTAAGGCAAAATCCGATCATGGCGCCAAACCTGTGGCCACTCGAATAAGGCCTTTTTCTGAGAAATTGAGTCGGGAAAAAATTGTATTGAAATTCCTTCTAAAACAGTACATATTACGGCTTCGTTGTTTGCAATTTTTTTATTGATAAACGCCAGCCTTCAGGAGCATCATCGTTTTGAACAATGTGAAAACCACCCCTGAAAAACCGGCAAAGTCACCCAAAAAACCCATTCGGCTGGGTGAATACCTGGTAAAGATAGGCCTGATCGACAAGGAAACCCTGAACAAGGCCCTTAAAACCCAGAAATCCATCAAGAAGAAGCTGGGACAGATTCTGGTGGATATGGGTGTTGCCGATGACGTGGCCATCGCCAAAGCCCTGGCGGTGAGCCTTAAAATACCCTACGGCAGGATTGACAAAGCCAGTATCCACAACGATATCATTGGGCTGATTCCACCTGAACTTGCCGAAAAACACATGGTCATACCCCTTCGAAAGACGGGGGATCGTCTCCTGGTGGCCATGGCCAACCCGCTGGACCTCTATGCCCTTGAGGATCTGCGCTTTCATACCCAGATGCCCATCGATCGAGCGGTCGTACCTTCGGGTGACATGACTGCCGCCATTGAAAAACACTACCCGAGACCGGGCCTTGAAGAGAATCTGGGGTTGGAATTCGGTGCGGAAGCAGATGACATTGAAGTCGTTGAAAGGAGGAAAGAAAAAGAGACACCCATCAGAGAGCTTCAGGATCTTGGGGACCTCCCTCCCATTGTCAAATTTGTTAATTCCGTGATATCCGACGCCATCAAAATGAAGGCAAGCGATATTCACATCGAACCCCAGGAAAAATCGCTGGTGGTTCGGTATCGCGTGGACGGCATTATGCGGGAAATCATGCGCGCGGATAAAAACATCCATGCCGCAGTGGCTTCCCGAATCAAAATCATGTCCGAACTGGATATCGCCATCAAACGAAAGCCCCAGGACGGCAAGGCTCAGGTGAAACAAAGTGGGAAAACCTTTGACTTGCGGGTTTCCTCCCTGCCCACCAGTTACGGCGAAAAAGTCACCATCCGCATCCTCAACCCGGCAACGGCGCAACTGAACCCTGAAGATCTGGGGTTTTCCCACAAAGACCTGAAGTATCTCACGCGCGCCATCCAAATGCCCCAGGGCATCATCCTGGTGACCGGTCCAACCGGGTCCGGAAAATCCTCAACCCTGTATGCCTGTTTGAACAAACTCAATTCCCCTGAGGTGAATATCATTACCGTGGAAGATCCGGTTGAATTTGACGTGACCGGCATCAACCAGGTTCAGATAAATCCCGCTGCCGGAATTACCTTTGCCAGGGGATTACGCTCCATTCTCAGACAGGATCCGGATATTGTCATGGTCGGTGAAATCAGGGACCCGGAGACCGCCCTCACCGCTTTTCAGGCCGCACAGACCGGACATCTTGTTTTTTCCACGCTGCACACCAACGACGCCCCTTCCGCCGTGGTGCGGCTCATGGATCTCGGCATCGGCCCGTTCCTGGTTTCGGCCTCACTGATTGCCGTGATCGGACAACGGCTCGTCAGAAGAATCTGTGAGTCCTGCAAGGCACCCGATAAACTCCTTCCGGAACAATTGGAGGAAATTCGACCTTACATCGGAAACCAGAAAAATGTTGTCTTCTGGAAAGGCGAAGGGTGCGAAGCCTGCCAACACACCGGTTATTCCGGCCGACTGGGTTTGTTTGAAATGTTAACCCTGACCCCTGCCCTGAAAAACGTCATCTCCGACGGTTTGTCAAGCGGACAACTCAGGGAAAAGGCGCAAAAGGAAGGGTACCACGTAATGTCCTTTGACGGCATTCAGAAAGCCCTTCAGGGACTGACCACCATTGAAGAGATTTTTCGCGTGGCCCCACCGGAAATCACAGGCAATTCCCATCCCTTGGCAACGGATTCTCCAGCGCAGGAAGATTTGATGCCAAAAGATGAGGATGTCGCAGAAGATGCCTGCCTGTTCACCACCGATTGTCCCACAAAGATTCTGGTGGTTGACGACAATCTCGTTGTGCTGAAACTACTCCGGCATCTCTTGGAATCCGAGGATTATCTTGTCATCACGGCAGAAAACGGCCTGGAAGCCTTGAAACTGGCGTTAACGGAAAACCCCGACATTATCGTCACCGATTATGTGATGCCGGAGATGAATGGCGTCATGCTCATCAAAAAGCTCAAAAGCCAGGCAACCACCCGCGCTATCCCCATTATGATGCTGACGGGAAAGGATGAGGAGGAATCGGAGTTGGAGGGCCTGGATGCGGGGGCCGATGATTACCTCACCAAACCCATTGCCCGAAAACGGTTCCTGGCACGGGTCGCGGTGCTGCTCAAACGCACAAAATAATATTTTGTAGGATTATCAGATTGTGTCGGCACGTCCCGAAATAATACGGATAGCCAAATCCAGCCACTCCATGGCTTTTTGAACCGAATCTCTGTAAACCTTATCTTTTCTGATGGTCAGGAAATCCTGTTCCATATTCCTGACATGCGTCAACAAAGGCAGATCGTTGGTGTCTTCGTATCGGGACAACCCCCTTACAGCAACGCGGAGATGCTTCAGACAGGCCTCCTCAAACCCTTTTCCTCTTTTTTTCCGGTAGATTTCCGATCCCGGGTTGCCGTAGGTCTTAACGGCACTCTTTATGACCGTGTGGCCCGGAGGTCTTCCGATCAGGGACAGAAATATGTAACATTCCCGCTCCAGTGAAAGCAGAAACCGCAACGGCATAGCCTCATCTTCTTCTCCCTTTTGAAATCCTTTGAGGAGTTTCCCGTGAATGGTTCTGATCTTCTGGAAAAACGCATCCGTCCGGATATCGGTGAC
>JABGPV010000233.1 GCA_018644785.1 Deltaproteobacteria bacterium | reverse complement strand
CTGTACTGCGTGTCATTCCAAACACGCTTTCAAGGCCAGTCTGGCCAGACAGCCTGAAAACTGCGGCAAGTGTCATTTAGGACCTGATCATCCGCAAAAGGAAATCTATGAGGAAAGCAAACATGGCATCGCCTTCTATTCAGCCATGAAAATGGGTGGTCCGGCCAGCATGAACATTATGAAGGACGGAAAATGGGTACTGGGGGACGACTACTTTACCGCCCCCACATGTTCCACCTGCCACATGGGCGCTTTTGTGAAACTGAACGGTTCGGTCGCGCCAAATACACATAATGTGGGGGATCGGCTGTCCTGGAATCTGAGGGCGCCAATCTCGTCCAAATTGAACCGGGTAACATTTACAGACGGTACCATCGCCGATATCACGGGTGATATCGCTCCCCGGCCCGGGCAGAAAGAAAAGGCCAAGACCTACGTCAGGGAGGGAGACAAACTGAAAAAGGTCATTGCCGAAAAAACCATAAAGTCAGTGGTTTCCTGGCAGGAGAGGCGTGCTGTAATGCAGGGGATGTGCAAGTCCTGCCACGGTGTTAACCAGATTACCGGCTTTTATGACCAGTTGGACGACCTGGTAAACCTTTATAACGATAAGTTTGCCATACCGGGCAAGAAGATAGTCGGAATGTTGAAGAAAGACGGCATTTGGAAGGGGAGCGGTTTCCAGACCAAGTTGGGCTATACATGGTTTGAAATCTGGCATCACGAAGGACGCAGGGCAAGAATGGCTGCGGCCATGCAGGCCCCGGATTATGTCCACTGGCACGGCATGTATGAGATTTCCAGGAATTTCTACCATGAGTTCCTGCCTGAAGTTCAGGAACTGGCGGAACATGCCGGTCAGGGAGAGAAATACCGAAAGGTCATTTCGGAGCTCCTTGCCAGACCCGAACACGTCTGGACCAAAACAGGCGGCAGCGCCGAAACCATCAAGCTGATTGAAGAAGAACAGAAGCTGCGTTACAAACAATAGCCTGTGACGTATTCTTTTTAACCCGCCGCCCCAATCAACCCGGCAAAAACCCGGGATGATTGGGGCGGCTTTTTGGAACCCTCAGGTTATGGCAAACTTCACGTCTTTAAAAACTGTACTTTTGATATTGCTCCTCTTGCTATTTTCCTCCGCATGTTCCTCCGATAAGCTTTCAAGTCTTCTGGGACAGGTAGAGAGCCTGAACATATCTCGTGGGGGCTATACCCTTGGAAAGGTGCTGACAGACAGTCAAAAGGCAACTGCCCTGAAACATCCCGAGGAAGCGGCTAACCCCTTGACCTTCAAATTTAGAGACGGTGACCTCCACGTGGTTGCGGACAAGACTACGGATAGGGTTGTTATCCTTTACGAGCGATATGAGGCGGCCACCATAAAGAAGGTTCAAGCCTTGGTGGGCGACTTATACCTTGATTTTGGCGATCCCACGGTCATGGCCCATGACAAGATCATCTACTGGGCTTTTGGACCTGAAGGAAAACTGTCGGAAAAACAATACCGAAATGACAAAGACGTCAAAAAGAAACTGAATATTCTCGCAACCGTAAAGCTCAACAGCGACATAAAAGTTTTAGAGAAAAAGGACAGTGCGCAAATCGGCGACATCTATTTTATCATTTCATCCGAACCTGTACTGAAATTGATGTCTCCCTAGACCGGTTCCCCCGGCCCTCCTGATCACAAAACATTCGTGAACCTGCCGGGTCATTTCCGTCAGGGATTACTCATTATGCTTCGTTCCCACGCTCCCGTGTGGGAACGAGCAGAAAAACCAACTTTTTCTATCTGAAATAATGGCACTATTCCGAAAACTGTTGACTGCGGACAAGAATATAGGTATATGGTTGTGAAATTTGGCACATGGAGATATGCTCTTGATCCCCGTTGTCCGGTTCTTGGCCTTTTCTCAACCTGAAGCGGCTGAAAATGCAGGTGAAACAGATGTTTATTCAGGCATATTAGATCTATTGCCGCATTAACACTCATGGAGGAAAAATGTTCTTAAAATCGAAGGGATTTCAGCTCTGCTTGGCATTTTCGCTCGGTGTTATTGTCCTGTTATTACCCAGACCGGAAGGAACCAGATTCAAGATAACCGGTGATATAAATCAGGAATTCCTTCAGCAAATCAGCCGGCACTTCACCCTGGTCTCTGAAGAAACGGATGGAGAAAAGGGATATGTTGTTGAAGCAAAAAATCCGGGCGCCGAAGAGTCTACGGCGGCCTTTTTGGAAGAAACGGCCAAGGCGCTTAACATGCCCGGGATTGAGGTTGACTATGTCAACGGACTTTCACCCAAGGCCATGAGGTTCTTAGCTGTATTGGCGGTGCTTGTCTTTCTTTTTATCGTTGAACCCATCCCCCTTGAGATTACGGCCATCTGCATCGGCGTCTTCTTGGTCCTCATGGGTGTAGCGGATGTGAAAGAGGCCTGGGCGCCCTATATGCATCCGGTGGTGATTTTTATCATGTGCTGTCTTATCTTTGCCATCTCTCTGGATAAGGCAGGGCTGACCAAGAGACTGGGGTATTTTATTGTCAAGAAGGCCGGCAACAGCGTGGTCAAGTTCACCTTTATTATTTCCATGGGGCTCGGCATCTCATCCTCCTTTATGCATGATGCAGCCGCGTGCGCCATCGGTATCATCACCATGCTCCCGCTAATGAGGGCCGTGGGTATAGAGCCGCATACCAATACGGCAAAATTCATGATGCTGTCCCTCCCCTTTGCCTGCTCCTGCGGGGGCATGGGGACTCTCATAGGCGGTGGTCGGTGTATGGTCTCGGCCGCCTTCCTTCACGAATTTACGGGCATAGAAATCACTTTTTTTGAGTGGATAAAGTACGCCATGCCAGCCGCTATTCTCACGGTGCCCGTTGCGGTGCTGATTGTCTATTTTGTGTTCAGACCCGATCCCAAGTTCAAGCTCCCTGATTTTGACGAAGACCTTGGCCCCTGGACTTCCTTGGAAAAAAAGACCCTCATTATTATAGGCCTGGCATTTCTTACCTGGTTGACAAAGGGATTGCACGGCATGGACTATTCTGTGACGGGAATGTTGGCGGTAGCGGCCCTGGTTCTGTTCGGAATCCTGAAATGGGACGATATCCACGAAAATCTTGAATGGGGCACGGCCCTGTTCATATTTGGTGGGGGCATCTCGTTGGGCCTTGCCATGGGCTACTCGGGTGCTGCCACCTATTTCGCAAATATCTTTTTTCCTTTGGTTCAGGGAGGCGGCTGGTTGCTCCTTTTTGTGGGTGTAGGGGTTTTCGGGGCTCTTGTGACAAATGCCATGGCCAATGTGGCTGCAGCGGCGCTTATATTGCCCATCGTGATCCCCATGGCCCAGTTGGAAGGGGTTGATCCCAGGGTACTCGCCCTTTGTCTCGGAACCGCCACCTCTTTTGCCATGCTTTTGGTCATCGGCTGCCCGCCCAATGCCATTGCTTACAGCTACCGGTATTTCAAGCCGGCCGATCTCACGAAAGTCGGCCTCGTAGCCACACCGATCCTTTTAACGATTCTAATCGTGGTTGCCTCAATCTGGTGGAAGATATTGGGATTGGTGTAACATGAAAAGCATACGCCTCCTTCTCGTTGACGATGAAAACGACTTCCGGCGGACCGTTGCCAAACGGCTGATGAAGCGGGGTATGGACACGAAACAGGCGGCAAGCGGGGAAGAATGTTTAGAGATCCTCAAAAAAGATCCTGTGGACGTGGTTGTCCTGGATGTAAAAATGCCTGGCATGGACGGTATTGAGACCCTACATCGTATCAAAAAAAATCATCCTGAGATCGAAGTGATTATGCTGACCGGGCATGCAACCACCCAGGATGGCGTGGACGGCATTAAGACAGGGGCGTTTGATTATCTCAGCAAGCCCATAGAGTTGGAACACCTGTTAGGAAAGATCAGGCAGGCCCATGAAAAGCTCGTCAGGGAGGCGGAAAAACAGAAAGAGATAGACTTCAGAGCCAAAATGGAGCAGCAGATGATCGCCACCGAAAGATTGGCCTCTTTGGGTACCCTGGCTGCCGGGGTTGCCCATGAAATCAACAATCCCCTGGCCATTATCCGGGAATCTGCGGGCTGGATGAAATCCATCCTCAATAAAGAAGAACTTGCCCACATGCCGCGCAAGGGCGATTTTGAAATGGCCCTGGACAAAATAGAAAATGGGGTTGAAAGGGCCAGGCGGATTACCCATCAACTTTTGGGAACTGTGAAACAAACCGATTCTACCCTTTCCGAGGTGGATTTGAAGGAATTGGTAGATGAAACAGTGGGCCTGCTCCACAAAGAGGCGGCTAACAAGGATGTTAAGATTATCCAGGAGATTGATCCTGCTATTCACGCCATATGGACCGATCCCTATAAATTGAGACAGGTCTTGATTAATATCATAACCAATGCCGTTCATGCAACCGAGTCCGGGGGCAAGATCACGGCAACGCTCAAACCGGTTGACGATCGGGTGGAACTCACCATAGAAGACACCGGCCAGGGTATCCCCAAAGAACACCTGAAAAAGATTTTCGAGCCGTTCTTCAGTACAAAGCCCCCGGGTGAAGGGACAGGCCTTGGACTGTTTGTCACCCGCAGTATTATCGAGAAATTGGGTGGGGAAATGGACGTGGAGAGCCAGTTAGGCCAGGGGACGCGCTTTTGCATCAAACTTCCAAGATATCCTGATGCGGAAGTCGGGTTGGACAAAAGGTGATCTCAAAAATGATACCTCGGAGTTTTCGGTCAGACACCGAATGAGAAATAGAGGGGGAAATGAGCCATGATCAGAATACCGACAAGAGTGCTTCTAGTGGATGATGAAGAAGACTTTGTGGAAATGCTTTCTTTAAGATTGCAGGAGGCGGGAGAAAAGGTTTCCGCCGCGTATAGCGGAGAAGAATGTCTCGATACTTTAGCGAAAACCCATATCGATGTGGTTGTTCTGGATATCAAGATGCCCGGCATGGATGGCATGGAAACATTGGTCGAGATCAAAAAGCGGTTTCCATTGGTAGAGGTCATCATGCTGACGGGGCACGGCAGCGCCGAAACCGCTGTTGAAGGCATGAAATTGGGCGCCTTTGACTATCTTATGAAACCGGCGGAATTCGAAGAACTGACCTCTAAATTACAAAGGGCCAGGGAGAGAAAAGACGAACAGGAAGAGAGAATCAGACAGGCTGAAAGCAAGCTCCTTGTTAGAAAAAGCGGCGGCGCTTTCTGAAATAGATCTAAAGAACACTACCCTGAATCTGACCATCCGGAAAGGGCTTAGGGTTGTCCCCTTTCACTTGGCTGTACCGCTCATCCGATAGTGGGAAGCTTGAGGTCATTTTGGTATTCTCCATTTTTCACAACTCTTTCATTTCCAAATCCGCCTAAGGCTTCTGCAATCCCACTCGACCATTTTCTTCTGAATTGTGGAATAAACTCGAGATCCCAGCGATCTTTTCGGGTGGTCCGAGGACAAAAAGTGCATCGTTAGCGCAAATCTTCATTTCCCCGTGCGGATTGGACAATATTTGTGTGTTCCGCCGTATTGCCAGGACGGTAACGCCAAATCTTTGTCTCAACTCGATTTGAGCTAAAGATCTTCCAGCTAAGCCCGATCCTGCATCAACCCGCAACGTGCTGATTTCCACATCAGGAAGCTGAAGTGTCAAATCTGAAAAAGATGCAGGCTCTGTTGAAAGGCTTCGTAACATCTCGTAATCATCTGACCTCACCTCGGCCACGAGTCTCTCGATTTCATCTCTGGGCACAAGATATTTCGCCAAAACCCGTGTGAAGATTTCAACGGAGGTCTCAAACTCCTCCGGAATGACCTGGTCGGCCCCTAATTCATGCAGGACCGTCATATCCTGAAGATAACGGGTACGCACGATCAAATGAACTTTTGAATTAAGTCTCCGGGCGATTTCGGTAATCCTGAGTGTTGCTGCGGGATCATTGATCATCACCACAATAATTCTCGCATCCTTTATATTTGCGTGCTGAAATACCTCCTCATGGGTTGCATCCCCATAAAAAATCGGTTCCCCTTTTGCCTGTTCGTTCCTCACCGTTTCGGGGTTCATTTCGATGATTACATAGGGGATTCCTGTTGCTTTGGCGGTTCGCGCTAAATTCCCGCCGTTCACCCCGAGGCCGATGATGATAAGGTGGTCCTTTTTGCCCGGCTCTTTTATTTCCCGGGCAGGATGCAGGCCGTATTTCAACTTTTTGGGCAGCGGCAATCTCAAGACAAGATCTGCCAAACGAGGTGCTACGGCTATCATGAACGGTGTCGCCGCCATGGTCAGCACGGATACATTCAGAAACAACTGATAAGTGTTTCCGGTAAACAATCCATATTCAATACCGGCCTTGGACAGAATGAAAGAGAATTCACCAATCTGACTGAGGGCGAGTCCCACGAAAATAGCGATTCGGAGCGGAAGCCCCAATAACAGGGTTACAAAACAGGCGATTAGGGCTTTCAGGGCCAGAACAAATAGGGAAATTGCGACAATGAGCCCCGTGTGCTGGAAAAGAAAACCCACATCCAGGAGCATGCCGATAGAGACAAAAAAGAGGCTTGTAAAGACGTCGCGGAAAGGTAATACATTGCCGAGAGCCTGATGACTGTAATCGGATTCGGAAATGATTAATCCTGCCAAGAACGCGCCCAAGGCAAGGGAGAGTCCCGCACTGGAAGTACCCCATGCGACCGCAAGACATATTGTAACAATGCTCAACAGGAAAAGTTCACGATTGCGCGTGCGGGCGATTTGGTACAATACCTGAGGCACAATCCATTTAGCGCTAACAATCACCAACAGGATGATTCCGATCCCTTTGGCAGCGAGAACGAGGGGGTATCCATCCAAACCCCCTGTTGTTCCTGCCAATACCGGCGCCACCAGCATCATCGGAACAATAATGACGTCCTGGAAGATCAAGATACCAAGGGTTGTACGCCCATGTGGGCTATCAACTTCAGCCCTTTCCTGGATGAGCTTGAGCACAATAGCCGTACTGCTGAGGGCTACGAGGAATCCAATAAAGACAGCTTCACCGAATGCCCAGCCAAAGTGGCTGACTATGGAGAAAGCGGCCACAAGGGTTAACACTACCTGAAGTGATCCCCCCATCAGGACCGATTTCTTGATCTCCAGTAGCTTTTTGAAGGAGAACTCGATTCCGATGGTAAAAAGCAACAACACAATCCCGATTTCAGCTAAAATCTCAACTTCATGAACCGCCTTTATCAGCCCCAGCCCATGAGGTCCTGCCAGTATCCCGGTAAGGAAGAATCCCACAATGACCGGCAATCGAATTCGATGGCATAGATAGAGGACGGCAATAGACAGCCCAAATATGATAACAATGTCATTTAGCAATGGGATTTCCATAATGTATTCCTTACACCGGGCCTCAATAGATTTTTCTGATTCTATCAAACTTCATCGTAGATAGATCAATCGTCACATAAGTGAACTCGTTAAGCTGCCCGGGTTGAATACATGTTGTTCTTCCGAGCTTTGCATGCCATCGCCCTGAGACCTCGGGAGACTCATGAATATGTCCGTGGAGCGAGAGTTTTGGTTGATGTTTTTTCAAAAAGTTGTAAATCGCCTTTGAACCGACTTCTGCACCGTGATAACATTTGTCCAACCCAAGCCTGTATGGGGGCATGTGAATTACATACACGCTCTTTGCCATGTCCTCGGGACGAACCAGTCGATTAAGTTCCGCCTCTATGGTTGGGAGCGTTTTTGCATAGGCGAACCAATCATCTATCTCTTGCCACCCATCCGGCGTAGATAACAGCCCTTTTCCTAACTGCTCCTGGAATATATAGTCATCCGTGTCTATTCTGCATCTGTCCTTGAGCCGGAACGGATAATCAACCACCCGGTTCATACCGATAAACTC
>JABGPV010000232.1 GCA_018644785.1 Deltaproteobacteria bacterium | reverse complement strand
TGGGCGCAGTCTTAAACAGGTAATTGGCGAACTAAAGGTGTTCATGAACGGATGGTGGAACTATTACGGTATTACCGAATCGTTCAACCGGCTCCGCCCTTTAGGCCATTGGGTCAGACGACGCCTTCGCGCGCTTGTCTGGAAACATTGGAAAAACCGCCGAACCCGTGTAGGAGAACTCCTGAAACGGGGTGTCCACCGCAACTTCGCTGTTACGACCGGGTGTGCTAGGAAAGGCCCTTGGAGGATGAGCAAAGTCAAATGGGTTCAAATTGCCTTACCGGATGCCTACTTTAAATCTTTCGGTCTTGTGTTCCCCTGGATTTGAACCTGCCTTGATCAGCCGAATCGCCGTATACGGACCCGTATGTACGGTGGTGTGGGAGGGGGGAGCTGTGAGGCTCCTCCCTATCCCGATGACCATGAGGCTTATTTTGAAGAGCTTTTTTTGAAAGAAACAACTGAAGGGGAGCGTAAAATGGATCTATTGGGGTTCTACAGGAAACTCAAAGGTTTCAAAGGGCTTCTCTTTCTGGTGACAAATCCCGTGAAAACCCACGCCCTTCCTATTGAATTCAACCGATATCTGGAAATTCATTCTCCTCCTGAAGAGTTGCAGTTAAGGGAATGGGAAAAACATTTGGGAGACGGTGCCAAAACCCAAGAACGACTTCTTGACCTGGTAGAGCAGTACCCCCTTCATCTGAACGAGATCTCTGAAATCGTCCAGGGTGCAAAGACGGCTGGCCTTCTAAAAGCGAATGAAACCATAACTTTTGAAGATGTTTATGAAACTCTTAAGCGTTTCAAGGGTAGGAAATCCGTACCGATTCTTTCTGGTAGAGCAGGTAATAGATAATGGACGACTCCGTGAAAAAGAAAATCCTCTTGATGGCTCTGGAAGAATGCCTGGCATACGTTTATGAAGTCATATCGCCCCATACCAATTATCGAGGGATCTGAAAATGCTTGGATTTGAATGGAATAAAGAAGATCATTCAACCCTTCATCCCTGAGGAGGCAAGCCAGTATTCTGTGAAAGATCTTGAAAACCTGATTGCTACTCCGCCGAATGCCTTTTCACTGTTTGTAGAATATGCCAACCGAAGGTATGAGAATTTGCCTGAGCAGGATACCTTTGAATCCATTTTGTCCAGGTATTTAAGGGAGAAGCAATGACATTTGAAGAGCATTGCAGGGAATCGATTGTGTTTTTTGGAAAACCCTATGAAGAACTCCACAGATGGCTGGATGAATTTCAAAAGGCGCCTGGGAGACATATAGGCCAACAGAATTCAATGGTGGAACATACACAATTGAAGGATATGGCAGCGGCACAAAGAGGATTGGCGCTTCATATTTTGAACTGATTGATTGACGAGTTTGTATTGAGTGTGTATAAGAGAAAATAGTGAGGCAAAATTAAAATGTCTTCAGTGAATAGAAAATCGGATGCTTACCTCAGCAAGTCCCTGTTTATCAGGGGGCTGCAATGCCACAAGTCTCTTTATCTTCACAAATACCACCCCGATTTAAAAGATGAAATATCCGAACAACAGGAAGCGTCGTTTCAAATCGGCACGGATGTTGGGATATATGCACAGAATCTTTTTCCAAATGGGGTCGAAATTCCCTTTGATGATGTTACTCTGGCTGACCAGCTTTCCCGGACAACAAAAGAAATTGAAGATGGAACAGCGTTTATTTACGAAGCTGCTTTCAGCTTTGACAATATCTTTGTGAAAGTCGATATCCTTCGCAAACATGAAGGAAAATGGGAAATTTACGAGGTGAAGAATTCAACCTCAGTTAAAGATGTTCACCATAACGATGTGGCCATACAATATTATGTCCTCAAGGGCGCCGGACTTTCTGTTTCAAAGGCATTTCTTGTCCACATCAACAACCAGTATGTCAGAAACGGCGATATCGAGATTGAAAAACTATTCATAATCCAGGATCTTACGGAAGATGTAATTGATCATCAGGAGTTTGTCGAAGATGAAATCAAGAAAATGCGGGAAATGCTAAAAGGCGCGACCCCGGATATTAACATTGGTGGGCACTGTTCTGATCCGTATGAATGTGACTTTGGGGGACATTGCTGGCAACACATACCGGAAAATTCCATATTTTCTCTGAGAGGTAGTGGACCAAATAAATTTGACCTTTACAGGCAGGGCATAATCCGTTTGGAAGACGTACCAAAAGATATTCTACCGCAAAACCAAAGAATTCAAGTGGAAGGAACCCTCGATAAGAAGAGTATTACCGACAAGACCGCGGTCAGGGAATTCCTGGATACCCTCTGGTATCCGATCTGCTTCCTGGATTTTGAAACCACATTCATGGTTCCGATCCCCTTGTTTGATGGGGTAAGGCCTTACCAAAAGATCCCTTTTCAGTATTCCCTCCACTACCTGGAAAGAAATAGCGCAGAACTCCTACATTACGAATATCTTGCGCAGGCAAAACTTGATCCAAGAAGAGAATTCTTGGAAAAGCTGTTGAATCAACTCCCTGAAGATGCCTGTGTGCTTGTTTACAACAAAACCTTTGAAACAGGAATTCTGAATGAACTGATTCAAGTGGTCACTGAGCATGAAGCAAAGGTGGCGAATATTATCAATAACGTCAGAGATTTGATGATCCCTTTCAGAAATAAGGATGTATACCGTTGGGAAATGGAAGGCTCATATTCGTTGAAATATGTTCTGCCTGCACTGGTGTCGGAGTTGAAATATGAGGAAATGGAGATAAGTAACGGGGGGATGGCAGCCAACGCCTGGATGCGATTGTGGGAGGTGGAGGATTTTGCGGAAATTGAAAAAATGCGCAATGCGCTGTTGGTGTATTGTAAGTTGGATACGCTGGGGATGGTGAGGATTTTGGAGAAGTTAGTTGACATATGCTAACATCGTCAAATATCAATTCAGAGGGGGAAAAAGCGTGCCATACACGCCGGCGCCGGTTGACCTTGTCCGGCCGCGCAGCTATTTGAATTTGCTGCAAGGCGTAATTATTGCCGCAGACTGCGCCAAGGAAACGAGGTAGGAAATGGAACAGGTAAAAATGCCCACATTGCAGGAAAACCCTTACCATTTGAAGGAGTAAAATGATAAAGCCAAATTTATTTAAATTTGCCACGAGTGAATTATCTCAAGACGCTTTTATTTGTTGGTTATTATCCTGGGCAAATGAGGAAAATGAAATTCATGATAAGAGACTATGCTTGTGTGCTAGGAAGCTATTAGATAAATTTTTTGAAAAACATAACAAGAATAAACCAAAAAAATACAAACGAATTGAAATACATCAACAAAATACAGGAATTGACATTTTAGCGGTAGTTAATGGTGAGTATGCAATTTTGATTGAAGATAAAACAGGAACAAAAAACCATTCGGAACAATTAAATCGCTATCTTAGCGAGATAAATAAACGCAAATCATTTCAAGGAAATATATTGCCAATTTACTTCAAGACAGGAGATCAAAGCGACTACAGTGATATTCATAAAAATGGATATATTCGGTTTTCTCGTCAAGATTTTTTGGCGACACTTAACTATGGAGAAAAACTTGGTATAGAGAATTCTATTTTTCAGGATTACTACACATTTCTTCAAGGAATAGAGAATGATGTCAATAGCTATAATATATTACCTGTAAACAACTGGATTTGGAAGTCTTGGACAGGTTTTTTTATAGAACTTCAAAAGAAATTAGAAGATGGTGGTTGGGATTATGTTCCTAATCCATCACGTGGTTTTATGGGGTTTTGGTGGCATTCAAATGAAGGAGAAGAGTGTAGTCAATATTTGCAGTTAGAAGAGAGTAAACTGTGTTTTAAAATTTGGGTTGGAGATCCAAAAAAATACCGAAGTTTCAGACAGAAATGGCATGATAAGATTGTAGATGAAAGTAACAAACATGCTTTGGAGGTAATTAAACCTCCACGATTTGGCAGTGGAAAATACATGACCGTTGCTATACTTAAGGGGGATTACCGAAGAAAGAATAACTCGGGAGTTTTAGATCTAGAACAAACAATTGATTTATTAAAAAAAGTAGAATGCATACTAGATGAAGCCGTAAAATGACCAAAACAATGCGCCAGACAAAAGCCACGTACATTTTTTGTAAGGCCGATTTGTCGTGCGGCTTTTGCTGGTGATTTAGTCGTTAGCAGCCAAGGAAACGTGATGGCGACAATAAATGAACGGGACTTTTTTGCAGAAAATACATTACTTCCGGTTGGCAACAATTCAGATAGTTTAAGCGGAAAGCAGAGGTGATGGCAATAAACTGACGCCGATTGGCTTCTTGAAACTTTCCATTGTCACTCTCCTCCCTAAAAATTGGATCAGGATCATCTTTGCTCATTATTTCTCCTTTTTCACTGATGGTGGCCATAAAGCCGAAGGGCGTCATCCAGGTCCTCCAAGAGCTTTGAACGAAAGACTTTGGTAAAATCAAACACTCCACATTTAATCAGGCTCTTCAGTACCCTGCGATTGACTTTGATTTTCTCCATCCTTCGGAGCGAATTCCCGAATTCCGGGGACACCTTACTTATCTTTGAGAATACCATCCGGAATTAAGGTGCCCCCGGATTTGGGAAGGCTAAATGGTAATTGGCATCCAAAAAGTCAGAGCGACGAATAGAGCGGTAAGCCGTAGTTTTAAGTTTTTCCAATGAACCCTCGCTGTTGGAAATCTACGTAAGTGAAATCATAGATTTAAAACTCATAGTTCTTTTCCATCTGCGCTACCTGTCGTTTCACCTTATCCACCAACCAGTCCGGCTCGAGCAGCCTGACCTCATCCCCAAATGATAGTAGCCACGCCACCAACTCAGGCTCGGAGGAGGCGCTGAAGGAGAGATGGATCTTTCCGTCCGGCAACTTCTGAATTTGCTGATCGGGACTCCAGATACGCTCCGCTACAAACCCTGCGGCAAATCCGATAAATTCCACCTTCACCTCAAAGGCTTCCTCTTTGATCACGCCTAAGTTCCGGTTGAAGATTTTTTCAAAATTATAATCTTCCGGAAACTTGAAAGGCCTTTCGTCCGGCTCCGCTTTTTGAATCCGGCGAACCGCCAGGAGCGGGTCAAACGCGGGCTCCTTGTACAAAGTCCCAGGCTTTCTGGCGAGACCAGCGTGCAGGTAAACCGTATCCTGGTGTGAGAAGATCCGGTATGGCTTGATGTAGAGGGTTTTGGATTTCTTCGCCAGGATGGCCCGGTAGGAAATTTTGCAGACCCGGCTTTTCTCCATCGCCTCCAGAAGAGCTCGAATGGATTCCTGTTGGGGCGTATAATCAATGGTTCCCGGCCTGAAAGAGGCAAAGTGGCTGGAGGAAAAACTCGCCTCCCGTGGCAGGAGGGCACGGCCTTTTTCTAACGCTCGGGTCGCTTCATCCAGGAACCTGCGGCCCAGGAGGTGCTCGGCAAAAGATCTGCACATATAGAGCGTATGCAGTTCCGTGGCCGTCAGGTTCAGAGTGGGCGGTTGCTGCCCAAGCGTTTTCAGGCGAAAAAACCGCTTTCGACCTTCTATGGACCATTCGATGTGGACCTTGTACGATCTTTCAATATCCTCAATAAGCCTCAGTACCGTCTGTTTGGAACAATCCAGCATTCGGGCCAGGTCCGACAGAGAATGAGGTTCCCTGGAGAACAGGAGCCGGGCAAAGAGGCTGATCAGCTTTTCACCATAGGTTTTATCGCTGCTTTTTCTGGGCATATCGGCGTGATGGGCTGTTCAAACTATCGTTTCAAAATAAATGAAACGATAGTTTGACAAACTGAAAATACCTTTATATTATAATCACATATTCATTTCACAACTCTGAGGAATCATTTCAATGAAGATCTCTAGCCAGGCCATACTTGACTACATTGCGGCCCATCCCGGCGCCCGCCGGGAGAATATCCGCCGAGAGGTTGTCCCCGAAGCGAGCGAAACGACCGTCTGGCGTGCTCTGAAAAGGCTCGTAGGCGAAGGCAAATTAGAGGTTTCTGGTAAAGGCCCGGCCACTGTCTACAGCCTTGCGGGTGCCGACGTGATCCGCGGCCATTTACAGAAGCCTTATAACCGCCGCAGGCCGGCTGGGTATAAAAAAGTATTCTTAGACCGCTATATTCCAAACAAGACATTCTACCTCACGGAAGCTGAACGACAGCGTTTGCATGAAGTCGGTACGCCTACCGCCTCGCCGCTGCCGGCGGGAACCTATGTGCGTCGTATTCTTGAACGGCTCTTGGTCGATCTGTCATGGGCGTCATCACGCATGGAAGGGAATACGTACGATATTCTAGAAACCGAGCGTCTTATCCGTTTTGGACAAGAGGCTTCCGGAAAGGACCGTAAAGAAGCGGTAATGATCCTTAATCACAAAGAAGCGATTCAGTATGTTGTGGAGCATCTTGCTGCCATCAAAATCAGCCGGCAGGACCTGTTCAACATCCACGCTTTGCTCGCTAACGGCCTTCTGGTCAACCCCGCTATGACTGGACGGCTGCGCCGCATGCCCGTCGGTATTACCCGTTCAAGCTACAGGCCCCCTGGCGATCAGTTCGCGATCGCGGAAGAATTTGATATACTGATTGAAAAATCGGAGGCCGTCAATGATCCGTTTGAACAGTCGTTCTTTCTTCTCGTTCATATCCCTTATTTGCAGGCTTTCGAAGATATTAATAAGAGAACCTCTCGCATTGCCTCCAATATTCCTTTACTGAAGGCCGATTTAGCGCCTATGTCGTTTCTCACCATGGATGACAGGGCCTATATTGATGGTCTCATCGGAATTTATGAGCTGAACAATGTTTCCCTGCTGCGTGAAGCGTATATCGAAGCCTACATGACTTCGGCTGATAATTACAGAACATTGCGTGCGGAGGTCGAGATCCCGGAAAAGGCCGCGCTGGTCTACCGCGATTTCGTTCGTAAGGCCGTGCGCCGTAGCGTGCTCAACTGGAAGGCATTCCGGCCGGAGCTTATTATGACCATGGCCGCCGAGGCTGATATTTCAAAAGCGGATCGTGAGGAGATCGTCAATTATATAGGAAATGAGTTTCGGGGCCTGCATGAGGGCAATGTTATTCGTTATCGGCTGCACCCGGAGGATCTTGAGGGCATCATCCGGGAGTAGTTCCAAGCATGCCTATCCGGTTAGCACAGGCTCGTCTGATTCAGCTTGGCTCGGTCCCCATGCACCTTCGTAAAAGTCCCCGTGGACCGCGTCGTCTCCACTCGGGCGGGGCACGAGCCACGAACCTCTGGATACGCAACAGATGACGATCTCAGGCCGTTTTATCCGGGAAATATGCTGTTACTCCAACTACTGAGTCCGGGGGTAATCAAAGACGCGCAGGAGAATACCCCAAAGCAACAACCAGCAACCTGTGTCAATCGGATAGGCATGGTTCCAAGGTAGTTCCAGGGACATCTTACTTATCTTCAGAGAGGGAGAGCCCGGATGAAAAGGAATTCAAACGTATTAAAAATTTGAAAATCGAAAATCGGGCAAAATAGAAACCACGAAACTCCTGCAATAAAACAACAGGCATTGTGGCAACCGCTGGTGAAAACCCAAACAGTGGAGTTTACCAGGTTCAGGATGCCGTTTACAAAATTACCGATATTCGTGAACTATGCCTTTCTTGGGGGGATGCAAGCCTGCCGGCGGTTGGCGGCCTTTGTGTCGCATTTCGAGGCCTGCCGCGCTTTCTCACTGAAATAGTTGACAAGATCGTCTTTTTTATGGAAAATATTCTACAAATACACCTTTTATAGGTCTTTCCATGCAAAGAAATCTACCGGAAATCGTCTTCGCGTCCGCTGATAAGGCTGAGTCCCAAAGGATCAGTCGATGGGTGAGGTCCGGCACGCTACGAAGGCTTGTCCCACGCATATATACTTCTAATAAGAAAGACAGTGACGAAGCCATAGTGACACGCAATCTCTATTTGATCCTCACGAAACTCTTTCCGGGCGCAGTCCTCAGTCACCGCACAGCCTTGGAAGGAGGGCCGGCGAAGACCGGGGATCTTTTCTTGACCTACAAATACTCACGGAAAGTGAATCTTCCCGGTTTCGCCGTGCATCTCCTTAAAGGGCCTGGACCAGTGGAAGGCGACATGCCTTTTCTTCAGGGACTTTTCATGGCCTCCCGGCCGAGGGCATTTATCGAGAACCTGCAAATCTCACGGAGGCGCTCATCCATCGCCAAAGCCCTTTCCAGAGCGGACATTGAAGAC
>JABGPV010000231.1 GCA_018644785.1 Deltaproteobacteria bacterium | reverse complement strand
GCATTATTTTTAAAGGCTTCGTGCAGGGCTCCAGGAATATGATGGCGGTGGCCCTTGCCTGCGCCTGTGCCGGAATCATCGTGGGTGTGGTGAACATGGGGATCGGAGGGATGATTTCAGGGATTGTTGAATATCTTTCCGGAGGGAACATCTTCCTGTTACTGCTCATCACGGCCTTTGCCAGCCTCATCATCGGTATGGGCTTGCCCACAACCGCCACCTATATTGTCATGGCGTCTTTAACCGCGCCGATCATCGTTGAAGTGGGAGGCCTATACGATTATGTCATTCCTTTGATGGCAGCGCATCTGTTCTGTTTCTATTTTGGGATATTGGCCGATGATACGCCCCCGGTGGGCCTTGCGGCCTATGCGGCGTCCGCCATTGCCGAATCCGACCCCATCCCCACCGGCATTCAGGGGTTCTTGTATGACATCCGAACCAGTTGCATTGCCTTTATGTTTGTGTTCAATCCGGATCTGATACTCCATGGCATCAGCAGTTGGCCCCAGGCGCTTATGATCTTCGGTATGGCGCTGGTGGGCATGTCGGCATTTGAGTGCTTTGCCCAGGGGTGGTGCCTGACCCGCAACCGGTGGTATGAAATTCCTTTTCTGGTCGGGGCGGCCTTCATTCTGTTTCATCCGGGGGCCGTTGCTGCCTTTTTCCAGGTTGATATGGTGCTGAAATATTATTTCTTTTCCCTAGGGTTGGCTGTTTATTGCCTCGTGATTTTCTCCCAGAAAATGAGATTGAGGCGGGCAAAGCTCTGAAATACTATCTAAATTATCCATTCTCTTTGATCTGATCCGCAATCAGGATAATGTTTCTTTGGTTCGGCAACTTTACTTCGATGAAAGAAAAAGCCTTGACTTTTTTATCTGATAGGATAAATTTGACGCATGATTGAAAGGCACCTTAAAGAAATATGTTTCAGCTCCGATTTTGGGCGTCAGATGCGTTTTGTCGCAGGACCCAGACAGGTGGGAAAGACCACCTTGGCCAAAACCTTTCTGAGCCGGTCGCAAATGCCGGAGGGTTATTATAACTGGGATCTCAGAAAAATCAGGGATAGGTATCGAAAAGACCCCTATTTTTTCGAGACCTATTTATATGATTTCGAGGGCGAAAGGCCCTTGTGGCTCTGCTTTGATGAAATCCACAAAATGCCCAAATGGAAAAACATTCTTAAAGACTACTTTGACAGATTTGAAAAGGAGTGTCGGTTTATTATTACGGGCAGCGCCCGTCTGGACTGGTTTCGAAAATCAGGTGACTCTTTGGCCGGTCGTTATTTTCTATTTCGGCTTTTCCCCTTTTCCCTTGCCGAGGTCTCCCGTCGAAAACCGATCGCCGTGGATGATGGATGCTCGGCGACGGAATTCATCGAACGGAAGCTGTCGACCCTTGTTTATGAATCAGCCTTTCTGGAACAACTCCTTAACTACAGCGGTTTTCCCGAGCCCTGTTCCAAGGCCAAGTCCACCTTCCACCGTCGGTGGCAGCGGGATATGGTGGATCGTCTGGTGAGAGAGGATATTCGTGATTTAACCCGCATTGTGGATGTGGAAAATGTGGCCATGGTGATGTCTCTATTGCCGGAAAGGGTCGGTTCTCCCTTGTCACTCAATGCCATCAGGGAAGATGTGGGAATCAGTTATACAGCCATAAAAAACTGTGTTTCAGCCCTGCAATTGGCCTATGCCCTGTTTCTGGTGCCGCCTTACAGCAAAAGAATATCAAGGGCCGTCAAAAAGGAAAAGAAAGGGTATTTCTTTGATTGGACCCGGTGTTCCGATATGCCCAAACGCTTTGAGAACTACGTTGCCGTTGAGCTGAAGAGCATGACAGCAAGGTGGAATGATCAGGGACTCTGGCTGTATGAGCTCTTTTTTATCCGTACCAGAGACGGTAAAGAGACCGATTTCCTCATTACCAAAGACCGGAATCCATGGTGCCTTTTTGAGGTTAAATCAAAGGATGGGGCCATTGATCGGCATCACTACAAACATGCCGGACTTCTGGGTGGCATTCCCGTGGTTCAAATATGTCTCGAAGAGAGGGTGCTTAAAAAGACCGGCGAAAACGGAATACGTGTTTCCGCCAGCCGGTTTTTCAGCTGTTGACACGGTATCGATAATGAAGACCGGTAGTCCCCATTTACCATCGTGAAATCAGTCGAACAGGTCTTGCTTTCGCACAGGTATTTTTGAGGCTTATACTCAGGGTCCAAAACGAAAAAGCTGCAAGAGCACTCCACATGTTTCCACGGCCAAGATCCTCGCCAAGAGAAGCAGGTGAAAGTGCTATCTTGAAAGGGCTGGTTAATGCAGGTTAAAAATTTAATAAATCGTTGCTGTTAGCCAGCAACCATGAATTACACCCCCTCACGATGGATAAGGGATGAGAGATGGAGGGCACGGGACTTGGCCAGTCTATGAGCGATGGGATCATCAAAGATCATAGTTGAGATTGAAAATTGATGGAGGTGCAATAATGAAGCTGTCTAAAGGGTCAAGGTTAACAATTTTTTCATTGCTCATGCTTATAATGTCCGGGTTCGGTTTTCCGCTATATGCTGAAGAACCCCGGAAATCCGAGGTTTTAAAGAATGGTATTTTAAGCGCCAGCCTTGAAGAATGTCTGGAAATCGCCCTCAAGAAAAACCGGCATCGACTTGTCTCCAAATTTTCTGTTGAAATCGCCGAAGCCCAGCACAAACAGGCCCTTTCCACCTACTGGCCACAGCTTAAGATCGGCGTCTCGGCCACCCGGCTGGATGAGGATGTTAATTTTATTTTTCCTGAAGAGACATCAACTTACGCCATATCAGGCATTGCACCGGTACCCATTGATGCGAGGGTTACGGTTCCTGAAAAAGATATAAAAGTAATGGGTCGAGATACCATTGTCAGTTCCCTTAACCTTATTTATCCTGTTTATACCGGCGGGAAGCGAGGCGCCATAGCAGAGCAGGCCGAAATCGGAATCAAGGTTGAAAAAGAGTCTGCCAGGCGAACTGATCTTCAGGTGATTTATGATGTCAAACGGATGTATTATGGCGCCGTACTTGCGAAAAAGCTTCAAAAACTCGGCCAGGATACACTGGATCGCTTCAAGATAACCCTGCGTTTGACGGAACATCTTTACAAAACCGGCTCGGGAACCGTTAAAAAGACGGACTATTTGCGCACCAAGGTGATTGTATCCACCGTCCGGTCGATGCTTGAGATGTTAAAATCCAATGAAAAACTTGCGAAGGCGGCTCTTGTTAATGCCATGGGGCTGGACTGGAAAACCCGCATCGAACCGGCTGAAAACGAAATCCCCTTTAAACCCTTTGGTGTGGATTTAACACAACTCGTTACAAACGCCTATCAATTCAACCCGGATTGGGCCAGTCTCAAGCTTGCCATAAAGGCCGCGGAGGCCGGGATAGATGAGGCTCAAAGCGGACATTTCCCCATGATTGCCCTTACCGGGAGCCTCAACCACATAGACAACCCCTATGACTACGGCATAATGACCGACCAGAATCGTAATTCATGGACCATCGGCATAGGTTTGGAGATTCCGCTCTTTACCGGTTTTCGGACCAAGAACGAGGTCAGGGAGGCCGCGGCCCGGCTCGATAAAATCAAACAACAAAAAGTGCTTTTCCATGAAGGGCTTGCCTTGCAGGTAAAGGATGCATTCCTTCAAATAGCGCGTGCGCAGGGTCAGGTGGCGGCCACAAAGGATTCCCTTGATGCCGCCCTTGAAAACCGGAAGCTCAACGTCCGTGCCTATCAGAATGAATTGGTTGAAACCAAAGATGTCATTGAGGCCCAGCTTATGGAAGCCTTTGTCAACGGACAGTACGTAAAAGCACTCAATGATCATGCAGTTAACCGCGCAAGGCTCAATTTCATCGTCGGCAGTGAGATGATACGACCCTTCGAATAGGGACTTTTGATATGAAAACTTGTGGTAAGTTATTTTTATCATTGTTTTATTTTTGTATATTGGCTTCCTTTTGCCATACAGCCCGGGCCGGGGAGCATAGATCCACGGTCCATGATAAAGAAAGGCCGGATCTTGTTATCGGATATGACGTGAGAGTTCTGCTGGATGCGGACATAAAGGATATAAAAGCGGCAACCGAAATATGGATAGGGCAGGTGGCTGAAAAAAATGGATTGACGGGGGAGATCGTGCTCTATTCGGATTTTGACACCATACTGAAGCAGCTTAAAGACGGCCGTGTGGATATGGCGACTACGACAACGATGGATTATCTTCATATTAGCGAAGAGCTGGAGACGGAACTGGCCTATTCCGGCATCTACTCCAATCAAAAACTGACCAAGAGATACCTGCTCATTGTGCGATCCGATACCGGGTTTGTGGCCGTGAACGATTTGGCCCGGAAAAAACTGGTTTTTCCAAAAACAGACGATGTCGCCCTTCTTTTTCTAAATACGCTTCTATTGCGAAACAAGCTGCCCGAAGCGCCGGGTTTTTTCTCATCCATTATTGACAAGAGAAAATTTTCCCAGGCCGTCCTTTCCGTATTTTTCAGGCAGGCTGATGCATGCATCGCTGATGATGAAGCCTTTAGCATAATGGCGGAGCTGAACCCCCAGATCGGCAGGCAACTTAAAATCATTGCCGCCTCCCCGGAAATCGTCGGGGCGGTATCCTTTTTTCGTAAAGCTTATTGTGCAAAAACAAAAGCGATCGTACGAAATGCTACCGTGGACCTGGTAGATACCGCCGAGGGGCGACAGCTTCTGACCATGTTCAAGCTTGCTGATATCTATCCGCTGAAAGACTCGGACCTGGATAGCTTCAGATCGCTTCTCAACGAATACCGGCGGCTTAAAGGGGATGTGCCGGTTCGCAAACACAAAAGGGATAATTAGGACAGGGTATATGATGGTGTCTGATCTGAAAAGCAGCAGTGCCGAGGATATGGCGGCACCCTCACGCCGGAAATGGGGTGGCATATTTTTTCGCACCTTTCTTCTCCTGTTTTTACTCTCACTGACGATTATCATCATATTTTCCGTCGTGGCAATCCCCAGGCAAAAAGGCGCCATCATCAAGAGCCTGGAATTCGAGGCCAGAAGTGTTTCAGCCTCCATCAGCCAGGTGTGCGGGAATGCCATTGTCAATGAGGACTACGAGTTCATTGTTGAACATTCTCTTGAGGTGATTCGGAACAGTCCGGATATCCTTTATATCGTAATTGTCAGTCGTAACGATTTTGTGCTGATCCATATGGCCGGAAGATGGGAACAAAAGGAAAAACCTGATCCGGAATGGGCCGCTGGTTCGAACGATGCGCGGATGGGGCGGATTACTTTCAGCAACCTGGTTGGGCAAAAAGTGTTCCATTATCAATATCCACTGGAGTACTCGGGATTGCTATGGGGTAAGATGTACATGGGGTTATCCCTTGAGTACCTGAATAAAGAAATGCGAACAATGTACCGAGTCATGTCCATGTTGGGTCTGTTATGCCTGCTGGTGGGGATACTGGGTGCATACTTCTTTGCCAGGCAATTGACCCGTCCCGTCCTCTCACTGCTTCATTCGACCCGCAAGATAACGACAGGTGATCTGTCGGCCCGAGCCGAAATTTCAACCAACGATGAGATAGGGGCTCTGGCCGTATCTTTTAATGAAATGACCGAAAAACTGGAAAAAACAACGGTTTCCAGAGACTATGTGACCAATATTATTACCAACATGAACGATATTATGATTGTGGTGTCTCAGGATGGCGCCATTCAGATGGCCAACCGGGCCTGTGGAGATTTGTTGGGTTATACGGAAGATGAACTTTTGGGCAAACCGATAAGTCTAATTTTCGAGGAGCGTAAAGGTTTCGCCAGAGAATTGAAATTCGATTCTTTAATAAACAGAGGCGCCTTCAGGAATGTTGAAAAAATCGCTCACTCCAAAACAGGCGAAAAAATTCCCATCCTTCTTTCCGGTGCGGTTATGGCGGATGATGAAAACAGGGTTCAGGGGGTCATATGCGTGGCCCTGGACATGAGAGAGCGTCTTGAGTCGGAAGCAGCCCTGAAAAAATCGTATGAGGAACTTCAGCTTACCCAGTCCCAGCTCATCCAATCCGCCAAGCTTGCTTCTATCGGTGAACTGGCATCCGGTGTGGCCCATGAGCTGAACCAGCCTTTGATGGTAATCCGGGGAATATTCCAATTGGTGAGGCGAAGCATTGGGAAAAACAACCTTGGTATAAGTGAACTGCTGGAACAGCTTGAGCCCATTGAGAGAAACACCAAGCGGATGATGAATATCATCAACCATTTGCGAACTTTTTCACGACAATCAGGAATGGAATTTGGGCCGGTGGACGGTAACAAGATCATAGAGGATTCCCTTTTGATGATTCGTGAGCAGTTACGAATCCACGATATCCAAGTGAAGAAAGATCCGGATGTCGACCTCCCAAAGATCAAGGGGGACGCCAATCAATTAGAGCAGGTCTTTCTGAACCTGATCACCAATGCGAGGGATGCGATTTTACAGAGATCGGAGGTCAGCGGGAAAAAATCGGAAAATAGAGGACGGCTCGAAATTATTACGAGAATGGGAGAAACAGACAATCATCAATCATCAATCAACGGTCAACAATCCCAAAATTTCGCAGAAATCTTGATAAGGGACAACGGAAGCGGTATTCCGGCTGACAAAGTCGGTAAGATCTTTGACCCTTTTTTCACCACCAAGGAAGTGGGCAAGGGGACAGGGTTGGGCCTCTCCATCAGCTATGGGATCATCAAGGATCATCAAGGAGAGATCTCAGTGGCTGAAACATCTCCCAGGGGAACGACGTTCAGGGTAAGGCTTCCGATTGTTGATTGATGATTGAATTTTGGGATTGGGTATCGATGGACGAAACAAGAAAACCGCAACCCGCAACGAGAAACAGGCGATGTACGAGAGGATATCAGATAAGGACTTTTGACATGAAAACTTGCAGTAAGCTCTTTTTATCCTTGTTTTATTTTTGTTTGTTTGTGTTTTTCTGCCATTCAGCTCAGGCCGGGGACCATAGATCCATGGCCGATGATAAAGAAATGCCGAATCTTGTCCTTGGATATGACGTGAGAGTTCTGTTGGATGCGAACATGAAAGATATAAAAGCGGTAACCGAGTTATGGATGGAGCAGTTGGCTGAAAAAAATGGATTGGCGGCAAATGTCGTGATCTATTCGGATTTTACCGCCATGCTGGAGGACTTTAAAGACGGCCGTGTGGACCTTGCCAGTACGATAACCTTAGATTATCTCCGCATTGCCGAAGACCTGGAGACGGAACTGGCCTACTCCAGCATATACGCCAGTGGAAAACCGACCAAGAAATATCTGCTCATTGTGCGATCCGATGCCGGGTTTTTGGACGTGAAGGATTTAGCCCAAAAAAAACTGGCTGTTGCAAAAATAGATGATGCCGCCCTTCTTTTTTTAAATACGTACCTGTTGCGAAACAAATTGCCCGAAGCGCCGGGTTTTTTCTCATTCATTGTTAACAAGAGAAAATCCTCCCAGGCCATCCTTTCCGTATTTTTCAGGCAGACGGATGTGTGCATTGCAACTCGTGAGGCTTTTGACATCATGGTGGCGCTTAACCCCCAGGTCGGCAGGCAACTTAAGGTGATGGCCTCATCCCCGGAAATGGTCTGTACGGTATCCTTTTTTCGTAAAGATTATAGTCCAAAAGCAAAAGCGGTCATACGAAACGGCGCCGTGAAGCTGAGAGATACCGCTGCGGGGCGACAGCTTCTGACCCTGTTTAAGCTTACGGATATTTTTTTACTGAAAGACTCGGACCTGGATAGCTTTAGGTCGCTTCTCAACGAATACCGGCAGCTTAAAGGGGATGTACAGGTTCACAAACACAAAAGGGACAATAATTAAAAAATATCCTTAAATGGCCATTATGAACCGTAAAAAAACCATAAAAAACGAGTTCGCTCCCAATAAGGTCTGTCCGGTGACGGGATTACGAGTCCTGCAAAGGCCTGAATGGACGGATGTAAATTTCAGCAAGGGTTGCAGAGTAACGCTTAGCGTCGTTGGGGATAGCATCCTCCTGGTCCAGTCGGTCGGTTACGCGGGGCTGGATGATGTCAAAGGAACGGTGTCCTTAATCAGAAGTGTTAGAACAAAGGCGATTCCCGGAAACCGTCCTTATATCCAGATAGATGATTTTTCAAACCTCCGATCTACCTCAGTTAAGGGCAGAAAATACTATATCGAATATATGGAAGGACGTGAACGACTTTCAGGGTTGATCTTCTACGGTACTTCCGTTCTCCTTAGAGTGAGTATCAAG
>JABGPV010000230.1 GCA_018644785.1 Deltaproteobacteria bacterium | reverse complement strand
TCTCATTGCATCAAAATCCCTTTTGATTTTGCCCTCTTGGCGTTTCAACCGCCAGGATGAGAATAATCCCCGCCGCCAATACGAAAGCCGCCACATATAAACCACCCGAAAAAGAGCCGGTGGTATCCTTTATCCATCCCGTAAAAAACGGGGCGACCCAGGAACTCAAAAACCCGATCAGATTGGCCAAACCAAATGTGGTCCCCACGATTTCTTTTGGCGCCAGTTCGCCCAGAAGCGCATAGTATGGCGGCCATACCCCGAATGCAAAAAACCCGGAAGTCAAATAAAGAATGGTGATCAAGGCGCTGGATGCTCTGATCTCCACCGCATAGGCCATGGCGAACATCAAAAGCGCCCAAATCAGTGCACTGGCGGCCACAAACCACTTCCGCCCCACCCCCCTTCTCGAGAACGTATCGCTCAGCGTCCCGATGATAAACAAACCGGGAAGACCCACCAGACCCAGTATCCCGGAGAGAACGGAACTTGCGGTGATCGTCGAAATGCCCATTTCCATGTATATGGAGGGCATCCAGGTGGCCAGTAGCCAGTAGGCGTAGAGCATCGTGAAACCTAAGGTATACATGAGCCACAGATCACGACCCATGAATGCCTTTCGGTAAGCCGCGCGTATCTGGGCTGCATCCTCTTTCGGAACGGGTTTGGGATCCTGCACATATTTAAAAACCAGGAAGCTGGTGATGATGGAAGGAAACGCAAAGACCACAAAAACCCACCGCCAGTTGTGGGTGTAATCGGCAATCATCCCTGAGAAAAACACCGCCAGAAAAAATCCGAATGCGAGCCCCATAAAAGATACGGCCTGGCCCTGACCCATTTTTTCAATGGGGGTAAAGGCCACGATGGTCGGTTTCTCATTTCCGAAATAGGCGCCGTGGGCAAACCCGGTCAAAAAGCGGACCGCCACCAGCATGGCGAAACTCTGGACCAGGGCTGTGCCGAGGGAGAAAAAAAACCACAGCAGGGTGCTTATAATGAGGATTTTTCGTCTGCCGAAACGATCCCCGAGATACCCGGACGGCACCTGCATGAGGGTGTAAGAGAGAAAAATGGCGCTGAAAAGAGATCCGGCGGTGGCATAGGAAATATTGAATTCCTCCATGATCATGCCCAGCACGGGGGAAATCCCCATGCGCACCACATAGAGCGCCACCCACCCAAAGGCCATGACAAACCAGATTGTGTGATACTTCCGCCAGGGCACTTAGAAACCTCCTTGTTTCAGTTTTTTTGGTTATCGATTTTCAGTTCAGAGGCAGGGAAATGAAACAGATAGGTAGATGCACCCGCATGGACACTCTGGTCGATCAATTGACCCCGCTTTTTTGCCTCATTCAAAAAAGCCTTTTCATAATCCGTCCCGCCAAGTCTTCTGGCATGCCCGAATACCAGCCACACGCGCCCCGTGAGAGAACTCAGGTCTTGGGTAATTTTGTTTAACGTCTCCGGTGTGAGCGCCTGGCTCACCCTTATGGCATGGGAGTCAATATGAAATCGCTTTTGATAATACGAAAAGGTGTGATAAGCGTTGTTGTGTACCAAAAACGTGTCACCGGGTTCGTGCTGATCCGCAAGATAGGTCACCACTGGTTTCATTTCTTCGATCCTGATCGGGTAAACAAGACACCTAGCCGCTTCCACCGTCGGCTTTACCAGGTTCAAGGCAATTAATAGAATAGCAGCATATTTGAGCCACGCAAAGCGCCATTTGTAGCGCCATATCCATTCCAGGAATACAGCAATGGGAATATAGAGATTGAGAACGCCATACAACAACAATCGTTCCCCGAAGGGGTATTTGTGAAAACCGGAAACCAATAGATTCAAGATTAAAGGCAGGAGAATCAAAGCCAGTAATTGCCGGTTCCTTTTCCAAAGGAGGATACAACCCACCAGGAAAAAAAGAGCAGATCCCCTCGCGCCCAGTGTCCACAATGGGTTCTTGAAAATCCGTATGAGCACATCCGAGAAAAATTCCAAATCCCCCGGAACAAATGGCGGGAAAGGCATAAAATATTTGTCCCAGAAATTTAAGAGATACAGGTCTTGAGTTTGTGATTGCAAAAACCGGTATTGGAGCCAGAAACTGAATATCCAGGCAAAAGAGACCACCGAAAATAAAACAAGTCCTCTCCAATACCGGCTGAGGGTGCAGCGGATCATTACGGCAGCGCCGATCCCGAATAGAATAAACACCGCTGAAAATGAAAACCACGGGGCGATACTTCCCCAAAAGCCAAGCCACAGAAGTTTTTTTCGAGAACAAACCACAGACCCGCCACCCCATGCCAGCAACATAAGGCCTATGGCAATAGCGAGATCGAGGGAATAGGGTTTAAGATTGTTTGCGTGATAAACGGCTTCGGGGATAACCGCCAGTTGTGCCATACACAACACGGCGCAAAAGGGTCCGACACTCCGATGGGCAAACAGAAAAGCCAGGGGCAATGCAACCATCCCGGCAGAAAAGGGAAGCAATCGCAGTGATAACTCATTATTGCCCAGAAGCAGAATGCTGAATTTTTCAACCAGGCAGAATCCAATGGGCGCTATCTGGCCCACATCCAGTGGCCCGAAAAGGGCCGCCATTGGTTTCGCAAGCAGATTCCCGGCCAAAGCGGCTTCATCATTCCACAGGGATATGCCGGCCAGATAGCTCCGAGTGCGCACCGCCGCCCCCAGACAGAGAAAGAAACAACCGAGAAGGAACCCGGAGCGCTTAAGGTCGAGTTTTAGGCAAGCGGTGTTCAACAATTGCAGGGAATGTTGGTAAATACTGGTCATGGGATCTTCTGATAACGGGTAGCGTCTTTCACAGCTTTTCCAAAATCGTTTTGCGGGGCCGAGCCGGAAAGGCGATAATCTTTCTGAGATGGATTATATCCGAGCATAAGCTGCGAGTAAACGACATATAAATGATGCTGTTGCAAAAATTTGGATTCAGCAATAGAATTAAAGCCATATTCTGATGGGGGCTTTTGTTTTTTCCCCACGAAACCTTCTTTTTGCAAATGGCGAAATACACGTTTAGAAAGATTGGAGGCCAATGCTTGTTATTCGCAAAAAGTCAATTATCCTGATTCCGCTTCTGGGGGTCATTTTTTTCATCAGCTTTTATTCTCAGATTGAAAACTTTTTTGTATTCCATCCCCAGACCGATTTTGATATGACCCCGGATCAGATGGGTCTGCAATATGAGTCCATAAACTTTAAAGCGGAGGACGGAACCAAACTCCATGGATGGTTTTTCCCCCTGCCTGGGAAATCCCCGGTCATCTTTTTCTGTCACGGCAATGCCGGCAATATCAGTCACCGCCTCCATAATATTCGAGAGCTCCTGAAGAAGGGGTTTCAGGTATTCATTTTTGACTACCGGGGATACGGAAAAAGCAAAGGGCGCCCTTCCAGGGAAGGGGTGTATCTGGACGGGTTGGCGGCTTATGACTATCTCAGGAACAGATTGGGGATTCCCCCGGATCGCATCATCCTGTTCGGTCGATCTCTGGGGGCGGCGGTGGCCACGGAGATTGCCGTTCAAAGGCAAGCGGACAGAATGATCCTGGAGAGCGCTTTTACTTCCACAAAAGCCATGGCCCGAACCATGCCCCTTTTCGCGCTTCTATCTCCCCTCCTGCCGGCTCACTACAACAATCTTGAGAAAATCAAAGATATCGCCATTCCCAAGCTGATCATCCACGGCAACCGGGACGAAATCATCCCTTTCTCAATGGGAGAACGTCTCTTTGAAGCGAGCGCTGAACCCAAGGCATTTTATGCCATTGAGGGCGCGGGGCACAATGACACGTGGGTTATTGGGGGAAGAAAATATTTCGAAACCCTCAAGCAGTTTATACACTCTTGATTCCGATTCAAGAAGGAGACCCTTTGGCTGAGAAATCTCAATTCATCACAAAGAAAATCCCTGATATAAAATGCGCCCTCTTCGACCTGGACGGCACCCTCATCGATTCAGTCCCGGTTTACTTCAAACTGATGGAAACCATCCTTGAAACCATCGGGCTGCCCCCGGCGCCCAAGAACGTGGTGATTGAATTCATGACCGGCGGAGGGCTGGAGGTCATCGAAAAACTGATCCCCGAAGATCTGCAACACAAAAAAGATAAAATCATTAATGAATTCATGACGGTTGCGAGAAATACTTCACGAAGTACATTCAAGGACCAGGTAAAATTGTTTGACGGTGTGACCCGACTCTTCGACAGGCTTGTGGGTTTGAGAATTCCCATCGGCATTGTGACATCAACGGAGCGATTATACATCGACAGAAAACTGACGCCCCTTGAAAAGAACGACATCAAAAAACACCTGGACGTCGTTATCGCCATTGAAGACGCCCCCAGGAAAAAACCTTTCCCCGATCCACTGATCGAGTGTAGCCGCCGGCTGGGTGTAAAGGTTGAGAAATGCGTTTATATCGGGGATTCACACGTAGACATCCGCGCAGCCAACGCTGCCGGAATGATGAGCATCGGGGTCCTCAGCGGCCTGGACGACCAGGAAGCGCTCATGGCTGAAAATCCCCACATGATCCTGGAAAACATCAAGGAGATGATCAGACTATTTTAGATATTCACTGAGCTTTTCCGGACATTTCAATGGCCGCCTTCAAGTCTTTCATGATGGGGCCGTCCTTGCCCCATAAGGCGCAGCTGTTGAGCAGCTGAGGCAGCGCTTCGAATTCCTCCAGGGAACGGGGAACCGGCCTCGGTTTCCGGGTATGGTGGGTCCAGTAGCCGTGAAGCGCCGCCGTACCCATGACCATCATCAGATGGGTCAGATGGTTGCACCCACGAACCCCACCGAATATTTTTCGGATCTGTTCGCTGTACCCCGCAACAATTTTAATGCCCACCGCCCGTTTGATCCCTTCAAGGGTCGAGGAGCAAAGCTGGTGAGGAACATTGGGCATTTCCCCTTCCGCTTCCAGAATGGTCAGAGGCCAGTCACCCACGAGAAATCGGATGCACATCCAGTGCACCACTCCGGGCTCCCGGCGAACGCCGTTCCAGTGGTACCCGTCAACCAGACGCTCATCCCGCAGCCATCCTTCAATAATCAACCGTCCATCCTCCAGGGGATAGGACCGAAGTTCCAGGCGCCGCTCATGAACCGGGGCGCCCTTGATCAGCTCTTTCAATGTGGCCATCGGCTGTTTTTCCTCATGTGCACCCACATCATTTGGCTGATACGATCTTCGGATGTCTGACTTTTCGGTAATAGGACTCGGATAGATAGATGGCTGCCAGGGGATTGTGCCCGGTTACCCGGTCTTTGACCGCCAGCACTGTGGTAGGCGCTTCCGCATATTTGAAAAAGAGTGAATCATGCCCCACACACAGGCCCAGCACGATATTGAACTGTGATTTCTCATGATCCAGCAGTTTGGCCTGATAGACGGGGTTGCACATGGCCTCCTCCGCTCCCTGAAAGATCTTTTCCGACTCCTCAAGACCAATCAGTTCTTTGGAAGTTCGTCCCGCTTTGCAGAGCACCGAAACCACGTCAAACCCATGACTTTCGAGGATATCCGTTACCAACCGCGCTTCTCTCGCCAGCCCCACACAGAACGCCAGACCTAGCCGCTCATATCCCATTTTCTTGGCAAACTCACAGATCTCCACAATGCGGGTCTTGGTGGGCTGCATGATGTAAGGGCGTTGATCACGGTTGGCGTAGCATTCCGCTTCCTGGATCGAGGCCTTCCGGGCAAAATTCCTGACATCCGGAATATCGTATTCTCGATTGGATTCTGCCAGGATCTTCTTTTCAATCAGGGTGGGGCATCCCTTGCCCCCCTTCCCTTCCTGCGTCACACAGATTTTTTCAGGCATTTCAGCATCGCAGAGTGCGCAGGTCGGCGTTTTTGTTTTTTCTTTCATTTTCTCTCCTTTAACCCCCTCCGATATGGGGCAGTAAAGAAATTTTATCCCTTTCCTTCAGCAGTTGGTTTGCCGTCGAAACCTTGTCATTGACCGTAATGAGAAGGTCCTCCTTTTGAAGGGGCAGCGTTGGAAATCGCTCCTGGACAGCTTCCAGAACGTGATCCACACGGGTTCCATCTGAAAGAGACATCTGCACCTCGTCGGTCTGGGCCACCATTCGTTGCAGGCCATAAAAATTGACGGATATAACCACAAATTCCTCCTTGACGAACACTAGGCATCAGTTGGACAGGCGCCTGTCGTCTCCCCATCCCAGTCCATGTTCCGAAAGCAGTGCTGCCGCACGCTCATCCAGCAGTCCGAAGCGCTCCAGGGTCTCGGGCAGGGGAACCCCATCAGTCGTATAACCCTTTTCTAGGTATACTGAATCGCAGAGCTTCTGATAGGCCTCTTTTCGCAGCTCAATCAGCATCTTCAACCGCTCTTCAACGCCGGCAGGCAGCAGCTTCTGACCGGTCTGCTCTCTCAACCACTCGTCATAATATTCTGAACGTCCCTCATATTCATTGGTAAAAACGGGTCCCATGGCGCGAAGGGGAATCTGGTCACTGACCCTCGTCCCTTTTCCCTGGCGCAGGTTGATCATCTTCTGAAGGTGGTATAACCTCTCTGAGTCATTGAGGACATCCTGCAGGGTCTTTTTGGACCCCGTGGTGGCGTTAAGATAGTTCACATAGTACGCAAGCGTCGGCGTATTCTGGGCCGGGTTGGCCGTTTTCGCCGCATCCGGATGCCTTACATCAATCCATGGGAGCTTACAAAGCCCCACCGCATTAAACCATGTTCGAATCAATGGAAACCACTTCAGCGCTTCGGCTTTCATCTCGAACGTGGGCAGTTCTTTGTGGACCTGGTCAATGAAAATCAACCATGCCTCGTCATGTTGCGGACCTTTCAAAGCAAACCCGTATCCGCCCTGCTGGGCCAGGGACTCCTTGGTGCTGTACATACTGAATTCCAGCCCTTTCACTTCCATGGCGAACGCTTTCAGTTCATTTAAAACTTCCTCCCGGGGCGCCCCCGTCCGGTCGGAATGCCGTTTCGCTACCCATTCCCTGGCGCGCACGGTCCCATCTCCACAGATAGCCCCCAACCCCGTTCCATTGGCCGTTTCGTGCAACAGCCGGTCGGCTGACGCCACATTGCCCCAGTTCAGGTCGTACTCGCTATCCTCTTTTGTGAGGTATCCCCGCTGCCAGCATTCCATCAGAAACGCCATGGTCACACCGGTTGAAATGGTATCCAATCCATATTCGTCACAATACCAGTTGTATTCCATCACAAACTGCGGATCAAATACACCCATGGCCGTCACCGCACCAATGGTTTCGTATTCAGGACCGTCAATGCCGACCTTCTCTCCCGCCCAGGGTCCCCGTGTCAAAGTGACATCCTCCGCCCCTTTTGCACAGGCCAGATTGCACCCACTGAAACACCCGTCTGGAATTTTCCGGCCGAAATAGTCTTTCAGAAATATGTCGGCGAACAGCTTTTCCGCTTCCGGATCCTGGCCGCTCTGGTAATTCCTGACCGGAAGGATGTGAAACTTGTTCATGTATTCCACTAAAACGGTGGTTCCCCAACTGGCCAGACGAAGCTGAGTGGGATCCATTTTGCTCAACACCCGCTTGAGCTGGGCTCCGGCCTCTTTGACGCCTTTCACATCCATCGGCTGGTTTGCCCGGGTGGCGGCTTGACGCGTCTGGACCACCACCGCCTTCAATCCCTTCCGGCGCATCACCGTGCCGGTACCCCCCCGCCCGGCCTGTTTGGCCCGAAGCCGATTTCGCCTTCGATCGAAGAAAAGGCTGTTCACGATACCGAATCGCGCTGTTTCAGCCCCCTTGCCCGTTGTGACAACCGCCGAGTGCTCGTTTAGTTCATGGTCGTTCAGCGCTTTCAGAAGTGATTCCCCGTAAGTAAGCCCGCCCGCATCTATCCCTTCCCCAAAGACAGGCGCATCAATAATCCGGATGGTTCCCCGGTCCCCGTCAATTTGGAGCACTTTCTCCCCATCGGGGGAAAGTCCCGACACCGCCAGTGCATCAAAACCGCAGCGCTTCAGCAACGGACCAAAATGCCCGCCGATATTGGAGTCAATGAAGGTATTCGTCAGGGGAGAAATGGTGCCAACAATGAATTTCCCGCTCCCGGGAAATCTCGGATCGCCGCAAAGGGGGCCGCTGGCCATCACCACAATGTTTTCCGGACTGTCATGGCGGGTTTCCGCCCGGGTCTTTTCCCATATCAACGCCAGGGCGTATCCCCGGCCTCCCAAGTACTTATCCTTGTGGTCCGGGGGCATCTTCCATACGTCAATCTCAGAAGTGGAAAGGTCCACGTGAAGAACACGATCGGTGTACCCCCCACGGGTTATGGCGGGTTCATAGGTA
>JABGPV010000023.1 GCA_018644785.1 Deltaproteobacteria bacterium | reverse complement strand
ATCTCCCTTTTTAACATCTTATCCGCCACATCATTGATCTCATCCAACGTAAAATAATTGCTGATCAATTTGTCCAATTTGAAATCCTGCGTCATGGCCAAATCCACTAGCCTGGGGATATCAATGTGCGTGGAGATGCTTCCGTAGAGGTTGCCCAAAATGGATTTCTGATGCAGGGGCAGCAGCATCAGGGGCAGATCGGTGGTCTGGTCATGGGGGGTGATGCCCGGAATCACCAGTTTTGATCCCATGCCGGTACACCAGTATGCCTGTACGATGGCCCCGGGATCGCCGATGCACTCAAAAACAACGTCCGCGCCGCCGCCTGTCAGTTCCTGAACAATGGGAACCGGATCATCCTTGGAGTTGTCGATGAAATGGGTAGCGCCGAATTCCATGGCCAGTTCTTTCTTGCTCCCTTCCAGATCCACTGCTATGACGGGATTTGCCTGCCTCAGAACCGCAGCGCGAAGGGTATTCAGGCCCACACCGCCCAAGCCGAAAACCACCGCGGACTGCCCCGGCTGTAAATCTCCGGTGTTACAGACCGTTCCCCATCCGGTGGGCACGCAGCATCCCATAAAGCAGGCGTGTTCCATGGGAAAATCTTTTCGAATCTTGATGGCGCCGTCCGCGGGAAGAACGCTGTATTCGGAAAAACCGGAAACGAAATTCCCGTGCCGAACCATATCGCCGTTGCCGTCGGTGAGCCTTGAGCTGCCGTCCAGCAGCATGCCGCCCAAAAAGGCCTCGAAGTTTCCACTGCAGATATTCCCCATGCCCCGCAGACACTGGGGACACTTCCCGCAGGGGATCATCCAGGTGCCCACCACGTGATCGCCTTCTTTCAAATTAGTGACGCCCGGGCCCACTTCCTGCACGACGCCCGATGACTCATGTCCGATGGCCAGAGGCAGTTCAATGGGGATTTCACCTAAGCACAGGTGGAGGTCCGAATGGCACCAGCCCGTATAGGCCATTTTGATGAGGACTTCTCCCTCCTTTGGGGGCGCCAGTTCCAGTTCCTCGATGGTCATGGGTTTGTTGGGTTCTCTTAATACGGCTGCTCTCGTTTTCATAATACACTCCTTTCATTTGGTTGTTTAAGTTTATATATTAAGTCGTTATCGCTTATTCCAGGGTGGCGCCAGTTTGATTTTATAATCCGTCCATTTGAATGGATACACCGTCATCTGCTTCCCATTCCACCACTGACTGGCCGTGGACTCGAAAACCGCCACGCCGTTTTTCCCATAGTTGACTTTCCCCATGACGGTCTCGAATTCATTCTCCAGGACCGCCTGGCGAACCTTTGCTGAATCCAGGGTGCCCGCTTTTTCAATGGCCTGCCATAGAATCTGGCACAGTCCGTACAAAGCGCCCACGCTCACGGAATGTTTTTTGAAGTGATTATAGTAACGCTCTCCCAGCTCTTTTGCGCCGGGAAAGGGAAAATCCATGGACCAGAATCCATCACAGATGATGTACTGGGCATCCTTGCCCAAAGCGTTCCAGAACTCCCCGGCCCAGGCCCCTTTCCAGCCATGGAAATATTTGACGCTGAGATTGTTCTCCTTCATCTGCCTGACAAAGGTTATGACATCGGTATCGGCGCCGAATATCAGAATAGCATCCACACCCTGAGCCTTTGCTTTAATGATCTGTGCGGAATAATCCTTGGCGCCCACGGCCCAGGACTCATCCATGGCAAAGGTATAACCGAATTTTTTGGCCAGGCTTCGAAATAACCCTGCAAAAGCCCGCCCGTCAAAGGTATCCTCCATAATCAGCGCGGGTTTCTTGGGTCGTTCATTTTCGGGCAGGCTGTCCCAGATCTGATAGGGCACGCTGCACGCCTGATCCAGCTTGAAGAAAAAGAGCGTGGACCACTTGAAATGATGCTCCAGCCACGGCGGTATCAGGCATATGGATGTATGATAGTATCGGCGGTACTTTTCAGCGGTAATACAACCGGGAATGACGCCGAAGGGCGCGGCAAAGCCTCCCAGCAGCAGGTCCACTTTTTTCTGTTTGATCAACCGCTCCACCGCTGAAGCCGCCTTTCCGGGATCGCTGCCATCATCGGCCACCATGAGCCTTACGGGAAGTTTCTTCCCGTATTCCTTAACATAAATGCCCCCCGCCTTGTTGACGTCGTCCACGGCTGTCTGGTAAGCCCAGCGTTGCTCAATTCCTGCTCCGGCCAGAATGCCCGTAAGCGGAAGATTGCTTCCGATGAGGATTTCCTTTTTTTCCTTCTTGGCTTCAGCCGACGGCGCCATACAGAGAAAAAGAGACAAAGAAACAAAAACCGCCATGAAAACCGTCGTCGTTTTGCCACGCTCAAGGATTCCCTTCCACATAATACTCTCCTTTCATATCGTCTGGGTTGATGGTTTGAAAACATCCTTGAATAAACACACCACCTCCTTTCTTGACTGGACGCTTAACCTCAAACTGCCCGTTTAAATGGAAGCAATCGCCGCAGAATGGGAGATTGATCCCCTTTCGATCCCAGACTCATGATCCCCTTGGGCAGAAAAAGCATCACCAGAATAATAAATGCGCCTGAAAAAATAGGATGGATATCCGGAAGCCATGTATTGGCCATCTCAAAGACGGCGGACATGACAAAGGCGCCTATAATCGGTCCCATCAGGGTTCCGATGCCCCCCAGAATCGTCATGAGGACGGGCAGCAAGGCCCAGTTGAGGCTGAAAACCCCCGATGGATGAATATGAAACAGGTAATAGGCAAAGATACTCCCGCACATACCGGTAAAAAAAGCGCCCACCGAAAAGGCAAGAATCTTGTATTTCAAGACAAAAATACCGTTGGCGCCGGCAGCCTCTTCATCCTCCCGGATGGCCACGAATGCCAGGCCGACACTGGAACGAAGCAGTAAAAAAAGGACCAGCAGGGTCACCAGCGCAATAGCCAGCGCGATATAGTAGTAGGGCGCCATGGATTCATATGCCGAAGAAGGGAGCATGAGTCCCACGGGACCGCCCGTTAGGGAACCCCCTTGGGTAAACACCACCCGCAGGATTTCGCCCAGGCCCAGGGTGCCCAACGCAAAATAGTCTCCCCGTAACTTGGCCAACAGGGGAATCCCGATCAAAATTGCCAGCACAGCGGCCCCAAGGCCGCTCAGCAGCATTCCGACGGGATCCAGATATCCAATCCACTCTGCTTTCCATGCGATGGCCGTCACATAAGCCCCAACGCCGAAAAAGGCATGCTGGCCTAAAGATGCCTGCCCCGCATAACCGGCCACCAGGTTCCATCCCTGGGCCATGGACACGTAGATAAAGGTCAGGAATAGAAAATAGACCAGGTAGGATTCCTCCGAATCCACCAGGAAAGGAAAAACCAACAGGAATCCCAGCAGGGGAAAACCGCCCCAACAAATCGCTTTCCAGTTATGCTCACCCATCTGTCTCATGGTTGTTTCCTTAATGAGGGCTCCGAAAAATAAAAATACGGACCCTTACGAAGCTGCTGAACGGCCAAAAATCCCCTGGGGCCGAAACATAAGCACCAGGAGGAAGGCCCCATAGGAAATGGCGTCGGCCCAGCCCCCGCTGATGGTATAGGCGCTGACGCTTTCGATCACCCCCAGCAGAATCCCGCCGAACATGGCCCCCCCCACGCTCCCGATGCCGCCGAATGCCACGGCAATGAGGGCTTTCAGGCTGAAAACGAAACCGAAATAGGGATCAAACGGGTATGTGGTGGCCGTGGCGACCCCTGCAATACCGGCCAGCGCAATGCCGATGGAAAAGGTGATACCGCTCACCCTGCGGGGACTAATGCCCAGGAGTGCGGCGGCCTTGATGTTTTCCGATGCCGCACGAACGGCCTTTCCCCAAAGGGTCTTTTTCATGAAAAAAAAGACCAGGCCCGTGGCCAGAAGACTGATCAGGAAAACCACAGCCCGGGTAAAAGAAATCTGAATGTTTCCCACGGCAAGGCCCATGCCGGTGTAGCTGGTGGTAACAGCCCGGGTATTGGCGGTCCAAGCCAGGGACATGAGATTCTCCAACAGAATCATCAAACCAAAGGCCAGGAGCAACGAAGGATTTTTTCCCGCCGCTGCCACTCGGCTGAAAAGCCCCGCATAAAAAATCCAGCCGATACCCAGAAAAATGGGAATAATCAACACAAAGCAGAAAAATGGATCCACGGACGTGAGCGTGAAAATCCAATAGGTAATATAGGCGGCCAGGATCATCATGGCGCCCTGGGCGATGAAAATGATCTGCATGGTCCCAAAAATGAGGCTCAATCCAATGGCGGCTACCCCATACATGCTGCCGAATAAAACGCCGTTCACCAGAATCTGTAAAAAAGCGGCCATGGGAGAAAATCCACTCATGAATTCATCCTTTCATCCCCAGGTAGGCCTGCTTAAATTCGGGGTTTCTCAGGAGGTCACTCCCTTTGCCGCTCAATTCCATCCTGCCCGTTTTCAGTACGTAGGCATGGTCTGCAATTTCCAGCGTCCGGTGAACATTCTGTTCCACCAGAAGGACGGTGACGCCTTCCCTATTCAAGTCCTGGATGATCTCAAACATCAGCTTGACGATCACCGGCGCCAAGCCGAGAGAGGGCTCGTCCAGCATGAGCACAACTGGTTTTGCCATGACGGCGCGTGCAATGGCCAACATCTGTTGCTCACCCCCGCTAAGAGAACCCGCGCGCTGATGGATGCGATTCTTAAGCACGGGAAACAGATCAAACACACGGGCCAGGGATTCTTCGAACGAAGGCCGGGCCCGTACGGGGAACCCACCCAACTCCAGATTTTCCAACACCGTCATTCGGGAAAACAGCCCACGGCCTTCCGGTACATGGCTGATGCCGAGCGCCGCCACTTCTTCAGGCCTTACATGGTTGATGGATTTCCCCTGAAACAACACCTCTCCCCTGCTCGGCCGAACGATACAAGAAATAGCGTCCAGAAGCGTACTCTTTCCGGCGCCGTTCGCCCCCACCAGAGCAACGATCTGCTCCCGGTCCACGCAAAAAGAGACATCCCAAACGGCCTGGGCATCTCCATAGAAAATATCCACACTTGACACTTCAAGCAGGTGTTTCACCCAGATAAGCCTCTATGACGGTCTCGTTTTTAGCAATCTCTTCCGGTTTTCCATCGGCAATTTTTCGGCCGTATTCCAACACCATGATCCGATCGCACAGATGAAAAATAGCATCCACTTTGTGTTCCACCCATAAAATCGCCACGCCCTTTACTTCCCTGGCTTTGTTGATAACCCCCAGCATGGTCATGGTCTCTGATGGATTCAGGCCGGCCATGGGCTCATCCAGCAGGGTTACCCGCGGATGGGAAGCCAGTGCCCTGGCTACCTCCAGAAGGCGTCGATCGGAAAGGGTCATATGGGCGGCAGCCGTATCTTTCTTGTCGATGAGTCCCACCAGTTCCAGCGCTTCCAGCGAATTTTCACGGGCTTCTTTTCTTCGCTGGCCGGCGCCGTAAATGGCGCCCACCAACACATTTTCAAGAGCCGTCATGCTCAGAAAGGACCTGACCAGTTGAAAGGTACGGGAAATCCCCAATCGGCAGATAGCATGAGGGGATCGGCCGGTGATTCTCTTGCCCCCCAGGTAGACATGGCCCGCATCCGGCTTGCAGATGGACGTAATAACATTGAACAGGGTTGATTTCCCGGCGCCGTTGGGCCCGAGGATTCCTACGATTTCCCGGCTCTCCAGGTCCAGGCTTATATTGTCCAAAGCCAGCAGACCACCAAATTTTTTTTGGATTCCGTCGAGATTGAAGACGACTTCGGTTTTATCCAAGTTGAATGCCCCGAATTTCGGAAAAAGAAGATAACTCAGGATCAAAGCAAATACCGTGCCTGAAACAAAGCAGGTAGTGGTAACCAGCTGAAAACATTTAATTTTCATTACAATACGTCAATCAGGGAAAAACAAGACGTTACTTCTGGTATCAATTTCCAATTCCGGTCCCCCGTCGTGGGCGTGGGCATTTGCCTGAAAACCCGCTCAAGGCGGGATTTCACGGGCAGCAACGATTCTTGAGGATATACCGCCTTTTTTGCCAACAAAACAAATATTAGCATAAAACACAGCATGTTGTAAGAAAACAACGCAGACATGTAACAAATCTACACGTTAGAAAGGTGGGTTTGTTACCAAAATACACCAAATCAGGTTGGAGATGACCTTTTTCCGTAATTTCCGGGGCGACCCGAAAAAGTTTACGTGAGCTTAAATCGATGCATTCGTTCGTATAACGATTTTCTGGAGATACCCAACGCCTGGGCCGTCCTGGAACGGTGGCCCTGGAACTGTATTAAAGATTTTTTTATGAGCTCTTTCTCAACGTGTCGCAACATCATGCCCTGGGCTGGAAGGTGTTTGATAAAGTGGGTCTCCTCCTCAACGAGCCCCGCTGAACGGAGTATCTCCGACGGCAAATCTTTCAATTCAATGGTATGGTGGCGTGCCAGAATGACGACGCGATCGATGGTATTCCTGACCTCCCGAACGTTGCCCGGCCAGGAATAGGCCAGAAACGCATCCATTGCCTCGGGCGCAATGGCGGGGGCATCACGGTTGTTTGCAATTGCGGCTTCCTGAAGAAAGTGGTTGACCAGAAGGGGAATATCAACTTTGCGGTCCCGCAAAGGGGGAATGGGGATCCGGATAACCTGAAGCCTATAGAAAAAATCAGGAAGGAATCGTTGTTTCAGAACCTCCCTTTGCAAATCCTTGTTGGTGGCTGCGATGATGCGAACATCAACCGTCCGTGTATTGACCGAACCGACCGGCTCAAAGGTGCGCTCCTCAAGAAAACGGAGCAGCTTGGCCTGTAGCGATAAACTCATCTGCCCCACCTCATCCAGGAACAGCGTTCCCCGGTGGGCGGCTTCCAGGCGGCCGATTCGATCGGTGGTCGCACCGGTAAAAGCCCCTTTGACATACCCGAACAGTTCCGCTTCGAGCAAATGCTCTGTGAGGGCAGCACAGTTTATACAAATAATAGGGGCCCCGTTACGGCGACTGTTATAGTGGATGGCATTGGTAATCAGCTCTTTGCCCGTGCCCGTTTCACCCGTCACGAGGACGGTGGCATCCGTTGGAGATACAGCCCGCAGGATACTGAACACTTCTTCCATTTGAGGGCTCTCACTGATGATATTGTCAAAGCCGTATTGCGCCTTGACCGCATGGCGAAGGGCGTCTAACTCGGCGGCCTGTTTGCGCTCCCGCAAACTTTTTTCCAGTACGATTGACAATTCCTCGATGTTGATCGGTTTGACCAGATAGTCATACACGCCTTCTTTCAAAGCCTTTACACTGGATTCAATGGTGCCGTGTGCGGTCATGATAATGAAAAGCAATTGTCGGTCCAACGATTTCAGTCTCTGAAAAAGTTGCAGACCATCCATTCCCGGCATTTTAAGGTCGGACAATACGATGTCAAAAGGAGGGCCCTCTTTGAACATTTTCTCTGCTTTTAGCGGGTCCGTGGTTGTTACGGCGTCAAACCCTTCTTCATGGAGGAAGGCATCCAATGCTCTCAAAGAGCCGGCATTATCATCCACAAGGAGTACTCTAAACCTGCTCATGATCAACACCTCCACTGACCCGTACGGCGAGCCTGGGCAACATAATGGTTACGGTGGTTCCCCACCCCGGTTCGGACCGGATTCGGATATGGCCGCCATGACTTTCGATAATGCTTTGGGACAGGGACAAACCGAGACCCGTGCCCAGCTCTTTTGTGGTGTAAAAAGGGTCTAACACACTCTGAAGTTCCTCGGACGACAAACCCTTACCGGTATCTGCAATGGAAAATTCCAGAAACCCCTCCCCGGATTTTCCATTTGGCGGGGGTCTCCATTTCGTTTTGATGATCAGCGTACCGCCATCGGGCATTGATTCAATGGCGTTGACCACAATATTGACAATCGCCCTTTCAACCTGAAACGGATCCAGGGGAAAAAGCGGAAGGCTCTGATCCAATCGGCTTTTCAATGTAATATGGCTTTCCAGTGCCCGGGCGGAGTATCCGGAAAGAATATCTTCAGCCATCTCATTGACATTTGTGGGCGTCGACTTGGGAGGGGGCTGCCTGGAATAGCTCAGGAAATCGGAGAGAAAATGATCCAACTGGGAGATCTCCGCGGAAATCGTCTCAGCCAACGCCATCACCTCTTTATTTCCGGCAACCCTTCGCTTGAGCAAACCCAATGTCACATTCATGGTGTTCAGAGGGTTGCGAACCTCATGGGCGACGCCCGATGCCAATCGGCCCACTGAAACCAGTTTTTCGCTTTTGACAAGCTCCGATTGAATGCGGCGAAGGTTTTTGACCATCTGGTTGAAAGAGCGGGTTAACATGCCCAGCTCGTCATTGGAGTCAAAATGAATTTTTTCCGGCAGACGCCCTTCTGAGATGACTTTGGTGGCGCCGGCCAGCTTTTTAATGGGCCGGAGAAAGTGCCATGAAAAAAAAATCCCCGCCGCCAGAGCCAATGACGCAGCAACGATGATAATCTGAAGAACCTGTCTTTTAATGACCGTGACATGGGCTTTGAACTCTGCAACCGGCAGGGTCACGGCAATGGTCCAGCCCGTATCCCGAACCCGGGTAAAGGCAGCAATCCTGTCTCCTCGGTAGTAATAGGGCAACATCCCCTGGCCCTGTTCCACCATTTCCCGAAACATCGCCTCCAAAGACGGTTCCCCCACTTGACTGATCATTCGGCCCATATGCACAGGCTCAGGGTGAATGAGGACCCTTCCGGCATTATCCAGGACGAACGCATAGCCGTTAACACCTACACGGCGGGACAGGACGCGACGGCCCAATTCGTTGATGTCCAGATCGATTTGAACGATGCCGGCGAGTTCATTCCATCTGTCGAACAAGGGCTGTGCCATATGTACGACCAATCGTCCTTCCGGTTTCAAATTAAAGGCCGGGGAAACCACGGTGTCGTTGGGGACGAAATGCTGTTTTTTCGAAATTAAGGTTAGGTCATTGCGTAGGTCCCAAGGTGGAACAATCCGGCCTTCTTGAACGCAGGCCACCAGCTTATCCTTTGAATCCACATAGGAAATCCGATAGTAAAGGGGGGATTTTCGGGCCACATCCTTGAAAAATCTTTCCGCTTCCTTGCGGTTGATTTCCGCTTCTGATTCCAGAGCATAGAACCGATTGTAGTAATAATCTCTTAATACCGGCAAATGGGAGATCATTTTAAGATCCGCACGGGAGGCATTGAAAATCTGGTCGATCTCCTCTGCGATTTCCCGGACCCGGTTGATTTGGGATTGGTTGAGCAGACGCGTCACGATCTCTTCGGAAGCAAAATAGCCCAAGCCACCCGTGACGAGACAGGGTAAAACCACCAAAGGAAGGACAATTCCCAGTAGTTTACCAGTAATTCCCAAATGAAACAATCCTTTACCCCATCGTAAATTCTTCAAAAAGAGCCCCTTTTTGTACTGCGGACGGATTTCAATCCCATATCCCCTTTGACAAACGTTCAATTCACCTCAGCCTGATCGAGGGACCCATAGTAAAAACTCCCGCTTAAAGGAATCGGCAGTGTAACCCCTTTATGGGTAACAACCGTCAAAATTCTCTGGGTCGTGAAGATCGAAAAGGCTTCCTCATGAAAGAATCTATCGAGCTCCCATAACCTCTTTTCATGCGCTTTTAAAGGATTTGCCTTCAGTGCCCATAAATATTTTTCATCGTAGTCCCGGCTCCGCAAAAGAGACCAGGGACTTTGGGAAAAGTAAGCCCATCGCGCGGTAAAAGAACTATCGATCAATGGATTGTCCACCGGATACAGGACCAAGTCATAGTCCGGTCGTTTCAAATGATTTCGGATTTGATAAATCATAACCTTCTGAGTCAAATCCGTCCGCGGCACAATTTCCAAATCGAGCCTGACATTTATCTTGCTGTATTGAGCTTTCATGATTTTGGCCAGCGCCTCGGACATATCCCCGGCCAGCACTTTCAGCGTAAATCCTTTGGCGAATGGCGTTTCGGCCAATAACCGCTTCGCCTTTTCCATGTCATAAGGATAGGGTTTTATGTCCACGTTTTTGCCGATGCTTTCTTCCAGACCCAATGACGCAACCGGAATCGAATTGCCGTAGTCGGCATATTTCACGATGTCATTCTTATCCAAGGCGTAATTCAGGGCCTGGCGAACCGCTTTAAATGCAAGGGGCCCCCGGTTGTGCAACATGATGACTGTGGTGAAAAGGCACTTTCTTTTACTCACCCTCAAATCTTTATTTTTAACCACTTCCCGGATATGGCGCCCGTCCAGAAAAGGAACGACATTTACCCGGCCCTCCTTTAACGCCTGTATCCATTTATCGGGCGGCAAAATCACATAAATGAGCGTATCGACTTTCGGGAAACCTTTCCGCCAGTAATCCGTATTTCTTTTCAGAATGATCTCTTTCTTAGGAACCCATTTGACAAACCTGAAAGGGCCGGTCCCCACGGGGCGCTTGTGAAAACCCTCAACACCGACAGCCTTTAAATATCGGGGCGGCAGAATGGCGGCAAACGACAACCGGTAGAGCAGCATTCCATCCGGGAAAAAGGTTTTAATGCGAACAACATATGGGTCCGTTGAACTTACGGAGGCGGATTTTATGGTGTTAAGGGGTTGGGAAAAGGCTGAACCCACATGAGGATCAAGAATGGTTTCGATGGACGTTTTCACGGCGTAACCGTCACATAACTCGCCATTATGAAATGTGATGCCTTTCCGGATACGGAACTCCCATTCGGTGGCGTTGATCTGCCGCCAGGTGTGAGCAATAGCGCCCTGAAGTTTCCCATCCACATCCGGATGAAGCAACGGCTCACTGATTTGTGCCAGAACGGAAAATCCGTCCGGGCTGAATGCCTGGGATAGAACGTCGATACCCACGGGATCATTTGAAAACATGGCAATGCGAATGGCCTTGCCACTCGCAAAAACAGGAAAAATGGGGATCGCCAGCACCAAAATGACTGCAATCAGGACAAACCAAACTGAAAAAAAATCCCATTTAACGCCACTAACCTTTTTCAAATCGAAATCCTAACGTGGGACGCAGGGTCGCCCTTTATCACTTCATATTTACCAAACTTAAGTTTCGAACATTTCCCAAACAGGGGAATGCGGATTCTGACGGATCAACTCAACGGCCAAATTCAAAAGATGGCCAGGGGCAGTTCAATGGGGGTTTCTCCTGCCGGATCGGGATTTCGGTTCCGGTCCCGAGCGTTTGCCGGAACCTTTCGCTTTTGCCTTACGGATTTGGGATCGCTGTTTTGCAGCGGTTCTTTTGGCAACCAGCTCTTTTATAGCCTTGTCCGCCTTTTTTTCGCTGGCTGGGTTGTTGGGGCGAAAAAGAACAAAATCCGGAACATCGCTATCCACCGTATAGCCGTCAACCTTTTCCACCGGGAGCTTCCGCTTCAGCAGTTTTTCAATGGCCTCAAGATAAGGCTTTTCATCATCACTGACCAGGGAGACGGCAATGCCGCTGACGCCCGCGCGGCCGGTGCGACCGATGCGGTGAACATAATCCTCGGGGATACTGGGCATGTCATAATTGACCACATGGGGCAAATTTCCGATATTTAGCCCCCTTGCCGCCACATCCGTTGCCACGAGGATGCGGATCTCACCTTTCTTGAACGCTTCGAGGGTACGTGTCCGGAAAGACTGGCTCTTGTTGCTGTGCAGGACAGCGGTATTGATTCGTTGTGCAGCCAGTTTCTCCGTGAGCTTGTTTGCCCCGTGTTTTGTGCGGGTAAAAACCAGCACCCGACGCCAGCGTCCCCGGGTGATCAGGTGGATGAGAAGGGCGCGTTTATTGGATCGGTCCACCCGGTGAACCTTCTGAACAACCGATTCTGCCGCCGTAGCTTTTGGCGTCACCTCCATATACTCCGGGTCCTGCAGCATTCTGACCGCAAGATCCCGGATCTCGCGGGTGTAGGTGGCGGAAAACAGCATGGTTCTTCGTTTAACGGGAACGAGATCGAGGATTTCGGAGATCTCCTCACTGAATCCCAGATCCAGCATTCTGTCCGCCTCGTCGAAAACCAGAAACGCTATGCGGGAAAGATTTAGATGCCTCCGGCCTGCAAGATCCAGCAGGCGGCCGGGCGTGGCCACAAGAACATCAATGCCGCGCCGCAGCCGATCGATCTGCGGATTGATGCGAACCCCGCCATGAACCACGGTGCATCGAAGGGATACCCGCCTTGCATAGGCTTTGATGCTCTCCCCCACCTGAAGCGCCAGCTCCCGGGTGGGGGTCAAAACCAGCGCGCGGGGGTGACGCCCGTTGCCCTTCCGGCGACTCAGGATTTCAACCAACGGGAGTGCAAATGCGTCTGTTTTTCCCGTTCCGGTCTGGGCGCGGGCAAGGATATCCCGTCCGTCCAGGATAACGGGAATGGCCTGGGTCTGAATGGGGGTGGGAGTGGTGTAACCTTTGGCTTTAACGGCTTTAAGCAGTTCAATTCGAAGGCCAAGTTGATCAAATGACATGTCATCCCTCAGGGCTTGATGTAGGCATACCCGTCAGCCTGGAACTCAATCAGCGCCACAATACCCGCCTTGATCACCTCACAACCGTTCAGCAACTGCACAGGGTCGATATTCATGTTCGTGAGTGAATTGTTGCACATGAGAAAACGGACACCTTTCGCCGACAGGTCTTCCACACGCGAACCATAGGCAATAGCATGTTCCCGGTGAAAAAGTCTGACCGCGGACCCATTGGCCACCAGGCAGATGGCCGCTTCCGTTGCGGGGATCTCTTTCAACAGATTGGTGATGTTGTTGAGGGCCATAACCAGTCTTTTCTCTTCATCCCAGTCCAGATGAAAAACAACTTTGGTCTTCATCTTCTCCTCCCTTTCCGGTGCCACTGTATTATTCTTTTTCCTGCAATGATCGGAACCCTCCGAAGACCCATGAAGAACCGCCAGCTTCGCATCAATCAATTTTTCATTGGAAAGGCGCAAAAGTGTTGCCACCTTGTGCATGAGGTAGTTCTCATAGCGGTCCATCTTCCCATCCACGAAAACGATTTCCCATAAAATTTTGATCACTTCCATTTTCTCTTCCGTGGAATAGTTGTCATTGATCAGCTTGGAAAACTGCTAGAGATCGATACTCTCCTTCAACTCCCTGCCCGCCTCCTCGAGCAGATGGTCGGCATGCTCGTCTGACAATTGGTATTTTTCTTTGAGGATAGAAAGAATGATTTCCGTCTCTTCTTTCGTAAAGGTATCGTCGATATGGGCCATCTCCAGAAAAAGAGCGCAGGTGGCCACACGAACGTCCTGCACATTCCTGTTGCATGAAGTGTTTTCCTCTGAAACCTGGCTGAAAAAACGTTTTATCATATCCCGCATATCATATTCTCCTGTTTATGGCTTTTAGGATCATCCCATTGGATACGTGCCCGTCCATGGAGTTCATGACCCCGCTTCACTCGTATTGGGCGGAAAGCCGCTTTAACCCATCACGCATTGATTTTTCAATGGCCTTTCTTATTAAAGGGCCGAAAAAAAGAAAGGGGAGTTTCGGTTCGAAATCAATGGTATACATAAGTCTGGAGTTGCCCCCCTCATGGGAAAACACCATTCGGCCCACATGGTTTTTAATGGGACTCCCTTTGCTGACGGTATAGGCCATGAGCTGGCTGGGCTCAAATTCGATCACGGTTTCTTCAAACGCCAGGGCAGGAAAAAGGTAAATTCGTCTGACGGCCCCCATTCCATTTTTGTTTTCGCTTTGACTATCCACCACCCGTTTGATTTTTGTATTGATGACCTTTCCAAAAGCTTCATGGTCTGTTAAGAGGCCGAAAATCGTATCAACAGGTGCATTGAAAAGTTGTATTATTTTAATGTGTTGTTCACCCATATCGCGACCTCCTGTTGAAATAAGATGTCATCTTCACTGATTTTTGGTACATGTAGTTGAGATTGGGACTCACTCAAAAATAATAGGGACACCCATCATGAAATCAGGGATCACATTGCGAAAACATAATGGAAAACAGTTATACGGGATTCAAAAAATTCTGACAACATTGAAAATGGGGTTGAATAAAGAGCTCAAAAAATTATCGGTCAAGCAAAAACTGGCCATGAATTATGTTTCAAAGGAAAGCAAGCGCACCAAAATCGGAAATAAAATCTATACGAACACCTTTACGCCCTATTTTCCGTCTTTGGCTTATGACCGTTTTCTAAAAGGTGTTATTTCCGTAACGTCCGGAAAGCCCCTGCCGGTGGTCACAAATTTTGCAATAACGCCCCAGTGCCCCTGCAACTGTTGGCATTGCTCATTTTCCGACCGTTCCAAAAAGGACATCCTGTCCCTCGACCAGCTGAAAAAAGCGATTTCCGATGTTCAGGACCTGGGGGCCAGCGTGATTGGCCTTACCGGAGGAGAGCCTTTATTGCGGGATGATCTTGAAGACATCATCGCATCCATTGATAAACGATCGATGCCGATCATTTTTACAACCGGATATGAACTGACCCGGGACCGGGTAAAACGCCTGAAAAATGCGGGGTTGGAAATCCCGGTGATCAGCCTCGATCATTATAAAGCTGAAATCCACGATAAAGGCCGTCGGAAGGAAGGGATTTTTGATGCGGCCTTAAACGCCATACAACTGTTTCAGGATGAAGGCTTTTACGTGGCCGTCTCGTTTGTACCGGATAAACCCCTTGTCAGCGACCGCCGGGAAATATTCAAGGTGATCGATTTTTTTAAAGATATCGGCATTAACGATATGAGATTGACATCTCCGATCCTGAGCGGAAAGCTCACCAGTAAACCGGAAGAGCGGCTATCCGCCGAAAATGTAAAGACTATTTTTGAAATCCAGAAAAAATGCACCCGGACCAAAGGCTACCCGGGTGTGTTTGCCTATGATTTTTTTGAAAGTGAGAAATACTACGGATGCGGCGCCGGTTTTAATTATATGTTCATAGATTCCCAGGGAAATGTCTGTCCCTGTGATTTTACGATGCTGTCATTTGGCAATATGCTTGAAAGGCCGATCCGAGAAATATGGGAAGAAACCAGTCAACATTTCCGCAATCCGGGCCCGGCATGCTATGCCAATATCAGCAATGATGTGGTTTGTGCCAAAAAGACAGCACAATGGCCCCTTAAAAAAGAGGAAACCCTTGAAATTCTAAAGGAATGTCCTTCTTATCATGAGGAAAGGCTGCCTGAGTTTTATAAAAGGATGGGGTTTCCGTTTCAGAGGTCTGGGACGCCGCGGTCAAAAAAATAGTGTGGGTAACGTGGCGGTTATTCCCGTGGCGGCCTTGTTTCAGGGGTTTTAATACCGGACCGGCACGGACCACAAGAGAGTTCGCCAAAAACTGAAAATAGTCGCATAAACATCAGTTTGCCTATTTGGAAATACGTCATTTCCCGTTAAATGAATTTTGGCGGAAGCAGATCAGAACCCGTGAAGTTGAGCGCATCCTCGATTGTCTGGAGCCCTTTTGTCACCATCATTTTGCTTGTCCCATGGGCCAACCATTTCCCGTTCCCATCAGTGGCTGTTGCCTCCGCCAGACACATTGATTTGCCGATCTTAATGCTTCGTCCTTTTGTGGTGATCATCCCTTCACTGATGGGCGCCAGGTAATCAATCTTAAGATCAATGGATATCAATCCAATCCCTTCTTCAAGTTCGCAATAGGCGGCCCAATAGGCCGCGGTATCAATTGCGGAAGCATAAACGCCCCCGTGGATCCCGCCAAAGGGATTCAAATGCTCGTTACCCACCTTGAGTTCGACGATTGAATATCCCATTCCCATCTCTTTAACAGGCATTGATAAATGCTTGAAATAGGGCCCCTGATTGATTGCTTTGATAACTGCTTTCACATGATCCGGATTGAGTGAAGCCATTAACACCTCTTTCATTTTAAAAAGTATATCCTCTCCGCTTTGGGCCGATGCCTTCTGTTTTCTAATCCTCCTTTTAAAAAAATCATAAAGGGGTCAAAACGGTTTCCTGCCGCTGATGACGCGCAACAGAACAACCACAATGGCAATGACGAGCAGGATGTGGATAAACCCGCCGATCGTGTAGGACGAAACGATTCCCAACAGCCAAAGCAGAATCAGAACAACCGCGATTGTGTATAACATAAATCTCTTCCTTTCCTTTTTTGTGAAAGCGGTCGGAATTCCGCCACCACTCTTGCAATTCTTGCCATGCAAAAACCATAAAACCAATCTTACATTCAAGTCAAGAAATTAGTATATTGTCCCCGGAATTTCAAACGGTATGATATTATTGAGTCAATTGGGTGGAACGAAATCACCCTGCCCCATTGACTAACCTGGTTGTCCTCTTATTATTAACGACATAAACAAAAAATCTATAAAATGGAGGATAATGATGAAATCATTAATGAAATCCTTGGTTTTTTCACTCATCACGGGTCTATTGGCAATGACCCTTATGGGGTGCAGCGACAGCGACAGCAGCAGTGTTTCAGCTGACCTGACCAACCGTCTGTACGTGGTTGCTGCTCAAAGCGGAACGTTGACACCCACTGAGAATAGCGCAGAATTCATCATTACCCTGAACCAGGTATGGACGGATGTCCTATACTTTACCGACAGGCCTGAGATCGAAACAGGGGAAAACACCACAACCGATTATGTTGGATATTTATGGTCCCTTATTTACGGCGATGTGGTCCCCAATGCCGTTATTAAATTTCAAGTATCGGGCGCAAATGCCGGGCTGTTTGTAGCCTTAGAGAAGCCGGATTACGATTCAGGGACCGGAACACTCAAGTTTAAAGTCACGCTGCTGAACGCCACCTTTGACGAACAACCGCAGAGTTTTCTGGAATTTGATACACCCGTGGTCACCGTCTTAAACAATGTGCCTGGGCAGGATGTGGCATCGAGCTTTGTTATTTATGGTGAAAAAGCCTCTATTGACGTTACTTCCACAGAAGGTCAATACACGTTGATCCAGGAAGAATTAGACAACAGTGTTTTACTGGCAAACAATGCTCCCGGCCGCTATTCAAATGTAAGCACAACCGAGGAATTCGTAGCGCAATGGAACGGTAGATTTGGCGACAGTCCACCAAACGCCGTCATATCCGGTATCGCAGATACGGGTGAGCTTTACGGATATCTATTGACCCTTACAGACCCAAGGTATGACGAAACTGTAAATCGTATCACCTATTCGGCAACGGTTCTGGGTCAGGAAACTGAAATCCCGGGAACGCTGACGTCCGCGACTATGGTCATTGATTCCGCTGGAGATGCCACAAGGTTCCCCCTTCCGGGAAAAGGCACCTGTTACCAGGCGTTCAGCAAGGGATATGATCCGTCAACCGCCAACAAATCCTATATCTACTTTGGCAGCGACATTGCCAGAAAACAGACGGGGTCTCTGTGGAAAACGGAATCATACCTGTCCGAAAGCTGTGCCCCCAACTGCCGAAACGATTTGAAAACCATCAAAGATATGGGGATTAACCTGATCCGTCTCTACGATTGGGATAATCGCAACGATCACAGCCAATTCTTGAATTATTGCCAGAGTCTGGGAATCAAAGTGGTGGTCCCCATATCCAACTATCTTCCGAAGCATCCGGAATATTGGAAGGAGCAAGTCCCACTTTACTTAACCAAAAAGAACTTTGGTAACAGCAGCGAGACGGACTGGCATCCTGCCATCGCGGGCATTATCATCGGCAATGAACTCTATGGCGAGACGGATTTTGACCCTGCGACTCTCTATAAAAACGCCATTGGACTGGTGGCCCAACTCCTGACAAAATCCGATGCCAAAGGTTACAGTCAGGGCGTTCCGGTGGGAATACCCCTTATTTTTACGCCCAGAGGGGCACCGTTCGCAGCCAATGGCGCGGACATGCCCTGTTGGAATCTATTTAATCAGTTGTTAACGGATTCCAGGGTGGCTCAATACAAAAGCCAGATCATGTTATGCCCCAATACCTATAATGATGAAGAGTATCTCTTTGAAAACGCCGAAGGTACCGGTCGTGGTTGGGTCCAGCAAACCTATGAAAAATTTCAACGGCCGATTTTGTTCACCGAAATCGGGAAGAGCCGGCAGAATTCGGACTATACGCCCACGTATGTCCAAAATCAGTTAAAAGCATCCGTCACCTATCAGCAAAACAATCCGACACAGCTTTTGGGTGCCTGTCATTTTCAATTTTCGGACAAAGTCTGGAAACAGACATCAGACGACAGCGACAGCGAAGGCGCTTTCGGGGCTTTTCACCATGGTGCCGTCCTCAAGAGTATCCAGTGCCAAAAAGCTGATTTTGATTTCTTCCCCGATCCTTCAGTCCTTAATCCCGACGGGACGGAAAACTTTGGAATCCTAACGATCGATACGCTCGATCAGACCGAAACGTATCAGGCGGTTGTTAACGCCTATATGCCGTAACCAGTCCAGCCAAAAGGGCTGTTTCGAATGTGTACAAAAGCTGCCCAACTGGCTGCTGTATTGAAGGACATCATCTTTATAAGGGTGCCGGGGCTCGGGATATCCCGACGTTATCCAATTAAATAGAATTGTCGGGCAACTTCGGCACGGAGTTGTCATTCTAGCAGTTCCGCAAATTATTGGAATTAGCCTTTTCACACGAATATTTTGCCAATTCCAATTCCAGATGGAATACTTCCCATATTTATGCGTCAAGTAATTTTCAGCCCGCAGAAATATATATCTGCCAGTCATCACTCAGGCAAAGAGTGGTGCCTTTCGCTAGCCCCGATTTCATGGCGAACATCCGGGTATCCAGTAGGGTTTTCCTACTTTACGGTTAAGGCACTCCCCAATAAGCTTTTGATAAGCGGCTGCTGAAGAGAGCACAATTTTCCGGGCCTCCTTTGCCCCCAGCCACACCGGATCAGCATTGACTTTCTTAATGGATTCCGGATCGAAAAAGAAATTCTCGTTCAAACTCTTTGCCGTTTTGTAAAACCGCCAGAAAATCCCCCATTGATTCCTGGTTTCCTGAGGCACATCCGAGATATCGTTTATTTTTTTCACCCTGGGATCTTTTGTGTTGATCACAAAGATTTTCCAATCGGTCTCAAGATCCGTACCGTCAATCATCCCCAACGCACCAATTACCTTGACCTGGTACACCAGTCCCAGGGGGCATGGGGCGGAACCCACATCGATGACATCGATGGGATCCGTATCCCCCGGAAATCCGGTGATGGGATCGTCTTCCAAGACGTTTTCCCAGGTGCGGGGCAGTGCCCCGTAATTGCCTGGCGCGGGGGACCAGGCATAATACCGGGGTCGTTTGAAATCCTGATGCTTCACCTTTTTGCGGTCCTGCCACATGGGGTTGTGGGGCTCCCATTTGTTCAATTCAACCTTGGCTGAAGTCCCCCTGCTGACTTCAAAAAACGCGTTCACCACCAGACCCTTTTCATCGTCTTTAACCACCAGGGGCACATCGTGCCACAACGACACCGGTTTTCCGCTCTTGATGTTCACAATCTGAGCCCGAAAGCCCAGTGTACCGAAAGAGCCCGAAAGCACCCGCCGCAAACCTGAAACCCCTTGAAAGGCCTTACACTGTCCAAAGTCGGCATCGGCGCAGGGATCCAGTTCCCGGCAGGTACCGTTTGAACTGCAAGGAGGCGCAAAGGCCGGTGTGATGGCGGTGTTTCCGGATGCGTATTCAGCGGAATAAACGACCTCGGAAAATACCGAAGCCAAGAGCATTAACGAGAGAAGGACTCCCCGTGAATAGAATATGACCGAATTTCTTTTTTCATCCATACCCATCACCCTTTCCATTGTTTCGAGGCCCTTAACCGGAATACTTCTCCTTGACCTGCAAGCCCAGCCTGTTCAGCATTTCCAGGTCCTTTTGAAAGGTACGTCCCTCGGTGGTGAGGTAATTGCCGGTCATTATACCGTTGGCGCCCGCCTCGAAAATCAGGGAATGTCGATCCTCCAAGCCCGCTTCTCTCCCGCCGCAAACCAGAATGGTTTTATCCGGCAAAACATGCCGAAAAAGCGAGATGATTTTGAGACACCGCATGGGGGAGACCATTGGATAACGGGCCATGGGCGTGCCTTCAATGGGTGTCAGAAAATTGATAGGAACGGCATCCACATTCAGATCTTTCAAGGCCAAGGCCAGTTCCAGCACCTGTTCATCCGTCTCCCCAATGCCAAAAATGCCACCCGAACACACGGAAAGCCCGGCCTTTTTTGCGTTCAAAACGCACTTCACCCGGTCTTCATAGGTGTGCGTGCCGCACATGTTTTGAAAATGGCTTTTGGCGGTTTCCAGGTTGTGATGGTAGCGCGTCACCCCCGCTTTTTTTAACACCTGTAAATCCTCGGGCCCCAGAATGCCCAGGGACGCGCAAGTCTTGATCCTGTGCGGATCCAGGGCGCCCAAGGCTTGTGCAACAACCGCCACTTCATGGGACGGCAGGGCTCTCCCGCTGGTTACAACGGAGTAACGGTTAATGGGCGTTTCGGATGCGTGTTCACCGCCTGCCATGAGCTTTGCTTTGTCCATCAGGGGATAGATGTCCGCTTTTGTCTTTGAAGATACCGACTGGGAACAAAAGGCACAATCCTCGCTGCACCTTCCCGATTTGCCGTTACAGATAGTGCACAAATGAATCTCGGAACCAAAATAGGCCTTGCGAATCCGGTCCGTGCCCTTCATCAGCATGGGGACTTCATGGGTCGGCGTATCCACAATAATCCTGTACGCCTCAGCGTCAAGCGGTTTTCCCGCCAAGATATTCTCGGTTAAAACATTCAGTTCTTTTTTTCTACCCATAATTATGATGTTCCGAAACATCGGCGAAAGGCGTTCTTTAAGGCCGCCCCGTCGATGCGCTCCATGGGTTCGATTTCCGCGCAGACCGGCGTGTTTCCAAAATGCTCAATGGCCTTGCGATTCTCCGGATTTAAAGGACCGTTCATCACCACGCCCAAAACCGGTAAAAAATGGTTTTTCAGCAGATCCAACGACAGCAGGGTGTGGTTGATGGTACCGAGACCACTTTCCGCAACCAGCAGAATCGGCGTTGCCAGTTTTTTCATGAGATCCAGCATCAGGTGATGCTCGTTTAAGGGAACCATAATACCCCCCGCCCCTTCCACAATGAGACGCCCCCCGGAAGCCTGGGGAAGGTCCATTAATTCAAGATCAATATGAATCCCATCTTTTTCCGCCGCAACATGGGGCGACAGGGGAAAACGCAATCGATAGGTTTCAGGATAAAAATAGGTTGACGGCAAACCGGTCTTTTCCCGGACCCATTCCGTATCCGTTTTCTCCACGAGACCGCTCTGGATCGGTTTCCAGTACCGGGCCGAAAGGCCGGCCGCCAGAATGGCACTCACCATGGTTTTGCCCACGCCGGTGCCGGTGCCGGCGACAAATATTTGGGGGGGCAGATCAATGGTCCCCATGGAAATGTCCTTCCTTAAATAGTTGAATGAGGTTTTCCAATTGTCCCCTCGTATGGGCAGCGGAAAGGGCCAGGCGGATTCTTGACTGACCTTCGGGCACCGTAGGCGGACGAATTGCGCTGGCCAGCACCCCTTTGTTTTTCAGATGGTTTGAAAGGGCCAGGGCCTCCATCTCACCACCCACCATCACCGGAACAATCTGCGTATTGGAAGCCCCGGTTCGCCATCCCGAATTTTGCAGGCCCAACCTCAAAAAGTCTGCTTTGGCATGGAGTTCTTTTCTTTCTTCACCCATGCCGGGAATAAGATCGAGGGCGGCATCAATGGAACCGATCACCGACGGCGGCATGGCCGTTGAGTAGATAAATCCCGCACAGCAGTTCACCAGATAATCACGAAGCTTACGGGAACATGCCGCATACGCCCCAAAGGAACCGCATGCCTTTCCGAAGGTGCCGATGGTTAGATCCACGCCCTTGCCGCAACAAAGCCCCATGCCCCCGGGTCCCAGAACGCCGGTGGCATGGGCCTCATCCACCACCAGCAACGCATCAAAGGCGCGGGCAAGTTCAACCAGGCGCCCAATATCGCTCTGATCGCCATCCATGCTGAATACGGATTCGGTGACAATCATACGCCGTGCCCTCGTGGAATTAAAACAGGGGCCTTTGTCCATATTTTTCTTGAGGAGTTTTTCCAGGTGCGCCAGATCATTGTGTCTGAATTGAAGCACATGGCAGCGGGAGAGCAATACGCCTTGAATGATGCTGCTATGATTCAATTGGTCCGACAAAATCAGCGTTTTCCGGTCGGCCAATGCGGGCAGGATGGACACGTTTGCCTGAAATCCCGAATTGAGAATCAGTGCGGTTTCCGTCCCCTTCAGGGTCGCCAGTTTCTCCTCCACAGCCTGAAAACAGTCGTAGGTGCCGCAAATCAGGCGCGATGCCGTAGCGCCCGCTCCATAACGTTCGGCAAATTCAACGGCTCTTTTGATGAGCAAGGGATGTTTTGCAAGGCCCAGGTAATCATTGGAACAAAAATTCACTACCTTTCGACCCTCGATGCGAACATCCACCCCCTCAAGGGGCATTACGGTCTGCAACTGCCTGAGGTGCGATTGCCGCTGGCGCCGATACAGTTCTTCCTCTATGAATCCAAATTTGTTCATGTAGCCGATCTCTTTTCAGGATCTTCAGATCGAATCACGTCCACCATTGCTCCGGTGATCCGCGCCAGATGGGATGTGTCGATGATGTAGGGCGGCATGGTATAGACCAGCTTTCCAAAAGGCCTGATCCAGACCCCTTTTTCCACGAATCGCCTTTGCATGTGGGCCATATCCACCACATGATCCAGTTCAACCACGCCGATGGCGCCTAAGACCCGCACATCGGCAACCCACGGCAACGTCTTAAGGGGCATCAACGCCATCTCAAGATGAGCCTCGATCCGCTTCACCCGCTTTTTCCAGGGAGACCCCAGTAAAAGCTTGAGACTCGCTGTGGCCACGGCACAGGCGAGGGGATTGGCCATGAAAGTGGGACCGTGCATAAACACGCCGGGCTCGGCTCTGGAGATGCCGTCACTGATCTCCCGGGTGGTCAACGTGGCCGCAAGGGTCATGTATCCCCCGGTCAGCGCTTTTCCCACACACATGATATCCGGCGAAATACCCGCCTTTTCACAGGCGAACATACTCCCTGTGCGCCCGAAGCCGGTCGCGATTTCATCCAGGATAAGGAGAACATCAAACTCGCGGGAAAGCTCCCAAACCCGCCGCAGGTAATGGGGAGAATAAAACCGCATACCCCCTGCCCCTTGAACCACGGGTTCCATGATAATGGCCGCGATTTCGTCGTGGTGCTGTTCAAGCAGGGTTTTAAAGTTCTCTATATCCCTTTCATCCCATGGGTCGTCAACCCCGCACATGGGCGCATCGGCAAAATAATGTTTTGCAAGAATACCTTCAAAAATCCCGTGCATGCCGTTTTCCGGATCACACACGGCCATGGCGCCGAAGGTGTCGCCGTGGTATCCTGATCGTATGGTCAAAAGGCGGTGCTTCCGGGGTCGGCCCCTGGCCTGCCAGTATTGAACCGCCATTTTGATGGCCACTTCGACTGAAACGGAACCGGAATCGCTGAAGAACACATTTTTTAACGGTTCAGGGGTCAGGTCCACCAAAAGGCTTGCCAACCGAACGGCGGGGGCATGGGTCAACCCCCCGAACATGACATGCGACATTTTCTCCAGCTGATCATGGGCCGCTTCGTTGAGTACCGGGTGGTTATACCCATGGATGGCGGCCCACCAGGAACTCATACCGTCAATGAGGCGGCGGCCATCTTCCAAGATGAGATGCACGCCTTCCGCCGCGGCAACCGGATACACGGGAAGGGGGTCCTTCATGGATGTGTAGGGATGCCAGATGTGCGCCCGATCAAAAGCGGATAAATCATTGTTTACCGAATTTTTCATACGTTTCTTTTCCCTTTCGGGTGTCAGATCATCAGCCGCAACAGCCCGGAAAATGCCAGGAAGATCAGCAGCCCAAGGCAGAATTTCTTATACGCGGCCTCAAGGGAAGGTCGGAACATGGCGCTCCCAACCAGCACACCGACCGTGACAAAGGGTGCAAGCAGCAAGGCACGGATGATGGCAAGTTTATTCATCACCCCAAAACCAAACAGATACACCAGGGTCGTGACCGTGGTGATCACCAGAAACATCACCAGCGACGCACGCATTGTCCTGACCGGTGCTTCTCGCGCCAGCACATACAGGGCCACCACCATACCGCCCACATGGGCGAGACCCGTAACAACCCCTGCGGTGACGCCGGATGCGTACAGACCGGATGTGCGGGTCAAAAATTTGGGGCTTGCGCGGAGCAGCAGCGCAATTGCCAGACCGAGAATGATGCACAGAACCACAAGCTTGGAAGTTTCAACCGGAAGCGCTGTAGTGGCGTACAGGCCCATGGGAAAACCAATCACGGAACCGATTGACAGCCCCCAGACAATTTTCATATCCGCATCCCGAAGGCCGCCGCGAAACATGATGAGACTGGCGGTGGCTTCAAGAATACAGCAGATGGGGATCAACTCCAAGGGTGAAAGGATCAGCGCCACACTCGCCATAATAAGGGCGGAAAGAGCGAACCCCGAAAACCCACGCACCATACCGGCAACGAAAACGACCCCGGCGCAAAACATCATCTGTATCGACGTTAATTGCACCCAGTTTTGGACATACTCTAACAAATGGTGTCATCTTCCAGAATACTATCAACCCCTTGGGAAGCGCCATCCGAAAGGGTTCGGGATTTAAAAATAAAGCGTATCACCATGATTGATAGGAAGCAACCTTTCCGACATGTTCGCCTTTTGAAGCTCACGCCTCACATCTACAGGCGGCACATGAACCGGCTCATCTCCCAGCCGGAAAGTCCCCCAGTGAACGATAAACATCTTTTCTGCATGCAGATCTTTCACGGCTTGAACCGTTTCGGCCGGGTTCATGTGGCTTTGTTTCATGAACCAGCGCGGTTCATAGGCCCCAACACTTAAAATGGCCAAATCGATATGGTATCGCTCACCGATCTCCTTGAACCCTTTAAAATAGGCGGTATCGCCGCTGATGAAGATGGTGGGGCCCGATGCGGTCTTGATGAGATAGCTTCCCCACAGGTTGCGATTGGGCCCAACGATGGGATTGCGCATGGTCCAGTGGTTGCAGGGGAGCAGAATGATCTGACGCTCTCCGTCGTTAAAAACATCAAACCAGTCCAGCTTCGTGCGATTTTTCATGCCGATGGATGAAAACACCGAATCATAGCCCAGAGGCGTTATCACATGGGTCTTTGGATCAAAGACAGACAGGGTATCCTTATCCAGATGGTCATAATGGCCGTGGGTGATCAACACATGGTCCGGCTTCGGCATGGTGTCCATATCAAATTCAATGGGCGTAAAATTGGTAAACATGGGAAACAGACCGAAAAATACCGGGTCCACCAGAATCGACACACCCGCATCCCGAATGAGCACGGAGGCATGGTTGATGAAAGTGACGGAAAGGCCGTCGTAATTAACGATGGGCGCCCAATCTATCTTTACGGGGTTTAGGGGTTCATCCGCATACTGCTCCTTGAAATGGTTTTCCGAAAAGAGTTTCCATTTCAAAAAATCCGAAAACCCTTTTTTACCCGAAGGAGTGAAAGGATTGATGAAACGGTCCTTTCCGTGGTGGCGTTTTTGCCTGGCAATCTGTTCTAAGGTCATATTATTGTTTGTCGCCGCAGAATCTTCCTGTGGCGTTTGTGCATGGGCACACCCCGTCAAGGGTATCACACTCAATATGGCCAGGTCCATACCCCGTCTGGCTGCCGCAATCATGAACTCCCTTCTCGTTTTTGGTTTCAAAGGGGTCATCCTTCTGAAAAACCTTTCCCATTCATTACCCATTTTTGTATGGGAATGACTGGTGCCAAGGACAGGTGAACAAGAGAAAAGGCATCGATGGCCTCACAACTATGATAAAGGTAAAAACTACCGGTCAAATACTGCTTTCCAAAAGCGGCACGACCTGCCCTGTCCATCTCCAGCGCTTTGTTCGCTGTTTTGTTATATTATTACAATCTGTTACGGTCTGAATCTTTTGATTTTCAAGTCTTTCAAAACTTTGTAATGTTTATCGTTCCCCGTGAGAACAGGATTACCATAAGCGATTGCCGTAGCTCCGATGAGCGCATCTGCCAATTGCATTGAATGACTTAGAAAATGTTGCTCGACGTAAAACATTGCTTTCACAGATATCTCTTCGGAAATATAGAGAATTTTAGCATTCCAAATATGCAGGGCCTTGCGGAAATTGTTTAATTCTTTTCTGTTTCTCATTCCTTGGACAAGTTCCATATAGGTCACAACAGAAATAAAGAAATTGCTTGCATTCTCAATGTCTTGATATGCATTCTCATTTCCTTTTAAATACCAAATGAGGACATCAGTATCAACGATCATTTAGGATCTTCCTTTTCTTAAATTCCTAACGTACTCATTAACATTATCAACAATGTCATTATCTTTCCACATTCCGAACACTTCATTTTCTTCTGTTTTATTCTTAAGCTCCTGGTAGGGAACAAGCTTGGCGCAGGGCTTTCCACGGAAAGTAATAACGACCTCTTCACCTCTTCTGACAGAATCAATGAGTTCTTTTGAATGAAACCTCAGATCTTTTGCTGTTGCTTTCATAATACCCCCTACAAGCTAAGTTTATATTTAGAAGTATAAACTCCACGCCAATCTGAGTCAATTATTTTTTTTGACGATCTTATTTTCGTTGGATGATTTTACAGCGAACTGTAAATTAAGCGGGCGCGTTGAATTCGGGGGACAGTATACCTATTAACGTTTTTTCTCCATAAAAAATAGTTGACAAAAAAATATAGATACTGTCCCCGGAATACCTGTTTCGTAATTCGCTGTTTTCAGAAAATCAACTTCTAGGATTGCGGACATCCTTCTATGCCTCTATGTTGGCCTTCAGTTGAGCAATCTGAAGCCCGAGAGAAACGCACTGTTTGCCCTCCATACATCCATCCGCATCTTGGGGTTCCAAGTGGGTCTTCAGCTCGTGGTCGTGCTTTTTTAAATCCACAATCCACGCCTTTTTCGCTTCGTCCCAATCCACATCGACATCTATACCGCACTCGCCTATCTCCGGATGGATTGACTTTATCTTTTCACACAATTCCACCTTATCGGTCATGATCTTGTTCTCCATTCATTTAAACGGGTTAAAGATTAAATCCCGCTGACACAATCTGATCCTTTATCTTGGAAACATCCATCTTTTCAGAAATCGCCTTAGTCATTTTATTAAAGCCTTTTGTATCCCCTAACATAATACACCCGATGATCTGATCATTCTCAAAGACGATTTTCTTGTACACTTTTTCATCGGTGAAAACCTGCGATTCGAATTCATTTTCAGCATCGATATTGCCCGCGGAGGCCAGATCAACCCCCACCACTTTCAGGGTGTTGGCCATAACGGTTCCCTCATAGACCCTGTCTCCCCCGGCCATGCTGTTGCCTGCAATTTTCCCCTGCTCCATGGCGGCAGGCCATATGCCGTAAGGCATTCCTTTGAATTCGGCTACATCACCGGCCGCGTAGATATCGGCCCGGTTCGTCCGGAGGTGTTCATCCACCTTGATGCCCTTGTCATGGTCCAGACCCAAATCCTTGGCCAGTTCCATGTTGGGACGCACCCCTGCCGAGATGATAACCATTCCCGACGACAGGGCCTCTCCGCCTTCCAGAAGGACCCCGTCGACCTGATCACCACCCGTGATTTCTTTTGTCTTTGCCCCAAGCCTGAAGGAAAACCCCATCTCTTCCATGATTCCCTGAAGTCTTTTGGCGCCGTCCACGTCCAGTTGTCTCGGCAGGAGTCTCGGGAAAAACTCTACCACCGTAACCCTTTTCCCCAACTTACGGAGGGCATTTCCGGCCTCGAGGCCAAGTAGGCCGCCGCCAATAAGAACAACCTCTTCAATCTTCCCTGCATAGGCCGAAATGTCACGCGCATCTTTGATGGTGCGAAGGGAAAAGACACCTTTTTTTTCGGAGCCTTTTATGGGCGGGATAAACGAATGGCTCCCGGTGGCAATCAAGAGACGATCGTAAGAGAATGTCCGGTTATCTTCCGTCATGATGACTTTTTTCTGATGTTCCGCCTTTACTATTCGAGTCATGAGCTCAAGATTGATGTTCTGATCCTTATACCATTCCTTGTTTCTGGCAACCAAATCATCTTCCGCTATCTCTCCCGAGATGTATTCAGTTAACCTTATCCGGTGATAAAAGAGGAGATCCTCGCCGGTCACTATCGTAATATCCCCTTCCTCGTCTGTCTTGCGGATATTTTCCGCAGCGGTTGTCCCCGCGACCCCATTCCCTATAATCAAATAATCAGTCATACGCCAACCTCCCTTTCCGGTCCTGACAGTTTATCGTGGACCACATGCTCACATTTGAAATGATTTAGTGATTTATGATTTAGTGATTTAACGTCATTAAATTGTATAGTAACTTTATTAGAATTTTCAGATATTTGATTGTTTAAGGATGTCCCCAATTTCCCATCGACTGAAAGGGTCATGTTATAAGGTGTTGATTCTATCATTTGGAATTGTTCTCTTTTTCCATCATTTCTTTTATCTTTTTTTCCTCCCATTCTTTGCCAAAGAATTTATCTTTAATTAAAAAAACTTTTGAGCCATGAAGAACAATCCCAATACCCCAGAAAATAGTTACCCAATAAAACCATAAACTTCCAGGGCTTGTAACGAGATTAATAATTATAAGGAGGATATTGACGCCAGCGTAGGTAAGCAAATTTCTATAGAAGTCTTTTAATTCTTTCACTCTGCTTTTTGCCGCTTGGTATTTTTCGTCATTCATTATAGCCTCCTGGAGATACGAAAATCTATCGTTGATTTAGTCTGAAATTCCCTGCTACGACAGTAGTTGCCAATGTCATTCTTGCATGTCTTTATGATACGTTTTTTCAGTTCACCATACTCCTTCGAAACCTGGGGATTCATTCGTAGATAGTCCCTGACTCCAAGGGTTCGTACCAAAAGGCTATGTTCAGATTCAAATATATTCGGCCAAATTGGATTATACGCTACAATTTCTATGATTCTCTGGTTCATGTTTTATATGCACCCAACGCTGAAAATCAGCCGCGTGAGGTGCGAGCGTCGGCTGCATTTTCTTCGTTAGGGAAATTGCCGTTTACCGTAAATGATTGCCCCAAAGGCTGGAAATCCAATAGCTCCTGGAGTTTCAATTTATTTCTAATCTGCTGAAAAAGTTTGACGGTCTTTTCGGCATATAAGCGTTCCCCACAATGCAGGCAAACTTCAGCATGGACTCGCAGAGATGCCGTATGATTTCCACCCCGCAGAAGTTTTTCTACTTCCTTCTCTTTCAGTTCACCACCGCAAACTGGACATTTTTCGAATGGCATCATGATTTTTTTCTCCTTACTCGGTTATTAATCCATCGATCTGGGTCTGGGCGATAGACTGTAATAAGAACAGCCCATTGATTTTCATCATCAAAAACCCAAACGCTATGAACCGGATCGCCGCTAAAAGTATGGCCATAAATCAAGCAGCTCCGGTATGGCTTATCGTCTGGATAATCTTCAATAATTTGGCCATGAAAAACCGATAAATACACCTCATCAAATGTCAATTGATCGGATTGGCTTTCTTCATCAGCATGATCAGAGCATGGGGCAAGTCTGCTTTTGACTGTTGGTTGGCCTCTTTTCTATATCTTTAAAACCACTCTTACGTTTAGGCTTATCGGATATCCTCTTTTCATAATTTAAATAAACTGCTTATATGTCGTTTCATTGCAAAACAGTCAACAGCAGACTTGATAACCATCTATGAACGTTACCACCCCATTTAATGCATTTCATTTACATGTTCTTGTATCTATGCCAGTCACCTTGAATCTCTTGAATAGGAAAACTTTGAAGCCCTTCTTGCAGGTTTCCCAGAAAAAGGCTGGAAGGCATCTTATTAAGAAACAAACAGATTACTTGACCATCGCCAATCTCATTTCCCCCACCAACTACAAAAAGCTCGCTGTATTTCGGGTGCGACCACAATTCGTATGGTGGAGATGGAATCTTGAGTTTACTTTCCATGTTCTCGGAATAAGCAGCACCAATAGCTTGTTTTTCAGACAACGGAACACCGACGACCCAACTATTGAAGAGCCTTTCCATGGGCCAGAACTTAACGAGCATTCCCTTAAATTCATTAGTGTCTTTGTGTACCAGCCTACTAGTTTTCACATGCCATCCGACACTTATCGTTTGAGTCTCGCGCTGACGCATTAGGCCTGCTGTGTAAAAGGCAATTCTTCCTTCCAGATCTCTGACCGGAACCACTGTCTCCAACTCCAAATCGATTGTGATAGGTCGCCTGTCCGTATTCTGATAAGCCCTGAGTAATTTCACGACATCTTCAGGTGCCATATTGTTTCTTGCTTCTTTCCGTCCAGTTGCTTTATGGACAATCTCTACTCGAAAGAGAACAGGGCTTAGAAGTTCTTTGTCTGGTGTCGCCAAAAAATAACTCAGCTTGTCGACTGCCTTTTGAAAGTCTTCATCTGTGTTCAGTTCTGCATTTCTGTAAAAAGAGAACTCTCCTTTTGCTGGTGGGGGTATCTTTTCCTTATTTCCTGAGGCAACTTCTTTGGTATTTGAGAACTGTTTATCCATTTTATCAGATAGCTCAGCAATTTCTGCTGAAGTGGCAGATTGATGCACGGATTGGTAAATGGCGAGAATGATAGCGAAAATGACTGAACAGATGCCTAATATCCACAATATCTTACGCTTTTTTGGATAAAGTGCACCTGCAATACCGAATGTTATCAAAAATACAGGAGCTAAAAAAGTCCAGATCATTTATTCTCTCAGAGTATAGTCAGCGATCGTATAGTTTCTGTTTATCGTTCATGGGAAAAAATGCTCGACAAACATTTACGGTATTTAGAACGTTCCACTAACTGCATGGCACACAAATATGCATGATAAACAGAAGGGTGTTTATTCCTTCACATATAAAGATCCTTTATGATCCTCATCTGAAGAACAAAGCGATTGCCAAGAGTGCCCATTTCCATGATCTATAGTGGCTGCGGTATTTTTTTTATTTTTTGTGAAAAATATCGTTTAGACCAATTAAAAATTGAAGGCCAAGAAACAAACTGCTCAACAATAAAAACAGGCATATCGTGCCGTATCTCTATTCCATGAATTAGTAGGGCCAATTAGTTTTGAGAGGTTGGAAACATTAGAAAATAAAGAGGAGAAATTAGCAAGAAAAAAAGATAATTAAAACTAAGGGAACTTCCAAATTATGTTATTATCATGAGCCCAACACCGCAAATCAGCGGCGCGATTTATCGCGTACGCTGGATTTGTCTTGTTTGCTGATCATTTATGTCTATCGTATCGGACGAAATTCCCGGGGTTACTTCCAGTCTCGCTTCCACACATCAAACTCGGATGGTCGCAAACGGTAACGTGCTATGTTGCCCTCATGTAGATTGCTGATTTCCGTTTCGACCACTTCTACGAACCTAGGCTGATCGTTTTGGGGAATATCCTGGGTCACCTGCATCGCTATCCATTTCGCCGCAGCGCGCTTATCCATCCCGTCTTGAACTACACCACGAACAAATTGGCCGATCTGCTGCCGATATCGTAGGCGGAATAGGTCTGGTTCGCCTAAGGACTGGCGGATCGCGGAATATCTCGTGCAAGACCGTCGATAAG
>JABGPV010000229.1 GCA_018644785.1 Deltaproteobacteria bacterium | reverse complement strand
CAAATGGCCTTTAAAACGGTCGAACTTCAATTGTTTCAGGCTGAAACGTAACCCTGTCTTGGCCGATCTGTAATGTTCATAGCTGGTAAAATTGACCCACTCCGATATGGAGGCATTGACCACTTCCGCCCCGTGCTTTTCCAGCATGCGGATGACGTCCTGGTTGGCTTTTACGTGGGTACGTAAATAGATTTCCCCCACCATGCCGATTAACGGCTTCAGCGGAATCCCCGGATCCATGACCGCCTTTACCTCTTTGATGACCGCTTCCAGCCGCGCAAATATTTCATCAAACTGCAGACCCTGCCCGAAACGCTCAAAAGCCTCCTCCATAAACGTAAGGCATTTTTCAATCACCAGATCCGCCAGTCCGGTTTCTTTCTCATAGGGTCTGACCCGCCACAACAACCGGTCCAGGATATCCCCCAGAACAAGAGCCACGTAGGACGATTTCCGAAGATCGGTCACCCGCTCTTCCTCGATGATCCCGTCAAGGGAATACCCATCTGCAGTGGTCAGGGCACCGATCCTGAGCCCGCTGAACCCCGGAAAGGAATCCAGAACAATCCGCTGGTATTTGTTGTACATGCCGAAACGGCAAGGGCCGTCCGCTTCCGGCATGAAATAGACGTAGGCATCAGAATCAAATTCCGATCCCAGGCGGGCCGATTCCTCCTTCATGAAATGGAGGATATCCCCCATGGTAATCTGGCAGGGAAAGCACTCTTTCCCCGAAGTATGGGCCATGCCCAGATCCATCCCTTTAAAGGTCTCAAGAACCTTTGCCCGGATGCCGAAACTTCTGAAATTGGCCGCCAAAAGATGGCTGCCCATCCGATTCATTTCCGGAATCAAGCAGGTTCGTTCCTTGAGGCTGAACCGCCCCACCTTGTTGCTGAAAGATTCAAAATTAATAACGTTTCGGTTTTCCATGGTCAATTGGCCAGTTTTCGCGGTGCTTCCGCTTCCTGCTGTGCTTTTTGCATACTGTTAAAAATGACGTTTTTATAGGCCTCCAGGCGGGTCATGACCCCGGCAACGGCACTGTGCTCATCCAGTTCCAGAATCATGTAGGGTTTATCCCCCATAATATGCCGGTAAAAATGTTCCAGGAATGAATCCGCACCACACCCGAAGTTGGTCAGATGCAAACCAAAAAAGTCCGGGTTGGACGCCACGATCTTGGCCGCACGAAGTATTCTTGCGCCCTGTCCCCAATACATGGAGGGAAAATCTGACAGATCCACCGAAGAGACATCCAAAAAATCCATGGGCACGGCCTTGACATCGATTTTTGCCATATTGTGCCCCAATCTCAGATTCAATCGCTCATCATAGAGGTTGTAGGGCCTGCCGGTCACGACGACCATCGGTTCCCCGGCGGGGTGTGATTCCAGAATCTCTGTTCCTTTCTGGAGAATCGCCTTTTGGAACTGCTTTTCTCTTCCAAAGGCGTAGTAAAGGGCCTCTCTTACCTGATGCACGGTGAGCGAAAGTTTTGGCTGCAACTGTTCTGCTATTTCCATGGCAAGTGTTTCCACATCATACTTGAGATGGACCACAGGGTTTAAAACCTTTGTCATGTCAAGATCAAGGGCCATACGGACCATATAGGAGTTGCTCTGCACCATGGGACAGTAAAAGCCTTTTTCTTTGTCCTGGCTTTTTCCCATATTCACAACACTGGGGAGAAACAAAAATGCCGTCTTTCCCACCAGCTCTTTCACGTGACCATGGGAGACCTTCACCGGGTAGCAGGTCTCCGCTGTCATGGCTTCAATGCCCATTCTGGAAAGGCGGGCATTGGTGGGCGGCGTCAAAACGAGCCGGTATCCCAGGCGGTCAAAAAAATGCGCCCACAAGACAGCGTCCTGCTGACCGTACAAGGCCCGCTGCAACCCTACTGTGGGCCGACCATCCACACGCAATAACGGTTTATCCGACAGGGTTTCATAAACCCCTGTCATATGGGTCTCCCATATCTCCTGCCGCAGCGCAAAAAAGTCTGTCTCCTTTAGGCCACGGTTCCGCGTCAACTCGTACCGACCGCACTCCCCCCCCCAAATACTCTTACGCCCGTCAAAATCATAAATTTTCAGTTTGCATTGATTGTGGCACAGCGCATCCGCCCGGCAGATTTTTTCGGCGTACGCCATGCGATCCTCTGTTGCACTTTTGAGTCCCCTGAAACCGGTTTCTCTTTGATTCAGCAGACGCATCCGCTCGTGAACACTGATAGCGGCACCATAGGCTCCCAACACCTCACGATGGGGAGGCACAATGAGGGCGCGACCCAGAACATTTTCAAAGGCAGCCACCACGCCACTGTTCAGGGAGGGGCCGCCCAGAAACATTACGCGCTCCCCGACTTTCCTTTTTTCAACCACCCGGTTCAGGTAGTTGTACACAATGGCATAACAAAGCCCGGCAATCAGGTCTTTTGTGTCAACACCTTTCTGGTGGTAGCTCACCAGATCCGATTCCATGAATACCGTGCACCTTTCAGCCAGTTTCACAGGTGCTTCCGATGAAAGCGCAATATTTTGAAACTCCTCAACAATACTGATGCCATATTTGTTGGCCAATTCATGGAGAAAGCTCCCGGTGCCCGCTGCACAAACTTTGTTCATATCGAAATCCAGCGGATAGGTGTTGGCAATGGAAACATATTTAGAATCCTGGCCTCCGATCTCAAAAAGGGTATCCACTTCCGGGTCTATCTCCACCGCTCCCCGCGCATGAGCCGTAATTTCATCAATAATCAGATCCACATTCAGGAAATCACCCACCACGTTACGGCCGGAACCTGTTGTGGCCGTACCGATGATCTCTATTTTATCGCCTGTTTTATCCAGCAACTCTCTAAAAAGTTCTTGGGTCACTTCAATGGGTTTCCCCTTTGTGGGAACATAGTTTTTACCCACAATCTCATGGGCCTCATTGACCAGTGCGTACTTGGTGGTCGTGCTTCCGATATCAATGCCGAGAAATACTCTGAGAGGCGTTTTGCTCCCTAAGGGCGAATAATTATTCGCCCCTACCGCGTTGTTCTTGGGGAAAACGGTTTTCTGAATTGCCAACCTTTTTGCCACGGGCACCTGACCCTTCCCATCAGATGCCAATTGTTCGAGCAGCGAAAGATCCAGATGGCTGTTTCCGCCCCTGGAACCCTTTTCGTTTTCTGCCGCCAAGGCTGTTAAAGCCACACCCAAAGCCCCGATGGAGGTATTGTACGGGGGCACCACCAGATCCGGAACATATTCTTTCAGTGCCTTGACCTGAAGTTCGTTTAATGAAAGCCCACCCACGAAAACCACCGGCGCTTCCAATGAACGATTGGTAACAATGGTGCTCATATAATTTCGCGCATTCCCCACGTGCAGACCGTAAATGATATCCTCGAGCTTTTCACCGCGGTTCTGCAGATGAATCATATCCGATTTTGTAAACACGGTGCAACGGCAGGCCACGTTGGCGGGTTTATCACTCTTTTTCCCCAATGAGATGAAATCTTTCAGGATCCGGTGGAGCTGGTCCTGGCTGGTGCTGACGTCCCGGGAATAGATGGAGGTGGCCAGGCGCTGGGCCTGCTGGTCAATAAACGAACCGGTGCCGGAAGCACAGGGGCCGTTGGTGTTGAAGTAGGCCAGTTCCCAATCCGATTGCGAATTGCGGATTGCGGATTGCGGATTGATGTCGGAGCCCTGATTTTGAGGCAGATGGTTGATTTGAAAAAGGGCCGTCTCCTGGCCGCCCATGCTGACGATGGTTCTGACATGGGGTTTGACAAGCAGGGTGCCTAGCACCTGGGTGATGGTTTCAAATTCGTATGGGGTATTGAGCCGCTCGCTCAGCTGCTTGCCGTGATTTCCGGTAAAAGAGATTGATCGAATGCGGTTTTCACCAAATCGGTCATAAAAGCTCTCAATCAGCCGAAAAACCCGTTCATCCACTTTGCCAAGGTGCCGCTCATAAGGCGCCTCGTAGACGATTTCCCGGCCCCCGTTGATCACAACGCCATTCAAACTGACCGATCCAACGTCAATCCCGGCAAATAATATCTCTTTATCCACGTTTCCTCTTTTTCCACCAGTGGATTTATTAGGGTGAAAATTTCTCGTTATGAATAATTTGTGTGTAAGTTCTTAAACACTGATTCCGGATCAGCATGAACAAGCTTCAACAAAACTTTTGCTGGACCTGTTGGATGGCGATGACCTTGTTCCCAATTCTGTAGAGTTCTGATGCTGACACCTATCAAGGCAGAAAATTTTGATTGAGAAAAACCAATATCTTCTCGAATGGCCTTAACATCTGGTTCATCAAACTCAAATTGACGTGAAGGTTCAAGTTCACCACGCATTATTTTACCAGCTTCTTGAACACTGGTTAATAATTCATCAAACAGCTTGTTATCCATTTCCAAACTCCAATAACGACCATACAGAGGTTATACGTCATTGACGCATATTGTCAACCTAATCATTAAAATGGAATTTCATCAATTTTACCATTTGGTTGCTTCAAGGACTTGTTTTCCGATTTGCGTCTTTTCCGCTCTTCACGTTTTTGGTTAAGTTCTTTACCAGACCAAAGTTCCGAAAGGAGCCGTAGGCAAGGGCCTAATTGTCATGATGGCTATATTATCAGAAAATATCAAGTTCAAATATTTTTGTATCGATCGGGTCATTATTGGAGGCTACATCTGCTTTCTTCCAGGTACTCTAACGCACCATCACCCTTGAAAGCAGGCGCCCGACCCTTTTGAGGCTCTGAAGGCTGTCCGCTGCCATGAAATAGTCCACATATGGCAGTACCGTGTTCATTCCCCGACAGAGGGGTTCATAATCCGGGTCTTCCGCCAGGGGGTTCAACCAAATCACCGTATGACACTTGCGGCTTAAGTGTTCCATCTCCCTTCTCAAAATAGCCTTAGCCCCCAGATCCCATCCGTCACTCAACACCAACACAACAGTCCTTTGGCTGAGGAGCCGTTGGCCATGAATTTCGTTAAATTGCCGGAGAGAAAAACCGATGCGGGTGCCCCCGGACCAATCCGGTACTTCTTGAGCAATATGGGAAATGACTTTTTCAAAACTCATGTGGCGAACGCTGAAGGTGATGGAAGTCAGTGAGGTTGAAAACACGAACACTTCCGCCCTGGACCCTATACCCCGAAGACCCAGGAGGAAGGGCATGACGAACTGCGCATACCGATCCATGGAACCGCTTACATCGGCCAAGATCACCAGTCGTTTAAGCCGCATCTTTTTCCGTTTGAAAAACAGTTCAAAGGGAATTCCCCCGGTTTTCATGCTTTTTCTGATAATGCGCTGAAAGTCCATTCCTCCGGATTTTCGTGATCGCCTTAAACGTCTTGACTTATCCAATTCAAAGGGCGCCATCATTTTTTTGAGGGCCAGGTTGGCCACCTGAACATCGGCCTGATTAAAGCGACCCAGGTCTTTTTTTTCAACCGCGGATACAACCGGGGTGTAGGCCACACCTTCAAGCCACTCCCTGTTATTGGCGGGCTTATCATCTGGCGCTTCATTTTTTTCTTCCAGGCGTTCCTCCCCTTCCCTTTCGTTTCGAGCATCCGGGTCAGGCCGCGGTTGCACATCTTCCGCCTCTTTTGAGATCTCCTCTTCCCGCATCCAGAATTCATCAAAAAGCTTCTTAAACTGAGCCCATTCCAAGTCGGTCGTGGCCAGGTTGGAACGGAGACAGAAGAAAAAATCCGCCCTGTTTTCAAGACCGACCACCTCAAGCGCCCGCAAGGCATCATGAATACTGCTTTGAAAGACCCTGAATCCGCGGTCCTTGAGTAAAGCCGCAAATGCGATCATTTTCTTTGCCAGACCTTCATTTCCATTCCTCATGGGTGCACCGCTGAACTGGCCTGGAATTTCATTCTTCCCCCGGCCGGCTTTCCAGGTATTCTAAACGGGTGTCGGCATCAGCCCAGATCTCCTGATTGAAACGCCCGATATCCTCCTGGTACTTGAGAAAGCATCCCAGGGTCTCCCGGACCACATGCTCATCCAAATATTCTTTTTCCATGGCCATGAGGGCCCTGGCCCAATCAAGGGTCTCGGAAACACCGGGTTTTTTCAGGAAATCAAAGGACCGGATCTTCTGCATGAAACGGGTTACCTGCCGGGCAAACCGTGATTCAATCCCCGGCAGACGCGACATGATGATCTCATGCTCCTTTTCGAAGGAGGGATAATCAATCCAGTGGTACAGACAGCGCCGCTTCAGGGCATCATGAACATCCCGGGTGCGGTTTGAGGTCACCACCACCATGGGTTTCTTTTTGGCTTTCAGTGTGCCGATTTCGGGAATGGTGATTTGAAAATCGGACAGCACCTCCAGAAGAAACGCCTCAAACTCTTCGTCTGACCTGTCGATTTCATCAATGAGAAGAACGGGGGCTTTGTCATCGGATTTTCGAATGGCCTCAAGCAAAGGACGTTCCACCAGGAATTCGGGTCGGTAGATCATTTCCTCAATCTCGTCTTTTTTCTTTTCTCCCCGTTCTTCAAGCCTGATGTGCAAAAGCTGCTTCGGGTAATTCCACTCATACAGGGCCGTTGATGAATCCAGACCTTCATAGCACTGAAGGCGAATCAAATCTGTCTGAAAAAGTTGCGCTATGACAATGGCCACTTCGGTTTTGCCCACACCCGGTTCCCCTTCAAGAAAAATGGGTTTTTCCAGTTTGTGGGCCAGGAAAAGCACGGTGGCCAAAGACCGATCCGCCACATAATGTCCTTGGGCCAATTCGGAAACCACCTGCTCTATTGACTCAAAATGGGATGACAAAACTGCCTCCTTCCGTGTGTGGGGGACGTCCCCCTGCCTACAATTATTCAAACACATCCTTGATTTGGGAACAGCTATACTTTATGATCGGAACAGAGGTCAAGATGACAGTTGGGAAATCGGCCATGAAAAGAAAGAAAAAGAGGAAAACCCCTTCCCCTGATTTATTGCAGGAACTGACGGCACTGGAGAGCACCGCCGCAGCCAGGGGGATACACATTCATTATGACCGGCTTGAAGCCGCCGGATTACGGCTCAATGGGGGCCTGTGCGAACTCAATGGAGAATATCACCTCTATATTGAAAAACGTAAATCCGTTACGGATAAAATCGAATTTTTTAAAAATCAGCTTGAAAAAACCCTATCAATGGAGAACCGTAAACACCATCCAACACCCCACAGAAAACCCATTTTCAAAAAACGGGTGATCCTCTTATGTGCGGTCTTCTTATTTCAGGCTCTGTTTCTCCTTTCCCCCCCGACGTCAAAAGCGAAGAAACGCATTCCATGCCGAAACCAGATCAAGTCCACCGATTCCTTCCTGGTGGCCACACCCGAAGGAAAAGTGCTTTTTGAAAAAAACGCCACGAAACAGCGCGTTCCGGCATCAACTCTCAAGGTGTTGACGGCACTGACGGTGCTCGACCATTTCGGCCCTTCTCACCGGTTCAGGACCGGATTCTACATGGATTCTGCTGGCAATCTGAAGATCAAAGGATATGGCGATCCACTCCTCATCTCTGAAGTTCTGCACCATATAGCGATTATACTGGCAAGAAAAATCGATTCTTTTCGAAACATCATCCTGGACAACACCTACTTTTCCTCCCGAATCATGGTGCCCGGATGCGATAACACAACAAATCCCTATGACGCACCTATCGGTGCCCTGTGCGCAAATTTTAACACAGTGGCCTTTAAACGGAAAAAAAACGGAAGAATTTATTCCACCGAGAGCCAAACACCCATGATCCCTTTCATGGCCAATCAAATTCGAGCCCTGGGTCTCAAAAGCGGCCGGCGAACCTTTACCCACAATTCAAAAGAGGCTGCCCTTTATGTGGGGGAATTGCTGCGGTACATGCTCAATAAAAGCGGGGTCAAAATGCAGGGAGAAATCCATTTTGGATCGGTTTCCCCTGAAGACGCCCTCATTTTCACATACAGATCCACCTTTCCAATGGAAACCGTCGTGGAAAAAATGCTGCACTCTTCAAGCAACTTTATGGCCAATCAGATTTTTGTGGCACTTGGGGCATCGGTTTACGGCCCGCCGGGCACCCTGGCCAAGGGCGTCCGTGCCACCCAGGCCTACATCAGAAAGGAACTGGGTCTGAAGCATATCAGAATCGTTGAGGGCTCCGGTTTGTCGAGAAAAAACCATCTTTCCGCATATGACATGCTGGCAATTCTGGAAAAATTCAAACCGTATAAGGATCTTCTCAAAAATCAGGACCAGGTGCACTACAAAACGGGGTCTCTGCGCGGCGTCAGAACGCGGGCCGGATATATCGAAAGCCAAATCCTGGGTCCATGCTGCTTTGCCGTCTTT
>JABGPV010000228.1 GCA_018644785.1 Deltaproteobacteria bacterium | reverse complement strand
AATGGCGAGCAGTCAAGACGTTTCGATCTGTGATCAAATGCCCGGTTCCAGAATCGTCTCCACACGAGACTCGACAGGTTGCTGCTCTGATGACATTGTCTATCATCCTACTTCCCTCCGATCTCTATCCAATCTGTAGTGCCTTCGTGGATTGCGAATGCCGCTCCAGATGTGGAAGTGTAGTGATGCATTTTCTGAGACGCTGACGTAGCATAGTTAAAATGAATATGTCTCTGGAAACCTGACGGCCGGTCAACGATTTCTTTTAGAACTTCAAGATGGGGGTGATTGTGGTGTTCACCATTCGAAGAAATTAGAAAAACAGGGGAATCGATCAGCTTCAGGAGCGCGGGACTTGTATTGTGGAGACTTCCATGGTGGGAGAGCTTAATCGCATCGAAGATCATCGGAAAGTTATGATTTGGCAATGCCAGAAGTTCCGCTTCTATGTCTTCAGCTACAGAGTCCCCTAGAAAAAGCATCCGCGATGGGCCGAAATTGACGATTAGTGCGATTGAGCTGCCATTCGTCGTGGAATCATCCGAAAGATATGTTTCATCCAGTTGCTGGCCTTCGGATGCGCAAAGTGCGGTCGGTTCGACTCGTAAACCCACACGAAGATCTTCAGAGGCACAAAGGAATTCGAACGCGTCGTCGAAAGCATGGGTTGCGGCTATTCTTCCGGTAAAGCCCAACTGCCGCAACTCAGCGATCCACCAGCGATGGAGTTTCTCAAGACGAGCCACCGGCGGGCCTATCACGCGTATTCGCAAACCTGACCCAGAGTCAAAAAGTGAGTTGTTGTTGGAATTGATACTTCGGGTGCCGTTTCCGTTGTTCCAGCGATAAGATCCCCCGAGCAGCAAGGCCGCCAAAGAGCTACCTTGGCGGGCACTGATTTCGACCGGTTCTGCCATGGGATCAGCAGGCATTGGGTAACCTCGCCTACGAATTTCTTCGAGCAGCTCTTTTTCGTCGGAAGAGGTGTCATCGTCTGGGACAGTTGAAAACCTGAGACTTCGTAGGCTGTTATGCCAAATGTCCTTTATGGGAATAATTTTTGGAGATTGCGAGTTGCCATTGAGCTTAAAAAAAGCAAGCAATCCGGAAATGTGATCAGCGTCGATGTGTGTCGCGACGACCAAGTCTAGGGAATAGCCAAGTTGCGCAAGATGTGCGAGGTCAGGCGAAATATCTCCCTGAAATGTAGATGCATATCCGCCATCAATGAGAATCGCTGTCGGCTTGGTTGCGTTATCTCTAATCAAGAACGCATCACCATCTCTCGCAGGATACATTTTTAAGTATGGCATTTGAGGATTTTGATTCAGTATTTGAAATCGATAAACAAAACACTTTTTCTACATTCTCCCACACATAGAGAATATCTGAAATCGCCGTACATGTCAAAAACAAGAGGTATGGCTTTCAATATCAAGAAATGTGATCGGGGGACACCGAACCTGATTGATGTTCTGCCTGGCACAATATATAGGGGCGGTTGGTTTTCGGATCATCCCATCTCGTGAGAAGGTTTCTTGTATAATACATCAGGCATATCAACCGGTTCCTTGACCATTCCAAAGACATAATGCTGCATAGGCCCGATAGGGCCGCCACTTTTCAGCCATTTCCGTTATCTCCTTTTTTGAGGGCGCCTTACCGTGGTTTGTCAATGCTTTAATCACCCCCAGATCAGTGGCGGGAAAACTGTCGACCATCCTCAGTCCTCTCATGGCCACATAGTGAACCGTCCACTCTCCGATCCCTTTCAAGGCCAAAAAATTCTCACGAAATGTTTCAAAAGGCTGATGGGTCGTGAGCTTTACACGCTCATCCAAAATGGCCTGTGTAACGGTTTTAAGGGTCGTCTGTTTGGTCCGGGAAATCCCGAGGCCATCGAGATCAAGGTGCCGCAATTCCGTTGGATTCGGGGAAAAATAATCCAGCCCGAAAAGATAACCGCCATCACTTTTCAGATCCGCTTTTGCGGCGACCCGTGATGCCAGGGTCGTTGCCGCCTGGACGGATATCTGCTGGCCAAGGATGGCCCTTATAACAAACTCAAAGGGATCAAAGGCGGCGGGGAGCCGGGGCACATGACCCTCCACCATGCCTTTTGAGAGGTGTTCATCTTTGGCGCATCTCTCGTTGATCAACGTAAAGTCGGTATCGAGGTCAAACACCTTGCGAACCCGGTTATGAATTTCCATGTGGCAGTTGATGTCCTCACAGGCTATCCTCAATTCCAGGGCCGATTGATCCGGGCTGTCCGTAACGGAAAAAAAACCCATGGTATTCTTCATTCGAAATGTTCTGCTGTAGCCGGTCTCCGTGACCACCTCCACACCTGCCATGGCCCTTCGCTTCAGAAAAGATAACACCTGTTTGAAATTGAAAGGCTTTTTATATCTCAACCGATTGAAATGCTTGTCTTTGCTGATTCCGGTACTATGGAGTGGTTCATTCATAAGGTTTTCCCTTTGCGGGTGCCGCTGATTGTATGGAGGATATAGGGATAAATTTCTGATTTACAATCTTTGATGCTCGGGAAGGTGAATTGGATAAGAAGATCAAGTTTGCCAAGGCACTGTTGGGGGTCCCTGCCGGTAAAACCAGAAAATGATCTTTAAAGGCCTTTGGGATCGGCTGGGTTGTTTAAAGCCACAGGATGTTTGCCAGCGATTGCACCTTCTTGAATTCCGGATCCGCCGTTACAATTGTCGCATTTAACTCCCGTGCCAGTGAAACGGCGAATGCATCCGCATAGGAGATGGCATGGTGCGCCTTGATATGAGCAGCGTCCAGGACGCGGTCCATGCCCGCTTCGGCAAGTTGAATCGGTAACCGCAATATATCCCCCAAAGTGCTTTCGGCTGTATCTCTCCCCAGCCTTCGTTCTGTTATGTAGATAATTTCCCCGAGGTTCAACACGCTCAGAAATGCCAATGCCTTTCCTGACGATGCCTTCTTCAGTATATCTTTGACCTTTATTCCCCCGGTTTCAGCCTGGAAATAGGCCAGAACAGCAAAGCTATCCAGTACGTACCCTGGCTTCTTCACGCCGCATCTCCTTGCTCCGCTCTTCCAATAAAGCTTCCGTCAATGACCTTTTTCCGGCCAGTTTACCGTAAAACGCATCAACCGGGTCTTTACTTTCCGGAATCAGGACAATTCTCTCGCCTATTTCCTGGAATTCAATGGAAGTCCCGGGTTCTATTCCAAAGCGTTTTCGCAACAACGCCGGGATAACGACCCAGCCCTTGGCGGAGACCTTGCTTTTTAACATATTGGGCGAGCCCATTGTTTGCCTCCTGATATTTAAAAATCGTTATACATTTTACACCGAAAAGTATAACACCCAACAATGCCCCTGTCAAATTGATACGCTTAGGGTTCGGGTCCATTGGCAACGCCCGCCCTTTCAAAATGGATCAGCCGCCCCTTCATCGCCAATCCGTGGGCGAAGCCGACCAGTTTTCCGTTTATCCCGATTACCCTGTGACACGGTATAATGAGGGGAATGGGATTTCTGCTGTTGGCCATACCCACGGCCCTTGCGGCATTTTCATTCCCCATGGCCCCGGCGATCTCCTTGTAGGTACGAAGTTCGCCATAGGGAATTCCGGTTAATTTCCGCCACACTTTCTTCTGAAATTCCGTTCCCCCGGGATTGATGGTCACATTGAATTTTTTCCGTTTTCCGCTGCAGTAATCGGTAATCTGATCCATGGTGCCCGAAAAAAAAGCATCGTTACTAACCCACTCATCGGCTATCTCAAATAACCTCTTGCCCTCCCCGGTGTTTAAATGAAGATGGGTTAATCCCTCTTCGTTCCCCACCAGAATTATTTCACAAAACGGCGTATGGAATCTTGTATAATACATTAGGCATATCACCCGGTTCGTTGATTATTCCAAAGACATAATCCTGCATAGGCCCCATAGGGCCACCACTGTTCAGCCATCTCCGTTATCTCCATTATTGAAGGGCTTTTTATACACAAAACTTACAATTTGATAAGCAAGAAATTAGCAAAAAATCGTATCGGTTCGTCTGAGAAGAGCTATAAAGAGGGTTGGTCCGTTTTCGGATCATCCCATCCCGGGAAAGAATTTTTTTACATCAAATCAGCATCGCACATGCGTCAAAACTATGCAACACTGGCAGATCAATCATTGAATTCGAACCTGAGATACGTTGGAGATATTCAAACTATTGGAGTTGGCCAAATTGATGTGGTTCCACGACATCTACCAACTGGCCAATCCAAGCCTCCAAGAGATGGTATCACAACAATTCGACTGCGAAAAATCGTTTGTGATATCGGATTTACGAGAAAGTCCTTCGGCGGCTTCTGGATGATCTGTCCGATTTTAGGCCGCCTTCACAGTTTCTGGAAATCAGAAGGATACACCTGCGGCCGCCGGTCAACAATACCTGCGTATTTCTCAGGCTCCAAAGAGGCTTGTGAGAAAGTCCAGACGCTTTAAACAGCCTTTGCCTGGTACCTCTCCGTGGTTTCCTGGTTAAAAGAAATAGCGCAGTACGTCATCACGGTAGCGATCAAAAGTACTGGTCTCCATTTCATTTTCATCTTCACATCCTCCTTTGTGTTTTTTGTTCCTAAAATGGTCAAAAATAGTTTTTTTTAAAGCACTGCAAGGTCTGGCAGCTCCTTGCATGCTGCGGTCCAGTCCACCCAAGCAGCCAGAAATCTTGATGAAGAGGCGGTGCGTCTTGCTGTGATTGCTCATATCCGGCATGCAGAGACGAATTATGATGAATTACTGGCAATGGGTTATGAGAGACGAGAGGCGCGGGATCAAGTCAATGCAGAAGTTGGAGATTTTCTAACCAAATGGGAAACATGACTAAATTGGAATCGACAGAGATTTCATGTTGTAAGGCATTCGCGTCGCTAAACTTGAATACCGAGAAAGGGCGATATATGGAAATCCATATTTTAGACTTTTAAGAAGTCAGCTTGAATGTTTCATCGTCAAAGAGTTTGGCGGAGATCGGTTGTCAAGCGCCAAAAAACCTGATAGAGCTTCGCAAAATCAAGAAAGAAATCGTCAGTTTAAAAAAGAGACTGAATGAACTTCAGGTCCGGAAAATGAAACTTGAGAATACAAGATGAAAAAGATACTAGACAAAATATCACCCCATGAAGCCTTGGAAATATTAAAGTTATTGGCCAAAACAGACAAACAGGTTAAAAAGAAGCTGGGTATTAAAGAAATGGATACATTCTTAAAGAAACAATGTGAAGACTGGTCGAATTAGCAACTAGATTACACATAAAACGAAATTCCGGGGACACCTTACTTAATTCCGGAAGGTATTCTCAAAGATAAGTAAGGGGATATCCCCAGATTTCACAGATTTCCAGAAAATTATTTATTCGCAGATTTCCAAATCTCTGATATACTGCTAAACATTAAAATAACCTGAGCATTGGAGTATAAAAAAATGAAACAATTCAAAATAGTTGTCGAAAAGCATCCGGATACATACGTTGCCTATCCGCTAAGCTTGAAAGGGGTGGTCGTCGGGCAGGGTGACTCCTATGAATCTGCCTTGGAGGACGTAAAATCAGCCATCAAATTCCATATCGAAACTTTCGGCCTTGACGAAATTAATAGCGATCCACCTATTATCGAGGCATTTATTGCCGAGGCTCGGGTGGCCATTTAATGGCGAAATTTCCCCCAGATGCTCCCCTTCGGAAAGTCACAAGCACTCTGGAGCAACTTGGTTTTCGGTTAGTCCGGGAGGGAAATCACATCGCGATGCTGAGGGAAAATATTGATGGCACACGCACACCACTTACGATTCTAAATCATCCGGTCTTGAAAAAGTCGACTTTACGAACGATTCTTACTCAATCAAAAATCTCAAGAGATGACTTCTTAAAGATATATTTTTCCTGAGGCTCCAAATGAAAATAAGTTCACAGAAATGCACTTGACTCCACACGATTTATGAGCCATATCAGTCTCCATAAGGCATATTTCGTTTCTTCATTAGCCATATTTACACAATTCAATTTTAAAACGGTTCCGAAATCCCGGCAATTTACATGATTCATTTTCCGCATGCCGGAGCCATAAAAGGAGTATCCCATGAAAATTGTCGGCATTTCCTGCAGCCCTCGAAAAGGAAAAACAACCCGGACCTCCCTGGATAACTGTATTCGTGCGATTACTGAAAACTACCCTGAAATTAAAACGGAAATCATCGATCTGGCGGGAATGGACCTGAGAGGCTGCATTGCATGCGGCCACTGCATGAAAAACCTCGAATGCAGCCAGAAAGATGGTTTTAACGACATCATCCCCATCCTCAAAGACCCCGGTCTGGGGGGGCTGATCATTGCAACACCCGTCTACCTGGGCACCATGAGTTCACAGTGCAAAGCGTTTTTGGACCGCACTGTCATGTTCAGGCGCAATGGGTTCCTGTTCAGGGACATTGTGGGCGGCGTCATGGCCGTGGGGGGATTTCGAAATGGCGGCCAGGAAGCAGCCATTTTACACGTCCATTCGGCCATGCTGGTTCACGATATGATCCTGGTGGGCGACGGCAAGCCGGGGAGCCATTTCGGCGGCACCATGTGGAGCGGCCATCCGGAGGGTATAAAAAAAGATGATCCGGGCCTCAAAACCGTTGAAAACCTCGGGCAAAGAGTCGCCCAGGTGGCACTTAAAATCCATGGCTGATTCCGGCATCCCCCTCATTGAAAGGGCGAAAAAACACCGCGAGCGCACGGCTATCGCCACACTCACGGGTGATTTCACATACAACCAACTGCTGGAAGCCTCATGGCGGGTGGCTTGTGGGCTGCTGGCGGGAGAAAAAGACCTGGAAGGCCAACGGGTGGCCTTCCTGACACCCGGAAATTTTGATTACCCGGCCATCCAGTGGGGGATCTGGCGCGCCGGGGGCATCGCGGTACCCCTGTGTGATGTGCACCCGCCCGCAGAATTGAAGTATGCGATTTCAGATTCCGGTGCGGCCATTGTGGTGAGCCATCCGGATTTTCATGAAACCCTGGCCCCCATTACCCGAGATCTCAACGTTCGTTTTCTGTCAACGGAAGAACTCCTGGGGGCCGATCGCCGGCCGCTTCCCCGTGTGGGTCCTGAAAGACCGGCCTTAATTCTGTATACCAGCGGCACCACGGGAAAGCCCAAAGGCGTCGTCCTGACCCACACGAACCTGGAGACTCAGATCACCACCCTGATCAAAGCTTGGGAATGGCGCCGGGAGGATCGGATCCTTCATGTGCTGCCCCTGCATCACACTCACGGCATCGTTAACGTCCTGTGCTGCGCCCTCTGGGCCGGAGCAATATGTGATATGCTTCCCCGTTTTGACGCCCTCAGGGTATGGCAGAAGCTGGTGGAAGGAAACATCACCCTGTTCATGGCCGTGCCCACCATCTATTTCAAATTGATCGGGGCCTGGGAAAAATCGTCCCCCGAACAGCAGCAAGCCATGAGCAGGGCCTGTGGCCACCTCCGGCTCATGGTGTCCGGATCGGCGGCCCTTCCGGTCACAGCCTTTCATCGGTGGAAATCCATCACCGGGCATGCGTTGCTGGAGCGCTACGGCATGACGGAAATCGGTATGGCCCTTTCCAACCCACTTCATGGAAAACGAAGGCCGGGACATGTGGGCACTCCGCTCCCCGGAGTGGAAATCAGGCTGGTGGATGAAAAGGGCGCTCCGGCAACACCGGACGCATCTGGTGAAATAGAAGTCAGCGGGCCGACGGTCTTCAAGGAATACTGGGAGCGGCCAAAGGAAACGAAAGCCGCTTTCAGAGGCCCCTGGTTTCGAACCGGTGACGTTGCCATTCTTGAAGACGGCAGTTACCACATTCTGGGACGGCAAAGTACGGATATCATCAAAACCGGCGGCTACAAGGTTTCGGCACTGGAGATTGAGGAAGTGCTCAGGACCCACCCCCTGGTGGCGGAAACCGCCGTTGTGGGGAAGAATGATCCCGAATGGGGGGAAAGAGTGTGTGCGGCCATTGTCCTTAGAGAAGGGTCTGCGTTGTCTCAGGCGGAACTTCGGAAATGGGGAAAGGAAAGGCTGGCGCCCTACAAAGCGCCCTCAAAGGTCATGTTCCTGGAAAGCCTGCCGCGAAACCCCATGGGAAAGGTCATTAAAGCTCAAGTAAAAGATCTATTTGATTGTCAACACCAATTGAGGAGGTCACATTCATGTCTTTAGATATCAACAACGCCCTGAAAGACAAATGTCTGGGATTCATCGGCGCCGGGAACATGGCGGAATCCATGATTCGCGGTATCATTCAAAACCAGGTGGTATTACCGGACCGAATCCTGGCATCGGATATATCCGGT
>JABGPV010000227.1 GCA_018644785.1 Deltaproteobacteria bacterium | reverse complement strand
GCCCTCAGCTTACCCGGCAGATGACTCATGGTAATGCCTTTGCGGTTTGCAAGGGCCTTTATGATGGGAATATCAACCGAAAAACTCTCGCAGGAAACCACATAGTCCACCCGCTCGAAATCGATTTTTTCATCGGGCATTCTCATACCCCGATAACGAATGAGAACTTTCCCGTTGTGCTCGCTCATTTCATGGATTTTGGTCAGCATATCGATGATGGGCGCCACATCTTCGGCTCTGACGGATTTCACCCCATGCAGTTTAATTTTGGAAAGAAACTGGGCCAGAACATACACAAAGTCCACCAGGACAATGCGCCATAAATCCATCAGTTCCTGTTCTTCGCCCAGAGGATCCGAGGAAAGTCCTTCCCCCATACCGGACGCCCCGTGACCCCGCTCACGCTTGTCAATACCCCCCAGCTGATCAAACAGTTTCTGAGCTTCCTCGTCCAGTACCAAGCCATTTTTGGATGTCTCACCCAAACGAATTCTCCAATGACCGAAAATTTTGCATTCCCATAAGCGAAACTTAATTCACTAAGCAACGATCTGTAAGCCTTAAGATGAAGATATGCAAGCTTTTTTATCAATACTGATCTTCAGAGTCAAGCATACTCCCCAAATGTTATTTTGACCTCGAAAAAGCCCTAAGCCAAAAGGATAACATCATACCCAGAGCCGCTGAAGACCCCAGGAACCAGGGTGCCACATGCCAGCCGCCGGCACTTGCAACCACCAACCCCAGGACCGGTGGACCCACCAGTTGACCCAGCTGGGCCCCCTGGATGAACAACCCGTTGGTGGCGGCCACCAGATCCCTGGAGGGCGCATACACCGGCGCACCGCTCAGAATGGATGAGGGGATCAGCCCACCCACACCGGAAAACAAAAGGCAGGCACCGTAACGGACCGCAAAGGAAAAATGAGGGGAATATATGGCCAGGCTACACAATCCCATGGTCAGGCTGGCTGCCGTAATAAGCTGCCATCGCCTGACACCCCGCTGGAGGAGCCAGCCCCCTGCAAGGTTTCCGGGCATGTTCATGGCCACCATGATGGCCGTCAGAACCGATGCCTTTACAGGGTTCAATCCGTGGTCTTCAATAAGCAGGGTCGGTAAAAACCCCATCACGGTCAACCATTGTAGCGCGTAGCTACCGAAAATCGCGGAAAGCAGAAGCGGGCCTCGAGCGCTGATGGTGGCGCCGACATTTGAGAAAAGCTGTTTCCATCTCAGGGGCTTTCCACCATGGAACATGGTAAGCCCTCCGGTGCTCCGTAAGACCCAGAAAGCATAGATGAGCAGGACAACCGTGTTGGCTTGCCATAATCCCCGCCAGCCGAACCGGGAAGTTAAAAGGGGTGCCAAAAGCATAACAGCCGCTATACCCACAGGCACATAACAGCTCCAGACGGAAAGTGCCAGGCGGTGATCACGAACCGGCGTAATTTTTATGATCATGGCCGGTGCGGACACGGCAATCATAAAGAATCCGAAACCCTCCAGAACCCGGGTTAGGAGAAGCAGTCCAACCCCCCAGGATAAGGACCCCAAAAAACTGGCAGCCGCCTGGCATACCAACCCCCACAGGACAAAGCGCCGATGTCCGAAAGCATCCGCCACAGCACCGATAACCGAACCGAAAAGCAGACCGGTAATCCCGAATGTGGACAAAATCCAACCGGCCAGAAACAAGTTTATGCCCAGTTCCAATTGTATAAACGGCAGCATGGGCGGGGCTTTCCCCACTTGAAACGAAGCCACGACACCTGCGCCCACCAGTAACAGGATCAACGACCAGGGTGTTTTTTCAAGTTGATCACAGTCAAGGCTGTTCTCTTCTGGCATGAGGGTTTCTCCAAATCGATTGTGAACGCGTGACCTTAAAACCTGAAGGCGCATAGGTCAAGGACGTTTCAACCAACCATCAAACCGTGGTTGACATGCAATGTATCCCATTGTAATATGCTATCCTACACTGCTACCAGGAGACAACCATGAAAAGTATTCAAAAAAGTATGCGAATGCCTGAGAAAACCGTGGAAGGAATTCAGGAAATTGCTCAGCAATGGGGTAAAGAATTTTCCGCCGTGGCCAAAGAGTTGCTTGATGAAGGAATCAAGATGTATCGTTGTCCCGGCATCGTTTTTAATGAAGGCACTGGTGGACGACGGGCGCGAATTGCCGGTGCCGGCATTGAGGTCTGGGAAATTATAGCGACCCACAAAAGTATGGAGGAGGACTTCAAACGGCTTCAGAGTGCCTTTGACTGGCTCTCTGAACTGCAGCTGAGATCCGCCTTAGGATACTATCGGGCATACGCTGAAGAAATCGACCAACTGATGGCGCAAAATGAAAACTGGACATCTGAAAGCATTTATCAAAGGTTCCCCTTTCTGGCTGGAAGCAACCCATGAAATATTACCTGGATGAGGATATCAGCCCCAAGGTCTCTCACATATTGAAAAAACATCAAGTTGACGTTGTCAGCACCCATGCCGTAAACATGACGCAGACTTCCGACAGAGCACAATTAGAATACGCCGCCTCAGCAGGAAGGGCCGTTGTGACCCGAAACCGAAACGATTTTATTCGGCTCACCGTTCAATTTTTTAATGACCTCCGCCCCCATTTCGGGGTACTCATTGTTCCTTACAGCATACCCGGGGACAAATTCCGCCGCATGGCAGATGCCCTCAAGAAATATGCTTCTCAACATCCATCAGGGATGGAGCCTTACACCATTGATTTTCTGAAAGGGTAAAAGGAGAATTTATTTCCATGCCCGAAAACAAAAAAAACAAGCACGCCCTTTTGAAATGGCCCCGGCTCATAGAGGGCGTATTGATCAAACGCTATAAACGGTTCATGGCCGACGTCAAACTGAGGAACAATCATGTGGTGACCGCTCACTGCCCCAACTCGGGCAGTATGAAGGCATGCTGTGAGCCGGGGCGCACCGTCTATCTTACCCGGCACAACAAACCGTCGCGCCGCCTGAAATACACTTGGGAAATGATCGATATGGGAACCTCGCTTGTGGGCGTCAACACCATTGTTCCCAATCGACTGACCCAGGCGGCCGTTTTGGCGGGAGATGTTCCGGAATTGGCCGGTTACGAAACGGTGCGGTCAGAAGTCAAATACGGCAAAAATTCCCGCATTGATCTGCTTTTGGAAGAGGGTGAAAAGCGGTGTTTTGTAGAGATCAAGAACTGCACGCTGGTTACCGAAGGCCTGGCTTCTTTCCCGGACGCCGTGACCTCACGGGGGTTAAAGCATCTGGTTGAACTTCAGGAACAGGTCAAACAGGGGGATCGTTCGGTAATGTTTTACCTCATTCAAAGGATGGATGCGGATCGCTTTGAGCCGGCGGACCATATTGATCCGGCTTACGGAAAAGAATTGAGAAAGGCCGTTTTAAACGGCGTGGAAGTCCTGGTCTATGATGTGAAAATTGACCTTGAAGGGATCCGGCTGAATCGACCCGTTCCGTTTCACTTGAAGTGATAACCGTAGATAGTAGAGTTAGCCCCATTCTTTGGTAGTTAGACTGTTTTCGATTGATCCAAAAAGGCGCCATTCATCCATAGCTCAGATTCACTTAAATCGAGTTTGTCATTCCAGGATACACCGTAGCCGTGTCTATCGGCTCTTACAGATCTAAATAGACCATCATCTAAAAGTGCTTTAAAGTTGCTGTCGTCAAGCAATGGCAAACAATCGTATATTTTTTTGATATTGTTCTTAAATTTTACGAGTAAGCGTTTACCAGGCAAAGGCGTTACTTCTTGAATCTTAGGAAAAGTATTCATCTGTTTTTCTCCTTATTCAAGACCCGGGAGGCTTTTAAAATTTTCTGTTTCCCATATTTCCAGAAGATCACTCTTGTAAAGATTCGCCCATTCTTTAATCATTTTCTGAGCGCGTTTCGGTAAGTCCCCTTCAATCATTTCAAGTTTTTCTATCTCGAAAACACCATTGTACTCCCCATATAAGGCGTGAAAATGCGGCACACCATGTTCGCGGAAATACATCTTTATTAAAATACCGTAAAATCTTGCAATAATGGGCATATCCCATGTTCCTCTAATACTATCGACACTTCATCCTAAGAATACCACTCGCGCTTGGAATATTCACCGTATGCTTCGATCCGACGCAAAAATTACTGCGTTACATCATCATTTGATCTGATCGGGAACACGAAATTTAAAAAAGTGATTTATCATCCGTTTCAAAGCGCCCCTTCCAGATCTTCAAACTGATCCTCAATGCGGTATAGCATCTGGTCCAACTCATCAAGGCGACGTGCCAACAGATGGTCCTGGGCCTCCCCTTTTAGGTTTTTCAGATTATCCACATAAGGACTGATCAAATCCTTCAGTTCCGAAGGGGTATCCGGATGTTGGGAGATGGTCGCCATGGTATCGATCAGTTCATAAAAGGAAGGTTCCTTTTTCAGAACATCCCCATAGGACAACCGTCTGAATAACTCAACCAGATGGGGGAATCGCTTTTCAAAGGGGACTTCAAAAAAAGGCATCACACGGATATCGATCTGCATGAATTGGCTCATATTTACCTCCTCGTTATTCATCCAATTCGGATTTCAATTGTTTCGCCATTATCCGCTCATACAGGGGCGGCAACAATCGGCTCATCCACCAGGTGAGTTTTCCCACCGGGGTCAGCACCAGGAGATCTTTTCGTCTGAGCGCGCCACGGTAAATAATATCCGCCACTTTTTCCGGGGTCTGCTGACCGCCTACCCGGGATTGCGGTCGTTGTGTCACACGCCCGTCGGCGCCGAGGGCCCGCGTCTGCAGGTGGGTCTCCACAAAACCGGGGCAGACGACCATCACATGAGCTCCGGTTTCCCTGATCTCGGTGCGAAGCGATGTAAATAAACCGTGAAGGGCATGCTTGCTGGCACTGTATCCGGTTCGACCCAGAAGGGGCGCAATACCCGCAATGCTTTCATTGACGATGATCAAGCCCTTTCTCTCAATTAAGCTATGAATAGCCGCTTTGGTGCAATAAAGAGAACCGAAAAAATTGACCGCCATCACCTTTTCAAACACGGCGATATCCGTATCCACAAAAGCGCTCCGTTGGGTAATGCCTGCGTTGTTCACCAGAACATCAATGCCGCCAAAGTGATCAAGGATCTGCCCAATGGCCGTGTTACAGGCATCCCGGCTGGAAACATCGCATGGGACACTCAAACATCGAACGCCACCATCACACAACTTTTTTTCAGCCGCTTTTAGGCGCTCCGCATCCATATCCAGCAGCCCCAAAGCGGCCCCTGCTTTGGCGAATCTTTCACAGATGGCGAGACCGATACCGCTGGCCGCCCCCGTTACCACAATCACTTTATTCTTGAAAGATGTCATCGGCGTCTCATCCCTCCTGAAGAGCGGGTAGCGATCGGCGGGTGAAAATAAAAGCGGTAATCAAACCGGCAATAATATGCCAGATGCCCCACCAGGCCACCAGGATGGCCATTCCCCCCAGGCCACCGAAAAAATTAAACACCAGCACCAGCCCGAGAGCCGAATTCTGAATACCCACCTCAATGCAGACGGCCCGGCAATCGAATTCCGGAAGCCCGGTAACACGGCCGGACCAGTACCCAAGATTCAATGCCAATGCATTATGAAGCAAAACAATCAACATCACCACCCCCACCACTTGAATAAAAATGGCCCAGTTGGCGACCAAAGCACCAATGACGATCACAATAAAGAAAATCAGGGAAAATATCTTGAAGGGCTTTCGTACCTTATCCGCCAGGAATGGAAAATAACGGCTCAGGGTCAACCCGGCCATGAGGGGAACCCCCAGGATAAAAAAGATGGTCGTAAACACATCCATGGGGCTCAAACTCACCGCCTTCAGGATCACCGCCGTTTCGGGATTGAGACTGCCCCAGAGCGACAGGTTCAGGGGCGTCATAAAGATTGCGGCAGCAGTGGAAACCGCCGTCATGCTGATGGAAACCGCACAGTTCCCTTTGGCCAGGTATGTTATGATATTGGAAAGGTTTCCCCCGGGGCATGATGCCACCAGAATCATACCCAGGGCAATGGACGGCTGGGGACGAAGCGCCAGGGTGAGCAGAAAGGTCAGGGCGGGCAACAGAACAAACTGAGCAATCAATCCGATCCCGGGGGCCTTGGGGGAAACAATAACCCGCTTGAAATCTTCCAGTTTCAGGTCCAGAGCCACACCAAACATCATTAGCCCGATGGCCGCATTTATTACAAACAACCCTTGTGCATTGAAATTGAGCCGGATCTGATCTATTGTTGCTGCATCCATCCCCACCCTCCAGTTCTAAGGAATATATATGGCCTTTTCAGGTTTTTCGTTTTTTTCCGTTTATGCTTCTTCAAAACACTTGTGACTGTCAAGAATTTTATGTAAAAAGTCAAAACATTATAAATTTTTCATAAAGCACGGGCGAATCGTCATTCACCCCTAATTTGTTCACAGGAGCGACCCATGACTGTTTCACAGACGGATAAAGATGAAACCACAAGCGGGGGCGAAATCATTTCACGGATGCTTGCAGCGGAAGCGGTTGACACGGTATTTGGAATACCGGACCGTTCGCTTTCCACTCTATGCGCGTCTCTTACGTCCAACGGCATCAAACTGATTTCACCTACCCACGAAACAAACGCCGTGCATATGGCCGGTGCATACGCCCGAATCACGGGGAAACTGGGCGTCTGTATTGCGGGCAAAGGCGGCGGCATGGCCAATGCCCTAAGCGGTGTTGCCGTGGATAACGCCGAGGGACACCGCGTCCTTCTCATTTCGAGCGCCGCCGAAAACGGCAATCCCGGTTCCGACCCCAAAGGCGCCTACCGGTATCTTCCACAACTGGATGCGACCCGGCCCATTACCAAATGGAACAGCACAATCCCATCCATTGAAACAATCAGCGATGTCATGTGTAAGGTATTTCGCATCTCCCACACCGGCAAACCAGGCGTTGTTCATGTGGATGTCCCCGAAAAAATCATGAATATGACCTGCCCTTACGATCCATCCTGGATTCGCGATCCCGCCACCTATCGTTCACTGGATCCCATGGCCCCGCTTCCCGCGCTGGTGGAAAAAGCAGCAGATATGCTGGCACGGGCAAAATTTCCACTGATCCACGCCGGGACCGCCGTCATTCATGCCCGGGCCCACGAGGAACTGATGGAACTGGCGGCTCTCCTCGAAACCCCGGTCAGCACCAGCTGGGGTGCCAGGAGTGCCATGGATGAACGAAAAGATCAATCCATCCCCATGATTTATCTCGCTACCACCAACGAACTCAGGAACAAAACCGACGTGGTACTGGCCCTTGGAAGCCGGATCGGGGAAACGGACTGGTGGGGAAAGCCCCCCTACTGGGCGCCCCCTTCACGGCAGAAACTCATACAGGTGGATCTGGATGCGTCGGTTTTTGGTTTTAACAAACCCGTTGACCTTGCCGTTTTGGCGGATGTGAAAGTGTTTATGAAACAACTCATAAAAACACTGAAAAATCGCAAAGAAGAGATGAACCTGGAAGACCGCCGAAAGAAAACAGAAGAAATCAGGGATAACTGCCGCGTTCGGAGGAACCAATTGGATAAACACCTTATGGACGGCAGTGTCCCAATGGCATCGGCCCATGTTCCCCATGTGTGCCAGCAGATCTTCGATGATGATGCCATAGTGGTCATTGACGGGGGGAACACCTCCATCTGGGGGCTCTTTTTTCACCAGGTCAGAACACCCAACACTATTGTGGGAACGCCCAAAATGGGTCATCTGGGGGCGGGGGTTTCACAGGCCCTCGGCGCCAAAGTGGCCGACCCGGACGCTCAGGTCTATTGTATCATCGGAGACGGAGCAATGGGGTTTCATCAACAGGAAATTGAGACCGCTGTCCGGTACAATTTACCGGTCATCTACCTGGTCCTCTGCGACAAGCAATGGGGCATGGTAAAAATGAACCAGTTATTCACCCTAAAACCCATTAAAACCCTTGTTCTGAAGACTCTAAGTCCCGAGGAATCCATCAATGCGGACATCGGTGAAACCCATTTTGATCAACTGGCTGAAGCCATGGGCGCTTACGGTCAGCGCGTATCGGACCCCAAAGCGCTGAGCGGCGCCATCCGGTCGGCGCTTGATTCGGGCCGATGTTCCGTCATTCATGTGGACGTGGACCCCGTAAAACACATGTGGGCACCGAACCTTAGAGATTTCAAGGACCTGCACGCGGAACCGGCTGGATAGAAACCGATCAACAAGCTAGCGGAGAAAAAGATATGAGTACACAAAAACAAGAAAAAGCAGCGGAAACACAGATGAAAACCGTCTTGGTGACCGGCGCTTCCGGATACCTCGGAAAACACCTGATTCACGCACTGGCTTCAGATCGCAAAGGCATTAAGGATATTATCGCAGCGGATATCAGGGAACCATCCCCCGAGATCCGGGAAAAAGGCATCACCTATTTGAAAGC
>JABGPV010000226.1 GCA_018644785.1 Deltaproteobacteria bacterium | reverse complement strand
CATCCATCTGCCCTTGTGCCGTTGCACCGCCATGAGACCCCATGGCAGGCGTCACAAAAGGGACGTGGCCGGCCTCTTTCAAGCGCGCCACGACGGCCTGCACCACAACAGACAGATTGGATATACCCCGGCTGCCGACGCCTATGGCGATCTTTGACCCTCGAGGCAGATCCAGGCCCCTATGGATTCGGGACCACTCCCGGTCAATTTCATCCAATACATCTGCTGCAGGCGCACTTTCAAACCGCTGTTGAACCATCCGCATGCCCGGCAGTTTTAACCCGGCCCAATCACCCGAATTCATAAAGCCCCCTCCAATGTTTTTTATGCCAATATTTTAAATTTAGCGCTCCTGGTCAGGACGCTTCCAGAAGCTCACGCAAAAACTGCGTCATGGTATAAATCTTAAATTTCTGCGCCCGCAGTTTGGCGTTATTCAGATTGTGCACACAGGAATTACATTCTGTCAACACCACTTCGGCTCCGATTTCTTCCACTTCCTCCAGGCGCCTTCGCGCCATGGCGATGGAGTTTTTGGGAAAGGCACCGCGTACACCGCCCCCAGCGCCGCAGCAAAGGGCGTCAGCCCGGCTATGTCTCATTTCCACAAAATTCGGTGCAATTCTACGGATGATTTCCCGGGGTTCATCATAAATACCGGCGTGTCTTCCCAGATCGCATGGGTCATGGTAGGTGATCCACTGATCCGTTTTGACCCCCAGATCGAAATCCTTCAGGAACTGACTCACATGGATGATGGCGATCCCCGCATCTTTGAGGGCGCTGTATTCGGTTTTGTTGTTGAACGTCCTCGAACAGTAGGGGCAACCGGTAATAACGGTTTTTGCGCCGGTGGCCAGAATGAGGTCCACATTTTTCTGTGAAAGCCTTTGATTGACGTTAAACCCCACGTCTTCCAGCGCGCCGCTGCAACAGACTTCATCAATGAGGGTATAATCGACCTTCAGATGATCCAGGATATGAAGGGTGGCCAGGGTGGCCTCATCTTCGCGGTAGGACCCCACACAGCCGATAAAAAAGACTATTTCAGCCTGTTTATTTCGCTCCCTTTCAAAATCTTCGGGCGCATCTTCACCGTAGATATTGCTGTATTCCGCCAAAACCCGGTTCATCCCCTCAAAGACCGGATGGCAGGTTCCCCTGTGCACCATGTCTTTTCGCACCTGCTTGATGATTTCCGGCGGGTTCACGTCAGAAGGGCACTGATTCGTACAGCCGGCACAGGTGGTGCACTGAAAGAGGGTTTCGACCAGCTCATCATTCAACTCAACATTTCCGTCCATGACCTCTTTCAAGATCAGCATTTTTCCACGGGCATTAAATGCGGGGCGCTTGGTGAGACCGAAAACGGGACAGACCGCCCTGCAAAACCCACAGCTTGAACACCTGAGTACCTGATCCCGGAATTTTTTTTCAAATTCATACTTCCCGTCCATTTACGCCTCCAGCCCCATTTTGCCCGGATTGAGAATGTTGTTTGGATCAAACAATTTTTTCATGGCGCGCATGACATCCATACCGACCTCATCGTGTTCAAGCGCCATGAAATGCGCTTTCGCCAATCCAATGCCATGTTCACCGGTCAAAGTCCCGCCCAGCTCAATGACCTTTTCAAACAACTCGGCCGATGCCTCTTCCACTCGCTTGACCTCATCCGTATTGGTCCCGTCGAAACAGACCACAGGATGGAGATTTCCGTCACCGGCATGTCCAACGGTTGGTATCGCCAGATTATGTTTCTTGGCGAGCTCGGAGATGGATCTCAGCATGTCCGGGACCTTACTCATGGGCACTGCCAGGTCCTCTACAAGGAGGTTATTATTGATGCGGGCCACGACCCCATAAGCCGATTTTCGGGCGGTCCACAGGGCCGCCGCTTCTTCCTTCGAGTCAGCCTGCCGGGTTGTGGTGGCATTGTTTTTCTCGAAGATGCTGACTATTTTGGTCATTTGGAAGTCAGTCTCTTCCCGGGTATACCCGTCGGTTTCAGCCACGAGGAGGGCTTCTACCTCCGGCAGGTTGAGATCGGTGTTTTGATTGATGGCCATCAGAGACTGCTGATCGACCACCTCAAGGGCGCTGGGGATAATTCCCGAGTACATGATCTCACTGATGGCCCGCCCGGCATCCTCCAGGGTTTCAAAGGTGGCCATGGCCGTGGACGTCATGGGGGGCTTCGGATTTACCTTGAAAGTGATTTCGGTAATCACGCCCAGGGTTCCTTCGGAGCCCACAAAAAGTTTTGTTAAATCGTAACCGGACACACTTTTCATGCACTTGGAGCCGGTACGCAGAATACGACCATCGGGAAGCACCACTTCCAAAGCCAGTACATAATCTTTGGTGGTACCATATTTGGCCCCTTTGATGCCGCCGGCGTTCGTGGCCACATTTCCGCCAAGGGTACACACCGAGCCGCTGGCCGGATCCGGGGGGAAAAAGAAACCGTGTGGGGAGAGGGTACGATCCAGTTCTGCGTAGATAACCCCCGGCTGGACCACGGCCAGGCGGTCTTCAATCTTAATGTCGATGATTTTGTCCATACGTCCCAGATCCAGTATGAGGCCGCCCTGCTCCGGCACCGCCAGCCCCGCCAGAGACGTTCCGGCGCCCCTGGGGACCACCGGAAATTTTTCCCGGTTTGCCAGTTTCATGATGGCTGACACCTGGTTTGTGCTGATGGGCCACACGGCTGCATCAGGTCTGTGCTGATGTTCCGAAGCATCTTTTGCGTAGGCGATGCGGTCGATCAGAGAATCAGTGAAATTCTCTGCACCCACAATATCTTTCAGGGATTGTTTGATTGCTTTGTTCATGACTTTCACTCCAATATGCCGGTGCCGGCCAAGGCATTGAAACTCAACGGTTCAAATTGTTCTCGGAAAAGTAGCACAAATCTGTTCATTCATGCAATGCTCATCCGTGGTTTCGTCCCAAAACCCTTGACAGGCCACACTGTATACAGTACACATTGCCAGGATTAAACTATTTGTAATTTAGGGAGAAAAAAATGCTGTTACCAAGATTTGACTATCTGGAACCTGGAAATCTTGAAGAAGCGCTTGAGTTGTTGGCCGTTCACGGGGAAGATGCAAAACCCCTCGCCGGGGGGACCGATCTTCTGGTGAGGATGAAAAAAGGGCTGCTAAAGCCGAAAGTCTTGATCAGCCTCAAATCCTTGAATAATTTGTCGTATATTAGAGAAGAAGCGGACGGTATTAAGATCGGCGCCCGAACGCCCCTGGCCGATATTATTGCATCAGCCCCGATTCAAAAAAACGCCAGGGGCCTCTTTCAGGCCTGTGAAAAAATCGGTGCCATCACCATACAGCATTTTAGAGGGACCATCGGGGGAAATATCCTTCAGGATAACCGGTGCCATCACTACAACCAGTCTGATTTTCACCGATCCGGTCGTCAGGCCTGTCACAAGGATGGCGGAAAAATCTGCTATGCACGTGAAAACGCCGACCGGTGCAACTCCACATGCCAGTCGGACGGTGCCACGGCCCTCATGGCCCTGGGCGCAAAGCTGGTGATGATCGGTAAAGGTCAGGAAAGAACCGTGGATCTTGATCAATTTTACACCGCTGACGGCATCATGCCCCATCAAATGGAAGCCCATGAGCTGCTGAAAGAGATCATTATCCCCTTAAATAATGCCCGGAGCGCTTACAAACGGTTGGCCTACCGATCCGCCATTGATTACCCCATTGTCTGCGCAGGCGTTTTGTTGAAACCGTCCGGCGCGCAAAAAAACAAAATCGGTGAAGCGAGGATTGTTGTGGGCGCCATCAGCAGGGCCCCCTTGTTTCTGGCCCAGGCCGCATCTTCTCTAATGGGCAAAACGCTGGATGATACGGACGCCTTTAAAAAAGCGGCGGACGCATCCATGGACAGTGCGGCCGCATTTGCGGTTCACAATGTGGGTTCAACCCTTCAGTACCGGTGTGACATGATACCCCGGATGGTGTTCCAGGCGCTGATGGAAGCCGCAACGGCCATGGAAAATTCAAATGGATAATCGCTGGAGTGTTAAATGGAAAAGATAGAAATCACCTTGAATATAAATGGTAAACCCCATGAGCTCATGATCTATCCGAACGAAACCCTTTTGGATGTACTGAGGGAGAAGCTGGATCTGACCGGCTCAAAAGAGAGTTGCGGAGAAGGGGTTTGCGGATCCTGCACCGTTCACATGGATGGTAAGCCGGTCCGCTCCTGCCTGACCCTGGCATTGGAAGCCATAGGGACGAAGGTCAAAACAGTGGAAGGACTCGCCAACGGGGATGAATTGTCAAAGCTACAACAGTCCTTTATGGATCACGGCGCCGTCCAATGCGGGTTCTGTACCCCCGGCATGCTCATGAGTGCGGACGCACTGCTCAAAGAGAATCAAACGCCGGACGAAAAAACCATCCGCAAAGCCCTTGCCGGAAATATCTGTCGGTGTACCGGATATGCAAAAATTGTCGAGGCGGTGGCCCATGCGGCCCGGCCGGATGACCATTGTTGCGATTGCAACCCAAAGGAGTAGGAAATGTCTGATTACACCATTATAGGAAAACGGATGCCGCGGGTTGATTCCAGGGCCAAGGTCATGGGGAAAGCAAAATACACGGCCGATCTGAAACTCCCCGGCATGCTGGTGGGGAAAATCAAAAGAAGCCCTTATGCCCATGCCCGCATCTTGAATATCGATACATCAAAGGCTGAGGCGCTTCCCGGCGTTAAATCGGTTGTCACGGGAAAAGATACCCAAGGCGTCAAATGGGGCGTGTTTCCCTATACCCGGGACCAGCAGTTCATTCAGGTGGAAAAAGCCCGTTACATGGGGGATGAAGTGGCCGGTGTGGCGGCTATCGATGAAGAGACGGCTCTTACGGCCCTTGATCTCATCAAGGTGGAATACGAGGAACTGCCGGCCGTGTTTGACCCCATGGCCGCCATGGCATCGGATACGGAGCTGATCCATGAAGACTATCCCAATAATGTGAATATTCATGTAAATATCGACACGGGGAATGTGGATGAAAGCTTCGAGAAAGCCCATTACATTCGAGAAGATACCTTTATAGCATCGGAAGAGTCCTATTTCCACGCCGAACCCTATGCGGTAGCGGCACAATTCGACCCTGAAGACTGCCTGGAAGTCTGGTGTCCCAATGGGGGCCCCCACATGAAATCCAAACCCCTTTCCAACTCATTCAAGATACCGCTACACAAGGTCAAGATCAGAAAAATTGCCATTGGCGGCGCTTTCGGAGGGCGTTCTGAAATATGCCCGGCCGACTATATCTGTGCGCTTCTGGCGAAAAAGACCGGCAAACCGGTAAAGATTGTGTTCACCCGGGAAGAAAACACCATTGCCACCCGCCAGGGGCATGCCATGATCACCACCCATAAAACCGGTGTGGATGAGGAGGGGCGCGTCATTGCCCGCGAAACCACCTGCCATATGGACGGGGGGGCGTATTCCAGTACCGGTCCCATCGCCACCAGCGTCCCCTTTCTTTCCATGGAACAGGCCTATCGCATGGGAAGCGTGCGGTACAACGGCTATCGGGTTTACACCAACAAACCGATCCGGGGAATGATACGGACCCACGGAAGGGGATTTGCCTGCGGGGTGGACACCCAACTGGACATGATCGCGGATCATCTCGGCATGGACCCGGTTGAGATACGATTAAGAAATTCCAGGCAGCCGGGCGATTATACCAGCACCAAATCCCTGGTTTCCTCATGCGCCATGGACGAAACCATTCTTAAAGCGGTAGAAAAATCGGGTTTCAAGGAAAAATGGGGGAAACTGCCGCCGTTTCACGGCATCGGCATCGGCACCAATTCGGTACAGACAGGCTTTCCCATGGGAATCCGGGGCGGCTCCCAGTCCTTTATCAAATTTAATGAAGATGGAGAAGCCACCGTCATGAGCGGCGTAGTGGACAACGGCCAGGGGAATGAAAACATGGTGGTCCAGATTGCGGCGGAGGAGCTGGGTCTTTTCCCCGAAGACATCCATCTGGTAAATGCCGACACGGAGACCACAAGCTCGGACCCCGGATCCTATTCCCAGGTCTCGACCTTTGTGGGAGGGCATGCCGTCAAGATCGCCGCTGAAAACTGCCGGAAAAAGCTCTTTAAGGTGGCATCAAAAGTATTAAAAGTCGAACCTGACAAACTGGTTGCTAGAAATCGTCTCATTTTTGTTAAAGATGATCCGGAAAAGTCCATCCCCATCAAAAAGGTGGTCAGGATCAGCCTGCTCAACTTCAACTCCGTCAATGCGGAAGGGGGCTACTGGCCTAAGGTGGACACGAAGCGGGAATGGGTAAAAAATCCCTACGGCCAGATGTGCGAAGCCTTTTCATTCGGCACCACCATTGTGGAAGTGAAGGTGGACCCTGATACGGGCCAGGTGGAAGTACTTGAAGCCACTGCGGCCCAGGATGTGGGGTATGCCTTGAACCCGTTGGTTCTGGAGGGCCAGTTTGAAGGCTCCATTGCCATGGGCGGACAGGGGGGGATGCTCACCGAGTATCATGAATGGGAAGACGGCAGATGCCTCAATCCCACCATGCTCGATTATAAGCTGCCTCTGGCGTGCGATATGCCCAAGATCAACAACATCATTGTGGAATCCATTGATCCCAAGGGGCCTTACGGTGCCAAGGAAGCCGGCATGTCCATTGCCATGTCCGCTGCCCAAGGGTACAGTGCCGCCGTCAGCAATGCCATCGGTGTCCATCTGGATTCATTCCCCCTGACACCGGACAAGATTCTTACCGCCATCAGGGAGAAAAAAGCGCAAGTATAAAACAGATTACGAATTCTTTTTGCCATACACGGGAGGAAAAAACATGAAAGCATTAATCATCGGTGGCGTGGGCGGTATGGGACAGGGTGTTGCAAGGGACCTGGTGAAACAGGAACAGGTGACCGACGTCATCTTGGCTGATCTTTACCCGGATCCGGAGAGACTCTCCAAAAAATTGCGTGAAAATGAAAAAGCCACCCTCATAAAGATGGATGTTAATGACCACGAATCAATGGTCAATGCCTTCAAAGATGTTAACGTTATCATCAACACGGCGGGACCCTTTTACAAAACCGCGGTTCCGGTTGCCAAAGCGGCGGTGGAGGCCAAAGTCAATTATATTGATATCTGTGATGATTATGAGGGAACCGAGATTCTTTTCAAATCGGACATCGACCAACTGGCCAAGGAAGCCGGCATCACCGTACTGACCGGCATGGGATCCGATCCCGGCACCAACAATGTGCTGGTGAAATGGTATGCGGATCGTCTGGACAGGGTTGATGAAATTTACCTCTACTGGGTGGTGAGCATTGCCGAGCTGGCAGGGGCCGCCTGGGACCACTCCCTTCACATGACGTTAGGAAAAATCCCCCAATATATTGATGGTGAACTGGTTCAGGTTGAAGGCGGAACCGGAGAAACAGCGGAACAATTCCTGGACCCCTTGGGCACCTGCCATGTGCGATACGTGGGTCATCCCCAGCCGCTCACCCTTCCAAAATACATCAAAGGGGTCAAAAATGTGATCATCAAAGGCGCCCTGATCCCCTCATGGGTGGATGAACTGATCAAGGAGCAGAAAGATTCCGGGTTTTTGGGGACGGAGCCCATCGATGTTAAAGGGACCCAAATCACCCCTTATGATCTGGCGTTAAAAATGTGGGAAACCATTCCCGAGGGAAGGGACAACGGTCCTCAATCCTCAGGCTTAAAGGTCATTGTCAAAGGTGAAAGGGATGGTAAAAGGGTTGTCTACACCGCCGATATGGTGGGCAGAATGGCGCCTGGAACCGGGCTTCCCGCCTCCATTGCATCGCTTATGATGGATGCGGGAGATGTCACTGTAAAAGGAGTTGTGGCGCCTGAAGGATGCATTGACCCGGACAAATTCTTGAGCATATTTTTAAGTAGAGGGGCCAGAATCCATCAGACGGAAACCGTTTCATCCATGTTTGAACCTGAAAAATAGGCGAGGAGACCTGTCCAATGAAAGAGACCGAAAAGCTGAATATCACCAAAAGCGCGGAACTGTATGAAGCTGCTTTGAAACTGGTGCCGGGAGGGGTCTTGGGAGCCAGAAAGCCCGGTGATTTTATCCGGGGAGAATACCCCATTTTCCTTGAAACCGGTAAAGGGTGCCGACTGACAGATGTTGACGGCAATGAGTTTGTTGATTTTTTGTGCGGCTACGGTCCCATCATCCTGGGCTACCGGGAAGAAGAGGTGGATAAAGCGGTCTGTGAGCAGATAAATAAAAAGGGGTTTTGTTTTACCCTGACCCAGAAATATCAGAACCATCTGGCAGAAAAACTGACCGAGATAGTCCCTTCTTCTGAAATGAGCATATTCCTGAAAACAGGTTCCGACGCCACCACCGCCAGCATCCGGATTGCTCGAGCGCACACCCATAAACTGAAAGTGATGCGCTGTGGTTACCATGGCTGGCATGACTGGTGTG
>JABGPV010000225.1 GCA_018644785.1 Deltaproteobacteria bacterium | reverse complement strand
CTTTGTCAAGAAAGAGCCCATCAACCGGTTTCTGGGTCTCCCCCTATACTTTGGAGGCCAATTTCTACTGGCTTTTTCTATCGGTTATCTTTGAACCATCCAAGTTTTTGTGAAAGGCTTTCTGGAAATATGCCACAAGGGTATGTTTCGAAAAGATTGGGGTTAATGCGTTTTCCCTGGTAGCATTTCATGACGCACTTTTGGCAGGATGCGTATTTGTGAAAACAACGGAGGCAAAACTCACGGCGGATTGCGTGGGCGCTTCGTGCCATATCTCGTAATCCAGAACCGTTCCCCGGCATTCCGGCAATACTTCCAGCAGACAGGCCAGTGCAGAAAAACCACAGACATGGTATTGATCCCTGACCCTTTCTGATTCCTTCCAGAAATGATCCGCGTTCATTCCGGATAAATGTTTCAGCAGGTTTTGATCGTGTTCCCGGGATCGGTTCTCAAGGGCCCTGGCAGTAACCTCATGACCGAACTTGGGCCCGGTATGGGAAAAATCAACACCTGCCACCAGGAGGGTCTCATGACCCGGTTCATCAAGGAGCTGCTGCAGGGTTTCCAAAAAAGGCAATGCACGCTCGACAAAGGCCTGCCTCGTATAAGCGGCAAAATTCTGCAGAGAACCACAGAGGATGGGAATAATGGCGAAATCCTTCTTTCTCATGACATGCTGCAGAAAGATGAGTTGAAACTCAATGGAATGTTCTGACCGGTGAATAAAATCATTCAAGGCCACCATCCCCTGTCCAGCCCTTTTCAAGCGGTCAACGGCCTCGCCATCACTATTGATAATGCCCAACGGGGTCTCGAAATTCTTGTCCGTCAGGGAAAAAAGGTCCTCCTCAAGCTGGTGTCCCGTCCCCAGAACCACCACCCGGGTGGGTGTTGCATCCTGCAGCATCCCATAGGCCTGTGCATAAGATTTATATCCCACATTGAGATCGATGTGAGGGGCCACCAAGGCTTGGATTTTCCCTGAAGGGAAAGATGCATCAGCAGGCAGAGCCACTGGGTCGGCCATAATTTCATTCAAACGGGCCCTCAATTCCACCGGAGTGTCCGGGTAACTCTTTCCGCTGTGGGAGGCGGGCCTGACCCGCTTATTTGTGAAATCGGCAACAATTTCCCCTTTTGCCGACTGAAACGCTTCCGAATCCAGAAGATATGTGGCATCCAGGTTGTTTAGCAATCCCAGAATCTCTTCAGAACCCACAAAAACACCACCCTGTTGTCTCATGAAGATCGTCTGCAAATCGCTGATGGAGCGGCTGCCATCCAGAAGCGTCATGAACTGGTACAGGGGAATCCCCAATGCGGTGCCTTCCGGCGAAAGCCCCAGGTGATCCCTCACCAGGATAAATTCCTGACCGTCCTGGTGTACCGGAAAAAACTCTAGATCATGTCTTGCTCTGGGATATGTTTCCATATATTGCTTATATCCGCGGCTTCAAAAACGGCTAGTCCCAGTAGCCAATCATCATTTCCTGTTTTTTCCAGATGGCAGCGGGATCAGCAGCAGATCTCAAGCCCATGTTTTTCACAGTGATAAAAATTAAGCACAGTGTCCCCGGAATTATCGCCACAATCCCTGACGTCAGTTGTCAATATTTCAGTATTGTGTCCCCCGAATTCCCCGCAGCGTCCCGTTTTACCCGATGCTCCCTTCTTTGTGGAATCACTCCAGCTCCTTGACAATATGCCGAAGCATCTGATGATAGACTCCTGCAAGGATCTCCGGGGTAAGGAGATAATCGGGGTCATCTCTGTAAAACCGCATCATCAGTTCACGCGTGGCTACCTCCATATCTCTCGACTGGAGGTAGACCTCCTCCATTTCGGACCGTCTTGCCCTGGCTGCCTGGATACTCTCCCTGATATAGTTTTCGGCCTCCTCCCCAATAACATATCCGTAGTGATCTGCGCACATGAATTCCACATCCAGATCCTTCAGCTTTTCAAGGCTCTCCTGGTACTTGGTAAAGTTGGAATTACCGGATGCCATGATCATCTCCTTGTAGGGGATACCTCCTCCATCTGAAGGGAACAAGGCCTTGATGGAGGGAACGTAAAAAGAGACGGAGCAGGACGAGTGCCCGGGGGTTTCATACACTATCCCCTCCAGCGGTTTAACACCGAGGTGGTCACCTTCCACCACGGTCTTTCCGCTGATGTCGTCTCCCCATTCGATCTCGTATTGTGAATAGACTCCCTCAAAGCCCATATGAACCGCCACATCGCGTCCGAAGTTATTTATGGTTGCTATGGCTTTAGGCATCCCGAGGATCTCCCATCCCCTGGCTGAGGCATAGATTTCAAGGCCCAAATTCCGGCGCTTAAAAAACGGAATTGTGCCGATATGATCAAAGTGGGCGTGCAAAATAAGAAGTTTGGTAATGCGAGTCTCATCTATCCCAAACACCTGGAACTGCTCTAGAAGTGTGGGCACCAGATAACTCATTCCACCACTCACAATCATAGACTCTTCATCTCCCTCCAGGAGGTAGATATTCGATGCCTCCGAACCCAGGCACCAAAGTCCGTCCGTAACCTTTCCCGCATTTCGTATTCTCATTGTTTATTCTTTCCGTCAGAGTGAGAAAAAGCAACCCAAGTGCCAGGCCTCCCCTTCATCAATTATAGGGAAAATGGGGTCAGGTCTTAATTATTAACTGTTGTCCCATTCTCCGAGAACCGGGACGCTTTTTTCCCTGGTTCCCATGCTTCAAGCACACGCCAGCAACAGTCAACCGTAGACTTGGCCCCTATTTATAACGAAATAGCAGGAGAGTAAGGGAATTTCAAGAATTCTATTTTTTTCGGCATCTTTGTGACCGTATCTGTCAAAACCCTCTGCTAACATGCCAGCCAAAAGGAGTTTTTCCAACGTTTGAAGCATCCCGATCAGCGGAAAATTTAAAAAAGTGAAGAATCTGAAAAGGAGATATCATGAAAAAGCTAATCGTTATTCTGGCAATCGTTCTCCTTCCCGCAGCAGCTTGGGGATGGAGGGATGGGTACGACTCGGACAGGTACTACAACGACCTTGACCGGAACTATCAGTTGGAGAAGATTGCTGATGAGCTCAGGTATCAGCAGGAATACCGTGAATACCAGGATCAGGTTGAAACGTATGAGGAAGCCTACCCGGAGGAAATCCAGCAGTTCATGCTGAAGCATTACTATAAGTGGCCGCAACCCCCTGAGAGGTGAAGAGGACGGGCGCCGGGTTAATCCCCGGCGGGATGCCGGCATTGATCTGGCTGAGGAAGTAAAAACCTCTCTCATGGTGACACCCTCCGCATCCCCGGGATATCACGGGGATGGAGGTGATTACCGGGTAATGATTAGTTTTTCATGCTACCCTTCTTTCGGAACCGGGTTTTCGGAGACGATCGACATCTCCGGAGTGTCTCCGGGGGTATCCCCCTCTTTCCTGGCTTTATAAAAAGTCAGGTGGTTTAGTGTGGGGGCCTGCGTCTTACCCTGTGTCCACAGGAAATATGCTTCCTCATTCAGCCAGATAATCTCTTTTAAACCATGCATTTCAACCCCTCCCATTCGTCCCATGGCGAAAAGCCTTCAGGGACCTCAAAAAGTTATTTTGCTGCCAGCATATTCACACACCTCTATTTTCCATATTCTCCCTGCACAGACTTTCCCAGGGCGTGTTACAGAAACCGGAGTACCATCCTTCAACGGCCAATTCGGGAATGGCCTCGCAATCCGATTTCTGAAAATATCGACTCACACATTTCTCAATGGTATCGGGGAAAATGTTTCTTAGGCCTTCTGCGCCCATCATTGAATTGAGCGAAATGTAGTCCGGTCTTCCGGGTGCCCAGGTCAGCTGTACAATATCCCAGGGGTTGCCTCCATTTATCACGGAATAGAGCGCCATCTCCCGGGCCAGAACCGCACCGACGCGGTCAACCTTGTGAGGGTCCTTTCCGCTGTAAGCCCCGCCCCCTATGGGAACCATAGGGCCGTACGCGTCCATCACGAGTTTTTTCCCGGACAGGCCGTTATCACCCATGGGGCCGCCTGTGCTGAAATCGCCATGGCCGTTGACAATCAAGTCAATAGAGTCACAGTCGATACTGCAGTTCACCCGGGTCTCACTGAACCGCTCCTTCAGATTGTCCAGCGCATTGTAAACAATCCTGGCATTTTCACTCCAGTCAATTTCGGAAGAGTGCTGCATGGAAACCACCAGACGCCTAAGCATCCAGCCGTGCCCGTCACCGGTGGTTTCGGTCAGAACTTTAGCATCGGGTCCGAACTCATCCTGTCTTACTGATGTCAGCGAGCGGATTTCACGCATCACCTGCCACGCAAGCCACTGTGCCCTGGGTATGTAGTTAGTCTCCGGAGAGCTGACAGCGTAGCCCACCGTGATGCTCTGATCGTCTGACAGGCACCTTATTCCCCGCTCATCTTCATCTATCTCGTCTCTTATGAGCCCGGTCTCATCCACATCAATCTCTTCCGGATCAGGCGCCCATATAACGCCTGAGGCTCTTCTGCCGTAGCCTGCATCCCGGTAAACCTCCTTTATGACGGCATTCAGGTCCAGTGCCATCAATTTCTCTCTCGCTGCAACTCTCCCCGTGACAAACACCCTGTTCAGGGCCGTTGCCGCCTCCACCCCGACCAAGGCACTTGAATCCCGGCCGGAGACCGCAGCCACGATCCTGTCAGCGACAGCATCCGCAAGCTTGTCAGGGTGGCCCGGACTTACAACTTCCCCGTATTCTCTTTTAAATGGATAATTAACTCCCATGGTAAATCTCCTATATCGGCAGCCGGTGAACGGAACCGGGAAGGTGGTCAATATCATTCTCGTAATAGTCGGGTGTAAGCAGTTTCACGAACTTGACCCGTTTCGGGAGCTTCCTGAGAAGCATTTCAGAAGGCTCTCCCACGTACCCATCAGTGATAATCGCGGCTTTCCTGATTTTATTGCCGATGATGTGCTCCAGCACACAGTTGATGTCTGTCCCCGAGGTAGACTCATATCGCCCCTTCAGGATGCTCTTTATGGGGTAGTCCATCACCTCCGTGCTGAAAATGTGAACCATCGGGTGCAGCCAGTTCTGAACAGGTCTGAGGCAGCCGAAAATCGTTCCAAGGCAGTCATCCATGCTTCCCGACACATCAAGGTAGATGTGGACCTGCCCGGCTGTCTCGCGGCGAAGACCCTGCACCTCTCCTCTGAAAAAAACCGGGCACTGGCCGAGACCTCGCATGACAGAGGCCCGCCTGTCAGGCAGTGTCGGAAAGGGGAGAAGGGTTTCCCTTTGTGACGGCCTGTGGACCTGTTGAGAGCCATGACCATTTTGAGCAAGTCTTGCGATGGACTTTCTTATAATCCGGCTGACCGACATTTCCGGTTTCTCCGGCTCCTGAACAAACTCTTCCACATCCCTCCCGCGGTCCCGCCCCTGCCTGCGCTCCAAGGCGGGCCATTTGCCTACCACTTCAGCTATAGCTTTGACGGCATTCGGGTCCGAAAGCCCTCCATCCGTTTCATCTTCATCGTGGCCGCCAAGCAGGAGAACCGCTGAATCCTCATTTATCTCCTCAATCACAAGCTCAAAAATATCCCGATAGGTCAGGTCGCCTTTCTCTGTGTAAAGGGCCTTGTGGGCCTCAAGCAAATCGCCTTTGAGCTTCCACCGTGCACGGTTCCCCTGCCCGGGCGACCACAGTTCGGGGGGGCGGAGTAAGGCCTCGATGCGGTCATCCCTGTAAAAGCCCGTAAAGAAAGATATGTACTCATAGCCGGGCATGGATTTGCAAATCATGGAATTGATGACGGCATCGAAGGCAAAATTATGTGCCGGGGTCATAAGGGGAAACAGACGCGTGTGCCCCAGAATAAGGTGATACATTTCATGCATGAGTATCATGAGAAGATGCTCATCGGTCCGGCAGTATTTCTCAATGAATTCGGGATTGAGCAGGAGAGACGGCGGCATCTGGTTTTTTACCGCCGCTGTGGAAATCCTGCTGCTGTACCTGATGCTCAGGACCCCCAGCAGGTGATCAAGCGCAAGCTCGCCTGCAGGGAACACATTGAAAATCCTCCAGCGCAAATCTTCTATTGGCAAAGTCATAAGCTTTAACCTCCCTCGCTGACAAATATGATTTGAATTTTGCGGTCTATGGACACCAGACTGCACAGGGGGCTTTTATCACGTATGTACACGTACCGGTTGGAACGGGCCATGATGTACAGGGCCGTGTGAAGGCTGCATTTTGAGGAAGAGCCTTCATCGGAATCGATCCTGGTGCCGTTCGAACCTTTCCCCCTTATGTGGCCTACCCGGGGGAACAGCAAGACATCCCGGGGAACACGGGAAATCCAACTCATGAAGATCCTGTCATGGTCTGAATGGCCCGTGATGTACCTCGAATAGGAGTCTATAGAGCGCCCTTCCCCGAGGGCCATGATGGCGTTAAAAACGGCTGTGTTCTTTTCCTTAAACCTGTTGACATAGGATTTCAGACAATCCGGTATGTAATTCCGGGGGTAGATCAGGATGTTCTTACCCCTCAGTCTCCCGGACAGTTTCTCAGGGGCCATCCCCCTGCTCCTGACTGTCGTACGGGAACGGCAGCTCATGTTATGTGTGCAGTCGGATTGAGGCGGAGAGAATGGTGTTCGCTCTACTCGCATGATGACATCCTTTCCTTTATATCCTGAAATGTTACCCGGACCTGGTCCATGGATACGTCCTCATTTTCTATGAAAAACAGGGCCCTTGCCACCGCCACGTGCTCCTGAGAAATGGATTCATCGCTTTCGGCGCGGGCAATAACTTTGCTGAGGTTTTGCCAGGAGCTCCATCTCTTATTATTAGGGCTCATTGCTTCACTGAAACTTGAGACAGCCCCCTGGTAAATCTTTGACTCAACCTCTGCCATCAGTTCCAGGACAGTCGCGGCAACCCCTTTATTCTCGGATATTCCCGGAAATGCCAGATTTACCCATACGTAGCGCTGGACAATATCCAAAGATGCAAAGGTATCCGAGACAATCTGGGTGAGCGCTGTTTTGTCAGGGTTTTCCCGGAGGGCGAACTCCACACGCTTAACCGGGTCCCTGATACCCCTGATACGGACCATAAAGCTGTCTGCGCTTTCACCGGACTCACGGACGGCCTGCTTGTGGGCCAGCAGAATCTTGCCCTGGTCCACGGCCTTGCCTGAAGCGCCGTGGGGAAGGCCGGACAGAACCGCCCTCAATGCTACATCGCTCAGGTCTGATTCCCCGTAAAGCACAAGTTCGGATGAATACAGGGCCAGAATGTTTTCGAAAAGGAACCTTGCGCGCCTTCCGGAAATCATCAGATCTGTTTTTTCAAGAAGAGGGATCATTGACGTGAGATAACGGACCGGCCACTGCCTATAAGACCCGGTCAGGGATTTCAGCTGTTTTCGGGTATCCCTGATCAAGGTCTTGAAACCGGGAGGGCGCCCGTTTTTCCTGTCGCCGTCAGAAAGGATATGCTCTCTGGTTTCCCCGTTCAGCTCGTTGAACCCGGGGATCTTGAGGACAAAGCGAAAGCGATCCGCCAGCGCAGCATCCAGGGACCAGGACCCTGAATAGATCAGATCCTGTTCCTCCTCCCCGTCAGAGGGGGGGTTCATGGCCGCCCAGCAATGGCTCAGATGTTCAAGCTCTATCCCCTGTACGCGGTGCTCATGGACAATGGGGAAGACCTTGTTCTGTATTTCCGGCCTGGCCCGGGATATCTCGTCAAACAGGATGAATTCGGCATTCCAGATCGTCCCCGGGGTCTGTATGAAATCGAGTTTTTTGTTCTCCTGGTCCGGAATGGGGTAGCCCACCAGATCGTCATAGTTCAGAAGGCTGGTGTTGTAATGGCGGAAGGAGCTGCCCAGCGCCCCGGCAACCCGCTGTGCCAGAAGTGTTTTGGCGCTGCCGTGAGGGCCTATCAGAAGAACTGTCGCGTTGGTTGCGAGCGCTGACAGGATGACAGCGTCCAGGTGCTTAAGGCCCCGGATACCCAGTTTGGGTGTGATTGATTTTGGCATGGTGCATGCCTCCTTTCTTTGAGCTCAGGCCAAAAAAAAGCCCCATTGCTGAAGTGAAAGCAACGGGGCTTTTCGACACTTTAGCAAATTCTTTTAATGAGGGCTGCAAGCAGTCACAAATCGCCCTCTATCCAATTGTCAAGATCCCTGATTGGGAGGAGACCTACCCCTGAAACGAAAAAAGCCTCCAAAAGGAGGCCTGACATGGTTTGTCATTATGACCTCATCGTTCCCTTTCGGGCTGGCTGTGGCACCTTACTTCTGCAGGTTGCCGGGCGATCAAAGGGCCAGTTCCCTCACGCCTCTCTCAATAATATTTCCAAAAGATACTACGATACTTTCGATTAAACGTCAAGCATTTTTAACACCTGAATAAACTTTACAGACGAGATCTCTACGCCTGCCGAACAACTGGGAAAAGCGAGAATGGGGTCAGGCCTTAATTATTAACTG
>JABGPV010000224.1 GCA_018644785.1 Deltaproteobacteria bacterium | reverse complement strand
CGTTGAAGATGGTAAAGGTATTGTCGGGATAGGTCTTTGCGGATTCGTCAAGAAGAGAAAAGAGCGGTTTTTCGTACCCTGTGATCTCACGGGGAACCCCTTCGGGCCAGTAGGGTGTATCCCAAGGTTCTAGTGCCATCGCGTAATCCTCCTGTATTAAGGTGAGAATTCTAAAACAGACTCTGTTCCAGATAAAGCTTTTTTCATTAATTTGTCAACAAAATCATGTGGTCGCCATTTTCATGACGCAACCCTCACCATTCGAAAGATATTGACAAGTCATTCTATTCATCATATTTGTCACCACTGAAAATGGCTTATGGAGCGGTCTTTACGTAAATGAAATGGAGGAGGAAAATGGGTACTGAAAAAATGAGTTTGCAGGAAATCATTGGGTCGATTAAACCAATCGAAGCGGAATGGATGGAAACGGCACAACAAAGAACGGCCCAATTGGTCATGCCCACACGCGCCCTTGGCAGAATTCACGACATTGGAGAACGCCTGTGTGCCATAAACAAAACGCTCAAACCCTCGATCCATCGCAAGGCGTTCCTCGTAATGGCCGGAGATCATGGCGTGGTTGATGAAGGCGTCAGTGCTTATCCGCAGGTGATTACCGGCGAAATGGTCCGCGCCTTCTTGAATGGTGGCGCCGGGATTAACATCCTGGCCGGTCAGGTCAATGCGGAGGTCTGGGTAGTGGATATGGGGATCATCGCCCATGTGGCGCCGGATTCCGTGGAAAACAGGGACAAGCTCCTGGTTCACAAAATGGGGGAAGGAACTGAAAACATGGCAAAAGGTCCGGCGATGCCACGAAAAAAAGCGGAAGAAGCAATACTTACAGGGTTTGAGCTGGCTTCGAGCCTATTTGAAAAAGGTGTGGAAATCCTGGGCACAGGCGACATGGGTATCGGCAACACGACCCCTTCCGCCGCCATTGGCGCTGTACTGACCCATAACAGCGTTTCGAAGATGGTGGGCCGGGGAACCGGCGTTGATGATCAGGGGCTTATGAGGAAAAAGGAGGCCATTCGCCGCGCCATTGAGGTGAATCAGCCAGACCCGAACGATGGCCTGGATGTTCTTTCTAAAGTGGGCGGATTTGAAATCGCCGGCATTGCCGGTTGCATACTGGCCGGCGCCTCCCACCGGCGACCCGTGGTCATCGACGGATTCATCTCAACCGCCGGCGCACTCATTGCCGATGCACTCTGCCCGGCGGTGAAAGATTACCTCTTTGCCGGCCATTGCTCGGAAGAGCCGGGTCACAGGATCATGCTGGATCATCTGCATCTGGATCCCATCCTGGATCTGGGAATGCGCCTGGGGGAAGGAACCGGCGGCGCATTGGCCATGGGAATTATCGATGGTGCAGCAAAAATTTCCAGGGATATGCTCACCTTTGAAGAAGCGGGTGTTACCGACAAGGAATCTTGAACCGCAGCCATTGGAATTCTCACACGCTGTCAGCGCGCCGGCAGTGAACCCGCTGGTACCACCCACTCCCGGGCGAACAAGTGTTTCTTCACGTTGCCGGTGGCCATTTCCCAGATCTGCCAGGCTTTGTGGCGACTGGTAATATCGATGCGACTACCCATGGCCCCCGCAGGCGCCGGCGCATCCAGAGGCCGCTGAATCACCATGAGGTCATGGGGCCCACGAACGGGTGCGTCGGGCAGCTTTCCCCCGGTTGGATAGCCGCGCACCACCGCATGAGGGAGCAGGAAGCGGTGGGTTTCCGCCTTCGATCGAAATTTCTCCGGTGTCCACACCACGCGATCAGCGGTGGCCTCGATAACAGCCGTGTTGTAGGTGCCCAGCGGCGCATCGAACACAGAGAGAAAGCTGGACAGCGACAGGAACACCGACAGGGCTGCGATTGCGCTGCACATGGCGATCCAGCGCGGCCGTGCGATGGCCGTCACTGCAAACGCGATAGCAGCAACCACCAGTGGGAAATGCCACCAGGAGAAAGCCTGAATACCCACCTCGCGCGCCAGCAGAAACGAGAGCCATCCGATGGACAGCAGCACCGCAATGGCGCCAGACAGCGACACCACAAAAGTGTAGCGCCCCACATGCTGGCAACGCGTCGCCAGCAGCACCGCCAGCGCAGGCATCCCCTCCAGCAGATAACGCCCGCTACGCTGACTGGGAATGCAGAACACCATGAAGATGGCAAACACCCAGATCCACAGCAGCCGCTCCTCATCGAGCAGGGTGCGACGGTGCTTCCAGCATTCCACCATCAAACCGAACAGGGGAAAAGCCAAGAGACCCGCATTGAAGAACCAGCTGCCGCCGAGGCTCCAGACATTGTCGCCGCCCCACAGAAACCCCGCAAACCAGCTTCCGATGCCGCTCGCCATTTTGCCCACATTCTCCCCCACCACGAACTCGCGCCAGATGGCCGCGGGTTCAGGGTCGAACACGAACCACAGCGAGAACATGCCCAGGGACAGCAGTGCCGTCCAGACGAGACCCGGCAGTGAATGGCGCACAAATGAGGTCACGCGCCACCCGCGCACATGCAGGTGCCACCACGATAGCCCCACGCCGATGGGCAGCAGTTGGGCGAAACTTTTGGTCAGCAGCGCCATGCCTGCGAGCACACCCAGGATAGTGGGGAAAACGAAGCGCGAATCGAAGGATCGCGGCTTCCACCACAGCATGGTGAAGAAGCATGCGAACACCCAGAATGTTTCGGGTGGATTGGTAAGATAGGGCCGCCCGTAGCGGTAGGTGCTGAAGAAAGCCAGATAGAAGAGCGCCGCCAGCGCCCCCTTGAACAAATCACGCCCGGACAATCGCCACCCCAGCAGGCCGCAGAGCAGCGCCGTACCGAAGGTCCACATCACACAGGGCCAGCGCAACGCCTCCACCGACCAGTGACTCCCCCAATCCGTGCTTATCAGCCCCTGCCAGAACAGCAGTGGCGGCTTGGTGTTTCCCATGCTCGGGATGCCCTGCAAGGGCAGCCACTGCTTGGCGATACTGGTCACGCGTGTGATGTGCATGTACACCAATTCGTCGCCGTTGCGAAGAATGTGCAGCGAGCCAAGACCCTGCAAATAGGTACACAAAGAGAGAATAAGCCCACCGACGACCAGCGGCGCCCCCAGTCGCCCCCGGTCCGGTTGCCCCGCTTCGGGATCGATGACCTCGGTGCTGACATGGCGGTAGGTCCACAGGTCATTTAAAATATAGTTGACCACGCATCCCACACCGATACCGAACAGATTGGCCAGCAAATAGGGCATCCACATTGTCAGCAGATTGGTGATGGTCACCTGGGCCAGGATGCCTGCCCAGTTAGCGGCAGCGTACTGCAGGTACAGATGCACAATGGGCAGCTTCTGAGCACGCTCGCGATCTTTCCAAGTCCACCGGCGGTTCCAGTGGAAGTTATTCGTCATACTCAGCAGAATTCCGACCGCCATGGAAAGGTTTAGACGAAGCGAAAGGTTCTCGATACTCGAAAAAACATGCTCCTGACACATCCACAGAACTGCCTGGTTGATGACGATGCCGCTGAGCCCCACCAAACCGAATTTAAAGAAACGGTGACGCTGGCGCCAACTCCACGAGATTACCGAAAGAATGGAATGTGAGGGTCTGTTCATAAGATGATAGGAGAAATAGTGTCTATTTTCAGTAACTCGCAGGCCTTTTCAAACACTTCCTCCGGATGAATGGCTTTAAGACACACATTGTTCCCGTCACACGGAGATTCACGATGGTTATAGGCGGTAACACACGGAGAACAAGGCAATGGCTCATAAAAGCTCACCGCCTTTTCACTCAGCGGACCATACAGGGCCGGGGTTTCCGGGCCAAAGAAAATAATGGATGGAATCGGCGTCAACGAAGCAAAATGCCCGGGGCCCCCATCGTTGGTGATGAGAAGGGACCCGAAATGAAGAAGGGTGATCAACTCCATGATGGTTCGGGTATAACCGGTGAGATCAATGCAATATTGGCTTTGACACTTTGACGAGATGAGTTCGGCCAGGGGCGTATCTTCTTTCATTCCGATAATGCCCACAACATAGCCTTCTGCAAGCAGGTTCGTGGCAATTGTGCAATAATTGTTCAAAGGCCATGCCCGTATGGGAAGCAGGCCACCTCCCGGATAAAGTAAAACCAGTTCTTTTCCAGTGGTTTCCGGAAAGTCCCTTTTCAGCCTGATCTTCAAGAGTTCCTGCTGATCCGCATTCGGATTCAGCGTTGGGATACCAAAAACATCCTCATCCACGTTCCGTTTCACCATGGGGAAACCATCCCCATTTTCCATTGCCTTCGCCAAAGTCACAAACTGCCGGGATATGTGGCGGTAGGGGTTATAGAGAACGGGTCGGTTGATAAAACCACCTCTGTAAAGGCCCTCCTGGGTGTGAGGATGAAACCCCACGCGCAACCCGGCGCCGCTTAGAAATGCGTAAATACTGCTGATCCTTGAAAAGAGTTCACAGTCAATAACCCCGTCGAGTTTCTCTTTTCGCATCCGGAATACGAACCGGATGCTGTCCTTCAACAATGCCGTCAACGAATCCCCATGGACTGTCAGAATGTTTCTTGCTGGAACAATATTCAGGGTTTCCAGACATTCCCTGTTCTTTTTAAACACCAGCACAAAAATTTCAGCCCCGGGGTGATGCTTTTTTAAATAAGTAAACATGGGGTGGGCCAGCACAAGGCTCCCCATTTCGGAGAGGAGTATGACCAGAATTCTTGGCGATGAGGTTGTAATCCCTCCCTTCTCCTTCTTTCGAGGAAACAGGGAAAGCAGACGGCAAATGGCTTTGCCGACAATCCTGTCTATTTTTCGCTGAATCTCGATTTCCATGATTTTACCAAGCAACTTTACTTTCAGCACTACTCATTTTGAAAACATAACCCTGTGGAAGCGACTTTCCAGCCGCGCATAATCGTGGCAGGATACCGGATGGGATGAGATGGTGAGAATCTGCTATTTGGCGTGGAACTATAGAAAAAACAAAATGGTAGGTCAAGAAAAAAGGAACCACAATATCTGTGGTATTGGGTTGGAATGGAGCTGTTGTAAGGAAGTTCCTTTTGGACAAACGATTAAGGTAATCCCAAGACAAATTCAACATTGTCGAAAGGATGATCAAGGCCGTAATTCTGCTCAGCCCACGAAGGAGAGCAGGTAGCCGCTGAACAGAATCAACGAATAGAAGGATTCATGAAGAATGCTGATTTCATTGTTCACGACGCACAATATACCCAGGAGGAATGGCATCAAATGCGGCCCCCCTTGCAAACGCTTTGTTTTTTCTTGAAAAGGGAAATCAAAAACACTACTTTGAAATCCTTTACGAGATTCAAATGGGCCGACAAAAAGCCGCTCACTTATTTGGGGCCGGCATCAACATCAGGAGGCGAATAATGGGATTCACGCTGAAAGACATACTTCATAACAAGGCAAGACACCTTTTGCACATTGAGACCGATCCGGGCCTGGGCTGCACGGAGCCTGCCGCCATCGGACTTTGTGCGGCCGCCGCAGCCGCACTTCTGGAAAACCCGGATATTGAATTTATTGAAGTGACCACGGATCCCAACATCTACAAGAATGCCATGGGCGTCATAATTCCCGGATCCGGGGGCCGAAGCGGTATTCCTTTGGCTGCGGCCCTGGGGGCCGTTGCCGGAAAACCCAAAAACAGCCTCCAGGTATTCTCGACAGTGGATAAACAAGGAATCGAGGATGCTGAATCGCTTTTGAAAAATGGCAAGGTTTCTGCGGGCATCAAAGAAGGGCACGATGGGCTCTATGTCAAGACAGTTGTCAAGGCCGGGGGCCATACGGCAGAGGCCGTGATAGCAGGGAGACACGATCACATCCAATTCCTCGGCATGGATGGTCAACCGCAGCAGGATCACCCGCTTCTGGCGGGGACCGTAAGCGAGGAGTTGAGTGCCAAGGACCTGGGACCCTGGCTCACTTCCCTCTCCCTGGAAGAGTTGGTGGACCTGTCCGACGGCATGAACAGGGACGACGCCACCTATATTCAACGGGGAATCGATCTCAACATGCGCCTGGTGCGGTATGGATTCTCCCATGGCCCGGGTCTGGGGGTGGGCAAAACCCAGCAAAGTCTGCTGCGCCAGGGACTTCTTAAAAATGATATGGTTCTTGCCGGCGGCATGTTTGCCGCGGCGGGGATTGATTCCCGAATGGGCGGGGTCATGCTTCCAGCCATGACCTTGGCCGGAAGCGGAAATCAAGGCATTTCCGCGGGGACGCCCATCGTGGCGGCCAGCGAATTCGCCACCATTGAAGACAATTTGCTTCTCATAAAATCGGTGACCCTCAGTTATCTCGTGACCTGCTACATCAAAACCCTCGTGGGAAGAATCGGGCCTCTTTGCGGCAGCGCCGTGGCCGGAGGGTCCGGTGTTGCGGCGGGATTAACATACCTGCTGGGCGGCACGGCTGAAAAAATCGGAGGGGCCATCAAAAACCATATTGAAAATACCGCCACGCTTTTGTGCGACGGAGCCAAAACCAGTTGTGCCCTCAAGGTCGGCGAAGCTGTTTCCTCGGGGGTCAAGAGCGCGCTCATGGCCCTGCAAGGCACCGTGGTCAAACCGGTTGACGGCATCATTGGAGAGAGCCCGGAAGAGTCCATGCGCAACCTGGGAAAACTCGTCCAATCGGGCCTCGGGGGAATGGACCCGGCCATCCTGAATATCATGCTGACCAAATGCGCCTAAAAAGCCACTCCTTCAGGAACCGTTCACCAAAGGATCTTCGCTCATAACGCTAGAAAAGGCGACAAACAGAGAAGACCCCCCACGAAAATTATGAGGTAGAGATGCGGACCTTTGTATTTGTGGAGTTGCGGGAGCCTGTAGACCAGGTAAACGGGGACAAAACATCCCACAATCCCGAAAATCGGGCTGCATATCCATGTAAAATAGAGCAACTTGATATCGGCAAAGGTATTCCCGGTTGCCAGAAGCACGAGAAAAACAGCGATGATCCAGTCCAATAACCGCTTGTTGATCCGGTTTTCGACCTCAAAGCGTTTGAGGAAATTGAAAACAAGCCCGCGGGTTCCCTCCTTGAGGCCCAGGAAAACCGAGAAGAAACAACAGGTGACCGCAAAAATATCCAGCATCACCGCCAGAACGGAAACATAAACATGCTTTGACCCTTTGGCTGCGATAGCCAGAGCCGACACGTTTTGATTAAACGCCTCTGTTGCCTGCCCCTGGCTGATGACTAGGTTAAAGGAGTTGGCATAGAAGAAAACCACCACAAAAAGAATCCCGAAGGCCAGGTTCATCGCCCGCAGGGAACGGAAACGCGCAGCCTTGGACGAATGGCTGTTCTGTCTGAAAAAAACCACCATGGGGCTGAGGGACTGAATAAAAAGGATGGAGGTAAGCACAAACGGAAGCATGACAATGGCATCCTTTGAAAGCGTGACGGCGCCGGGTGCCACCGCAATATTTTTGGCGTTCCAATCGGGAATCATGGCGAAACTCATGAGGAGAATGATCGTTAGAACGGTCAACGCCAGCACGCTGGACAATTTGAAGAGGAGCTTTTCCCCGATGGCAGCAATAACTGTCAGAAAAGAGATCACTCCTATGATGTACAGGGGATCGGCGGATAGATCCGAAGCCGTAACACCAAAGGTTTTCAGATAGGATGCGCTGTCCTGGATAACCGTCTCCGAATAGACAAAATACCAGATGATCAGCATGAGGAAATAGAGAAATCCGATACCGGCCCCCCAGTTTTCCCCTAGGTATTCGGAGATAATGCCGGGATAGTCTTTGCATGATTTTGCTTCCACGAGGGAATTTACAAAAACCCTCTGAAAAAGATACATGGATGGATATCCAATCACGGCAGCGAGCATGAATACCCAGAATCCCTTCATGCCGATCTCCACCGGCAGCATGGCGATGCCCGCACCGATGCCCATGCCGATGTTGATAACGACCCATCCCCAATCCTCAAACCGAAACCTGACGCTCTCTTTCCAGTTCAGGTTTACTGAATTATCGCTCTTGACTGCCATTCTTTCTTCCTCAGCTGATCCGTGAAATAATTCTTTATCGGGATCTTGTGGCAGGGTGATGGTAACAACCTTAAGCAAGAAAAAAGGCTTTCAGGAATATCCCCTCCGAAATAACCGCATACATGGACCTATTTCTTGTCTAAAATCCCCCTCAGTTTCTGAGAAAGCTGCTCAATCTTGAAAGGTTTTTGGATAAAGGCATCACATCCACGTTTCAATATCTCTTTCGCTTCTCCTTCTAAACTATATCCGCTTGAGAGAAGGACCTTCACATTGGCGTTGATCTCTTTCATCCTGTCAAAGGCTTCCCCGCCCCCCATCACGGGCATCACCATGTCAAGAAGAACCAAATCAATCTCGTCCTGGTTTTTCTTGTATAATTCCAGAGCCTCCCGACCATTTTCAGCCAGCAGGACTTCATATCCCAGGTGGTTTAATAGCTCTTTGCCGACTTCTAAAACCATTTCTTCGTCGTCCACCAAAAGAATTATCCCCT
>JABGPV010000223.1 GCA_018644785.1 Deltaproteobacteria bacterium | reverse complement strand
CGCAAACAGCATAACGGAATCGGTGAAATATTCATGGTATAACGATGCCACGGACCAGCTAAAGCCCTCAAACGGATCAACAGATCCGGTTGATCCACACGATAAAGGTGATGCCTATTCCTGGCTCAAGGCCCCCCGTTACGATAATAAGCCATTTGAGGTGGGCCCCCTGGCCAGGATGTGGGTGCTGAATGATGAAGATAAATACTCGAGGGGGATTTCCGTGATGGATCGCCACGCGGCGCGGGCCTTTGAAACTCTGAAAATAGGCAATGCCATGGATCAGTGGCTTGATGAATTGACACCGGGTGCAAATGTTTATGATGGGTATTCTGTACCCAAAGATGCCAGCGGCATCGGCCTCACGGAAGCCCCCCGGGGCGCCCTCGGGCACTGGGTGGGAATCCGCGAGAAGAAAATTGATCATTACCAGATTATCACGCCCACATGCTGGAACGCCTCACCACAGGACAGTGACGGCATCAATGGGCCCATGGAACAGGCACTTATAGGGACCCCCATTCAAAATGAGGATCAACCCATAGAAGCACTGAGGGTCATCCACTCCTTTGACCCGTGTCTTTCCTGCGCGGTTCATATGATGCGACCCGACGGTGAACCCGTCGTAGTCCACACCGGTCCATCTAACGGGGCGGTTTGAACCGTGGAAGCACCGCAGAAAAACACCCTTGTCCTGGGCCTGGGGAACCTGCTCCTGGGAGATGAGGGTGTGGGGGTGCACGCGGCCCGGGCATTGCTGAATGAATGCTGCGAAGGTGTCAAAATCCAGGATGTGGGGACAGCCATCCTGGACGCGCTCCCCGCCCTTGAAAGAGCGGACCGGGTCATCGTAATGGATGCCATGAAAGGCCATGGGGTTCCCGGAACCATTTACCGGGTCCCCATGGACCAATGCACCGGAAATTCCTGTATCGCCTCTCTGCACGGATTTGACCTCAGAAGCGTATTGACCCTGGCAGGGTGTGAGGCGTCTCCCGAAGTCCTGGTTCTGGGTGTTGAACCGGCGGTAATAGATTGGTCCATGGATCTTTCTCCAACGGTCAAGAAAGCTCTGCCACTTCTGCTTGAAACAGTGCGGGAAGAACTGTCACAATAACAAGGCATCATTTTTACTTTGGACAAAGACAAAGCCCTCATATCAATAACGCGGTACCGATGCTTCAAAAAAAACAAACCCCCTATCATTGAATAGGGGTGGCGCATACTACGCAATATCCATGGGATAAAACGATCAGTGCCCATCTTTTTCTATATTGTCATATTTCTTTTCATCCATGGAAACACCTCTCTTGTTGTAACATCTACAAACGCCGGCACCCCACCATTGAACCACTCTGTCAGCGGTGAGCTCATCGCCGGTAATAAGGATGATAAAACCATAGTTGGTAAAGCGCCGGATCGCGCCGTTACCGGATCCCACGCAGACCGTTTCACGGTGTACGAAGGCACCCTTACCTGTCTTACCTGTCACGAAACCGAGGCCAGGGAGGTCCATGCTTCGGTCCATTACCAGTGGCAGGGGGATGCCGCCAAAACCGTTGGGCTTGACACCTCCAAAGCGGGGAAATTGGGTGGCACCAACGATTTCTGTGGTTACCCGAATATCAACTGGATTGGAAAAATGACCACGGTAAACGGAAACCAGGTGGACGGGGGTTGCGCAAAATGCCATGTGGGGCTGGGTGAAAAACCCACCTCTGAGCCGGTCCAAAGCCAACTTGAAAACATCGATTGTCTTATCTGTCACTCAGAGGCGTATAAGCGTAAGGTGGAAATGGTTGATGGTAGCTTCAGGTTCGTCCCGGATACGGACAATATGACCGTCACCCTCCTGCAGGCGGCGGTGGATCTCAAAAGCCCCGGCAATGACCGCTGTCTCAACTGCCACGCCTTTGCCGGAGGGGGAAACAATTTCAAACGGGGGGATCTCGAAGACGCCCACCGGAATCCAACACTCACCCTGGATGTCCATATGGCACCCGCATCCAACGGGGGTGCCGGCCTCAAATGTCTGGATTGCCACAACACCACCTCTCATCAGATCCCGGGACGGGGAACGGATTTGAGGCCCCTTGACGGAACGGAGGAAGTGAGTTGTTCAAGCTGCCATGGGGAGAGACCCCATGATAATCAAGACCTGGATAAACATACCGCACGACTATCCTGCACCGTCTGTCACATTCCCAGCTTTGCCAAAACAGCACCCACCGACATGGACCGGGACTGGAGCCGTTCAGGTGTCCTGGTGGCGGAAAAAGGTCTCTACGAACCGTATCATCAACAGGCTCTGAACGTAACACCGGTATACCGGTTTTTTAACGGCCTCTCCTATTTCTATCAGTTTGGGGAACCCGTTAACCCTGGTGCCGACGGGCGAGTGCTCATGGCTGCCCCTCTGGGAGACATTCATGATCCGGGTGCGAAAATTCAGGCCTTTAAGCGGCACCGGGCCACCCTGCCCATGGACCCCGAAACAAATCGTCTGCTACCCATGAAAATCGGTCTGTTTTTTCAAACCGGGCAGGTGGATCAGGCCATTGAACAAGGTACCGGTGCTGTTGGTTGGGATTATAATGGCCATGAATTCACCCTTGCGGAACGTTACATGGGTCTGTTTCATGAGGTTTCAGCCAAATCACAGGCCCTCAGTTGCAACAGTTGTCACGATCAGGGAACCCGCATGGATTTCGCTTCTTTGGGTTACACACCGAAAACCACCTATAACAACAAGCCTTTGTGCGCCGCTTGCCACAAAGATGAGTCCGGTGAGTGGGACCAGAACGAATTTTTCGAAAAAGTCCACAAAAAACATGTTAAAGACAAAAAGTACGACTGCATCAGCTGTCATACGTTTTCATCGGCCGGCAAGGATTCACCAGGGCTCCCCAGAGCAGCGACGGTCATCGCCACATCCATCAGCGATATCTCCGCCAAACTTCACGGAACCATACACCCAAACGGCAGAACAACAACAGCAATCTATGAATACGGAACTGACACCACATACGGAAATTCCGTTACAGCCACTCAGAGTCCACTTTCCGGAACTTCGGCCCAAGCCACAAGTGCCGCACTTTCGAACCTTATTCCCAATACCACATACCATTTCCGTATAAGGGGCACAAACAGCGATGGGACACATTTTGGCGAAAACCAATCATTCACAACAGCTACCCGTACCGAACCATGCCCTGCCTGCTCAGGTGAAGCACCCGTCGTTCAGAACGTCACGTTCTATGCAGGAACCACATGCCGTTGCAGCGGTACCATTTCACTGACGATCGGTCCCGGCGTAACCATACAAAACGGAGCACAAGTTACCTTTGAGGCCCCCAGAGTCAGGGTCAAGAATCCATTTCACGCAGAAAAAGGTGCTGTGGTCAAAATGGGGCAATAAAAAACGCCCTTCTTTTCCCTTGACATTACAAAACTCACCCTCTTAACTAGAGCCCGATTTAACAAATTTCAGGCTAAGAACAGGCATATGGTTCTTCGGAGGTCTTTACATGAGGGCAGTCCTATTTGGCGTGATGTTTTTAGGGGTGGTGACTTTGGGCCTGAGAGGGCCGGATTCATCATCGGGATCAGAGACAGACATCAAGGCGACAGAGAAAAAAGAAGCTGTGGAGGGTCAGGGAAATCCTGTTCAACCGGATCAGAAAATAGCCCCCGGGGAAAAAGCTAAAGAAACTCCCGAAGACAAACCCAAGGGCGCTTCAGATCCGGCAGGGGGAAAAAAAGCCGAGAAGGGGACTGAGAAGAAGTCTTCAAGAGCCGAAACCAACCTCAAAAAAACCAAAAGAAGCGCCAAAGAAGACCGGCCGTGGCTTATTAAGGAACATCCCAATAAAAAATCCGATACTCCCCAGAAAAAACCTGCAACCCTTAAATGGGAAAATGACGCACAGCGGCTACAATGCCAAACCCTCCTGAAAAAACTCCAGAAGTCCTTTGACAAGGCCAGAACTTACTCGATCCGGGGCGATACCTGTGCCACCGCCAGGCATGCGAATGGGTTTATGGATCTGGCCGACCGGTGCAATAAGGACTGCCCGGACGGGTTTCTTAAAAGCAACGGCTATTCAGAAAAAATCATACGAAATGTGAAGGTGCTCTCGGAGTTGGGGAAGAAGGCCTGCCTGGACAAATAGTAAGAACGCTCACACCTTTGTGGTCTATAGCTAACCGCCTGCTGCATTTTTCAGCTTATACTCCTTAACAGCACAATACAACACCGGTACCACCAGCATGGTCATCACCTCCAGCGCCATACCCCCAAATGAGGGGATGGCCATGGGGATCATGATATCGGAGCCTCTCCCGGTTGATGTGAGTACCGGAATGAGGGCCAGGAGGGTGGTGGCGGTGGTCATAAGGCAGGGGCGGACCCTTTTGAGGCTGGCCTCCATGGTGAGCTTTCGGATTTCAGAAACGGTCGAACCTTTTCGTTCTTTGAAGGTGTCATCCAGATAGGTGGCCATCACCACGCCGTCATCGGATGCAATGCCGAACAGGGCCAGAAAACCCACCCATATGGCCACGCTCAGGTTGAAAGGGTGAACCTGAAACAGTTCCCGCATGGAGGCGCCGAACAGGGAAAAATCCAGAAACCAGGGCTGGGCATAAAGCCATATCATGATAAACCCCCCTGACCAGGCCACGGCGATTCCGGAAAAAACCAGTGCCGTCGTGGTCACCGAATTAAACTGAAGGTAAAGGATCACAAAAATAATTAAGAGGGCCAACGGCAGAATAAGGGCCAGGCGTTTTTCAGCCCGCTGCAGGTTTTCGTAAGTTCCGGTGAAGGCATAGCTGACCCCGCTGGGGATCTGAAGACCACCGCTCTCCACCTCTTCCTTCAGGCGTTCTTTCACCTCGTCGATGGTCTGGACTTCCGCGTAGCCCTGGTTCTTGTCAAAGAGAATGTATCCCACCAGGAACGTATCTTCGGCCTTGATCACACCGGGTCCCCGAATATACCTAATATCCGCCATCTGTATGAGCGGTATCTGGGTGCCGTCAGGGGCCGGAACAAGGATTTTTTCGAGGGCTTCCAGATCGTCCCTGAGTTCACGGACGTATCGAACCCGCACGGGATACCGTTCCCTTCCTTCAACCGTGGTGGTAACGGTTCTGCCCCCGATGGCAAACTCAATCACATCCAGAACCCGGCCCACGCTGATCCCGTACTGGCCCAGGGCCTGGCGGTCAGGATTAATCTCCAGATAGGGTTTGCTGACAGCCCGGTCTGCAATGACCGTTCTAGGATCCACACTGGGAATATCCCGCATGATACGTTCCATGTTCACCGAAACCTGCTGGATGGTCTCAAGATCAGGACCCGTCACCTTAATGCCCAGGCTGGATCGGATGCCGCTCTGGAGCATCACCATGCGGGCCGAGATGGGCTGAAGCCTCGCAGCGGATGTGGTGCCGGGCACCCGGGCGGCTTTTTGCAGCGCATCCCAGATATCATCGGGCTTTTGGATGCCGCCCCAGGCCTTTCGCCCCGGATTGAGGTCCGGATCCAGCGGCGGGCGCCATAACCTGAAGGGATGGCCCCGGGCGTCAGGAATCAAGCGAAAGTTTTCATCCCGCAGAAAACGGCCCCTCACCCGATACGGCATCCTGTCCGACGCCGACAGGGGGACCCCTTCAGGATTGCGGAAAAGGCCCGCTTCAGAAGCATCGAATTTGAAGCGAAGGGTTTTCCCTTTCTCGTTCATGAGATATTTGGGTTTGTAGGTGACCAGGGTTTCGATCATGGAAACCGGTGCGGGATCCAGCGGACTCTGGGCCCTGCCCAATTTACCCACCACTGTTTTCACCTCGGGAAGGGCGCCTATGGCCACATCCTGTTTCTGCAAGATATCCAGGACCTCGCCTATGGAGGCATGGGGCATGGTGGTGGGCATAAAAAGATAGGAGCCTTCGTCCAAAGGGGGCATGAACTCGCTTTCAAGACCCGGGAACCGTTGGGCCACAAAGGCCAGGGGCGCTGATCGGCTGAGCCCTCCGGGCAGCCATCCAAAAAGGGTTTCAAAGCCCTGCCAGACCATGCCCCCCATTAACAGTGTGCCCATGGGAAGCATGAGAAAAATCATCTTATGGTCCAGACACCACTTAAGGATTCGGCTGTAGAAATGATAAAACAGGCGCAGGAACCCCAGAATGCCACCCATCATCAGAAAGACAAAGGCAAGGTTACGAATGAGCCCCTTTTCCAGACCCAGGGGACGCCAGTATCGGGCCAGCACAACCGCAACCCCGATGGCAATTAACACGTTCACCGCCACCCGTACCCGGCCCCTGGCCCCTTTGGGAATTCGAGGTTTCAGAACATTGTAAACCCCGATGAGGGCCACACAAAGACCCAATCGCCAATCCACCAGGATGATCAGAAGACCGCCCAGATAGATGAACGCCTCGTGAATGATCCAGCCATACCGCTTTTTCTCCAGTCCATTGGAGAACAAAAGCTGGGCCAGCGGCGGAATCAAGACCAATGCCACCACAAGAGATGAAAAAAGCGCGAAGGTCTTGGAAAAGGCCAGGGGCCTGAACAGTTTCCCCTCAGCCCCTTCCATGGCAAACACCGGCAGAAAACTGACGATGGTGGTGGACACCGCCGTAAGCACTGCCCCGCTGACCTCTTTAACAGCCGCTAAAATCGCTCGGGTGCGAGCCTCCCGGGAGTCTGCGCCCCGAAGGTGTCTCAGGATATTTTCCACAACAATGATCCCCATGTCCACCATGGTGCCGATGGCAATGGCGATGCCCGAAAGGGCCACAATATTGGCATCCACCCCGAAGACCTTCATGCCGATAAAACACATGAGCACCGAAAGGGGCAGCAGGCCCGCGATCAAAAGGGAACCGCCCAGGCGAAAGACCGCAACGAGGATGACAATGATGGTGATCAGAATTTCGTTTGAAAGGGCGATCCGAAGGGTGTCCAGGGTTTCATTGATCAGCTGGGTCCGATCATAGAAAGGGACGATTGAAACTTGGCTGACCGTGTCATCCGGCAGGGTCTTTCTTGGCATCCCCGGTGAGATCTCCCGGATCTTGGCCTTGACGCGCTCGATGACGGCAAGGGGGTTATCCCCATAACGGACCGCCACGACCCCGCCGACGGTTTCAGCGCCGCCCTTGTCCAATGCCCCCTGACGTGCCGCCGGCCCCAGGGTAATCCTTGCCACCTGTCGTACGAAAACGGGCACACCGTTTTGAAGCTTGATCACGGCATTTTCCAGATCCTCAAGGCCCTTGATGAACCCGATCCCCCGGACCAGGTATTCCACCCGGTTGATTTCCAGGGTCTGGGCCCCCACATCCAGGTTGGCACCTCTGACAGCATCCACGATTTCGTTCAGGCTCACATTGTAGATCCGCATGAGATCAGGATCCATGTCCACCTGGTCCTCCTGTACAAAACCCCCGACTGAGGCCACCTCGCTCACGCCTTCCACGCTCATGAGCGCATAGCGCACATACCAGTCCTGGACCGTCCGCAGTTCATGCAGGTCCCACCCCCCCGTGGGGCGGCCCTTCTCGGTTGCCCCTTCCAGGGTGTACCAGAAGACCTGGCCCATGGCCGTGGCATCAGGACCGAGGGCAGGCCTGACCCCATCCGGCAATGCCCCATCCGGCAGGCTGTTCAGTTTCTCCAGTATCCGCGATCGACTCCAGTAGAAATCGGTGTCATCCCGAAAGATCACATAGATGGATGAAAATCCGAACATGGAAAAGCTGCGAACGATCCTGACACCCGGAACCCCCATCAAAGAGACCGTCAAGGGGTAGGTGATCTGGTCCTCCACATCCTGGGGTGACCTCCCGGGCCAGCTCGTGAAAACAATCTGCTGGTTTTCCCCGATGTCCGGGATGGCGTCAACCGGAACCGGATCCCGGAAAGGCCCTCCCAGCTCCCAGTCGAAGGGAGATACCAGGATGCCCCATCCCACGGCCAGAAGGATGATGAGGAATGCGATGACCTTCTTCTTCAGCAGGAATTGGAGACTTGCCTCGGTTAGAGAAAAACGGTCATGTTTGCCTGATTTAATTTTTGAGGGCTGATGGTCGTTCATTGGGAGCTATTGAACGCGTCTTTGCGACAACGGCCGGGTGTTATCGCCATAGGTTCCCGGTTTTCGCCGGCTGATGGCATCACGCCGTTGCCGCTGCTTTCGGCCTACAATTTTTTCCGTGTCTTCAGAAGAAACAGACTCTTTTCCCGATCCCGGTTCGAGGCTCTTCATGCGGCTCGCACGCCGTTGTGTTCTGTAATCCGAGTCCATTCTCTCCGAACCACCGGGGCTGTGATAACCGGTTGCCAAATGGCCGTCTTCCATGTCCATCATACTGGGCCTTGCCAGAATCTGAACGGCGCTGTCTATTTTGAAATTGCCGTTGACCACCACCTGATCTCCCTCCTTGAGTCCCTCCAGCACCACATAATGGTCTTTGGCCTTCGGCCCCAGAACCACCTCCCTGCCCTCAAAAACGCCTTCTTCACCCGCCACGGCCACATAGACCACAGACCGTT
>JABGPV010000222.1 GCA_018644785.1 Deltaproteobacteria bacterium | reverse complement strand
CAACGACTCCTCATACCGCCATACATGGGTCCCTCATCAATCGCCATAGGTGGGTCCCATGCCGACCGGCGGTGACAATCCGGTAAGCAATCTTCTCATTACCTTTGATATCCCGGCTTCACCGCTTCTGAATAGAAAATGGGCGTGGTTGCTGAGAAAAGCCCAGGCATAACAGGAGGTATTGGTTTCTGGTAAGATGATGGATAAACGTTCAAGAAAATCATCACGGTCTTCGTTACTTCTAAATATCTTTCGACGCTCTATCCCCCGGATCATTATGTGATGTAATACTCCGGGTGCATCTAATCGTGCTAATCTAGGCATACCCGGAATACTATCTCATCATTGAATACCTGTCAAGTTATTTAGTTTCTTATGGACGTCCCCATACGTCCCATACGTCCACATTCGGACATTTTTGACTTGATATCCTGTCAAAATTCCATTAGAGTTATTCCGATGAACGGGATGGAATTCATCAACAGAGTCAAAAAACGGGGCAAACAAAACAACGTTTCAGTTCGTTTCCTAAAAAAGCGTGGAAAGGGTAGTCATGGAACGCTTTATTACGGTTCGTTTTTCACTATTGTCAAAGACAGAAAAAAGGAACTCGGTCCAGGACTGTTCTCAAAAATGGTTACAGACCTGAGTCTTACCAAAAATCAATTGAAATAAGGGGACAAAACAATGCTCCAATTTATCTATCCAGCCCATATCAGAGCAGATGAAGCAGGCTTTTTTCTCGTCACTTTCCCTGACATCTCCTTTGCCGCTACCGACGGAGAAACCCTCGAAGAGGCCTTATCAGGGGCCGAAGACTGTTTGGAAGAGGCCATTGCAGTATGCATTTCAGATGACCTGAGCATACCAAAAGCCTCCCCTGTAAAAAAAGGGCAGTATGCCATACCGCTCTCCGCCCAGATGTCCGCCAAGGCCGCTCTCTATATCGCCGTGCATGAAGAAGGAACCAGCAAATCAAAACTTGCCAGAAAACTCGGCGTTGACGAAAAGGAAATTCGCCGCATGTTGTCTCCGAGACACCAGACCAAACTCCCACGCATTGAAAAGGCGCTTAACCTGCTTGGCAGAAGACTTGTTGTTTCCATGAAAAAAGCAGCCTGATTCACTCCAGGTATTGGGGATTGGTCAAGTTCCGGGTTTCGGGTTTTCCTTGGTCATTAGTCATTTGGCTTCGCCGTCATTCATTTTTTCCAAATTTTCCTGAGAAATACCGATGCCTGTATCCCAGACCGCAAATTCGACCATATTCAGCTATGTAGAAATAAACCATATGGATTTGTTTCAACAAGTATCCGATGTTTCTCTTTCCCTCGGCTCCAAGCTTTCGTCTCTGTCACTCCACATGAAATCATCCAGCGAAATCTCCTCCAGCGAACCAACTTCTTCTCTAATTGAACAAAAACCCTCCCCCCCTGTTCACCAAATACAACGGCATTCTCGATGATATGGTGGAAAAGGTCCTTGAGCATGGCTTCACTGCCCGGAACAGCAGGACTTTCGATCTTTACGGGCAGGCGTACAATACTACCTGAGCGGCCACACCCATGGGGGGCAAATCTGTTTGCCCGGGAACATCCCCATTATCACCAATGCCAAATGCCCCAGGAAGTTTGTCAGCGGGTCATGGCTATACCGAAACATGGCGGGATACACTTCCAGGGGAACCGGTTCATCCGGACTGCCTGTCCGGTTTTTCAGCCCCCCGGAAATTACACTTCACACATTGCATGGCCATGGGCGGGTTGGGGCAAGGTAGTAATCCTTCAATTCCGGGAGCATCTTACTTGTCGCTCTTTTTTGGCCCTGGTTTCTGAGGTACAAGCTTTCGATCAAGGGCCTCAAATCCCCGGCTCAGGGCATACCAATCGCTCGAAACTCCAGACAAATCACCCTTCTTTGCAGCATTTTCCATGTTGGCGGCCGGCCGGGCCAGGGAATCAAGCCGCAGATTGAGGGCGCTCCCCTTTATCTTGTGCGTCAACCGGGAAATCATGGCCGTGTCTCCTTGTGGCAGGGCGCTTCCAAGGTCTTCCATGTCTTTCCGCTTGTCTTCAATAAACCCCTTAAGGATCTCCCGATACTGCTCCTGATTCAGGCCCAGATCTTCCGTAATAATTTCCATGGACGGAAGGGGCGTGTGGTGCGGACCCGGAATCTCCGCTTCAGGTTTAAGAGCGGCATACCGGTTGAGGGTATCGCGTACCATATTCCGCCTGATGGGCTTGGCAATGTAGTCATCCATCCCGGCCTTAAGAAAGCGCTCCCGGTCCCCCTTCATGGCACTGGCCGTCATGGCGACAATGGGTGTTTTGACTCCGACCCGGCGCAGCTCCCGGGTCGCCTCCAATCCGCCCATGTTAGGCATTTGAATATCCATGAAGACAATATCATACGCCCGGCCCCGGGCCATCTCCACCGCCTCGACCCCATCTCGGGCAAGCGCCACCGTGTGGCCCATCTTCTGGAGCATGAGCATAACCATCTTCTGATTCGCAAGGTCGTCCTCAACGAGCAGGATTTCCAATGGGCGTGTTGCTGCCTGCTCCTCGGATGCCCCCCCCGGACCAACCGGTTTTCGGTCCGTATCCGCCGCGGCCGGCCCTTTTTTCAGCCAAAGGCTAAAACGGAACGTAGAGCCTTTGCCCTCCCGGCTTTCAACCCTGATCTCCCCGCCCATCATACCTGCGAGCCGCTGAGAGATGGTCAAACCGAGACCTGTTCCGCCGAACTCCCTTGTGGTAGACCCATCGGCCTGTGTAAAAACCTCAAAAACGGCGTCGAGTTTATCGTCCGGAATGCCAATACCGGTGTCACTGACCGATACCTCCGCCAAAACCTTTTCCTCGGTCTCCTCAAGTGTCTTTGCCACGATGAAGATTTCGCCTTCTCTTGTGAATTTGATCGCGTTCGACAGGAGGTTCAGAATTACCTGCCTCGCACGCATGGGGTCCCCGACGACCCATTGTGGCACCCCCTTCAGATCGCTGCGGATCTCCACGGGTCTTCCTTCCACGTTCGGCCGAACCATGTCGATGGTTTCAGACACAAGAGAATCCAGGGTGAACGGGACCTCATCCAACACGATACTGTCTGCCTCAATCTTGGACAGATCCAGGATCTGATCGATCAGGATCATCAACCGCTCAGCGCTTCCCGAAACGGTCTCCAGGGCTTTCCGCTGCTGACGGTCCGAAAGCGCCTCGTCAAGGAGCAATTGCGTAAAGCCCATGATGCTGTTCATGGGGGTGCGGATTTCATGGCTCATATTGGCCAGGAACTCGCTCTTGGCTCTATTGGCCCTCTCGGCCATTTCCTTGGCCTCCAGCAGCGCCTGCTCCGCCAGCTTTCGTTCAGTGCTGTCACGGACGATTCCCGTGAACATAAACTGTTTGGCGAGGCGTATCTCACTGATGGCCAAATCTATGGGAAAATTCGTTCCATCCTTGCGTTGGGCCGTGACCTCATGTTTTTTACCGATCACCTTTCGTTTCCCCATCCTCAGGTAGTTCGCGATATAGGTATCATGCAAACCCCTGTGGGGAGAGGGCATCAGGATACTGAGGTTCCGCCCGTTAACTTCCTCCTCCAAATACCCGAACATCTTTTCAGCGGCCGGGTTGAATGACCTGATAGTCCCTCTTTCGTCTGCCGTGATGATCCCGTCAACGGCTGTACTCACAAGGCCCCGGATTCGCTCCTCGCTGTTCCTCAATGCCTCGTCCACCCGTTTTTGCTCTACCATCGTCCCCAAACGTTCCGCGATGACATCGATCAAATGTCTTTCCTCTCTAAGAAAAGGCCCCTCGTCAATATCCGGTTTCTCTTCCAAATAGCACACCTGCACATATCCAAGTCGTTCCATGTGCACTGAAATATCGCCGGCTTGTGACCAGGCGGTTTTTTTGAAGCCGGGAGACTGCCATTCCCGACCATTCAAGACAATCCGTGCGCAGGTAATTTCCGGGTATTGCCATGAAGGCGGTATCAAATCGACAGTCTCCTGGAGGATTTCCCCCAATGAAATTCCCGGTTTTTCCATAAGATGAGAAATACCGTAGAGACAATTAAGCTCCTTGACACGCTCGCCAAGTTCGTGGGTCCGCCTTTTCAGCACCGCTTCCGCCCGTTTACGAGCCTCCACTTCGGCGATGGCCTTTTCGTGGGAAAGGCAGGCCTGAATCGAAACGGTGAATTTGGATACCACATTCCTGAGTTGGTTTATTTCCGAAGCGAGAAAAGGCGCTTCACCCATCATTGAGTACAACTTCAAAACGCCCAGATGACCCATTTTGAAAATTGCGTAAGCCCCCTTGTTTGTTCCTTTCTCCGTTACAAAATCCTGGAATCGCTGTTCTGTGGAAGAGACGGAAAAAACCTCTTTCTCCGCAAGAGCCGCAAAAAGGGGGTGATGCAAAGGGAGTCTTGTTTCCCTGACCCGGAACCTGGGATTTCCATACACCAGAGCCGCATGATTCCCGCGCCTCGAAACATCGAGTTCATCAAAACGTGGCAGGTATTCCTCCCCGATCCATACGGCAGCATACCCCAGGTTCTTCCGGGCCATTAGAGTCTTCAGGAAGCATTCGCAGTTTGTCCTCAGATCCAGAGACTGCCCGATGGTCAAGGATAGTTCATACAGGATAGATATGTCTGAGGTTATCTTACCGAAGGTTCTCCTATCCTTCATAAAAGGTCCCCACAACGATGGTCTTGTTGAAAAACTCCAGAAACCCCTCCCCGTAGGAAGCAATCTCACCAAGCGTGAGTACTCCCAACGGCGACTGATTCTTATCTGCTGACTGGATTCTCTTGTTTACCGCTTCCAATTCTTCTGAAAAGTTGTTTTCCAGGAAAATTACCCTCGATATACAGTCCGCAATAAGGCTCAAGCGTATCCTTCCCTTTTGACTGCCCAAACAATCGTCAGCCGCCTGGCCGGCAGCCCGGATCAAAGAGTTTTTGTTTCCTTTCAGGATACACAATGCGGTATTTTCGGGCACCTCACCCACGCAAATGAGTTCGCCCTTTTCATTCACGGCAATGGGGTCCCGAACAATATGTTCTTGCCCTTCCTTGATGATCCCGAAAGGGTAGCCTTTCGCCAAGTCGAAGAAGTTTTCAGTCGTCAATTTCTTGCCCGAGTCGGCTTCTACGGTTTTCCGGTAAACATCAAATGCGTTCTCCCAGTTCAGCTCTACGATCATGTTTTTTCGCGTTCTGGTTGCCACAACAGGCCCCATGATCTCTTCCCAGCCATGTCGCACGCCAAGGTTGCTCTCCAATTTGACAAACGAAACGATGGCTGCATCCTGAAAAAACCCCTCCGGGCAAAAAAGGCAAGGTTCCTGCTGCAAACTCAGCGATCCCCCCCCTCCTCCAAAATAATGAACGGAATTTCCGAGCTGGTTGAACATCTCCGCAAGAAAAAGTGCAATATTTGAAGTCAAACCGTCCACCAGGATCATGGCTGTATACTGGAGGGACAAATCCTCAGCGATCAATTCCCCGAAATCAGGAAGTTCGATCGTTTCGGCATTGAGCCCCCGGATGAGGAAAGGCTTCTTCAAAACCGGCATGGTCATCAAAACAGCCCCTTCCTCATATCTCTTGTCGCCATGGATAATGCCTGGGAAGATTCCTCCGATAAAATCGATCCCCTCCCTGTTGAGGCCTGATATGAGCCTCGCCACATCCAGCCTGTTTTTTTCTCCCAGAAAAATGGCGGCGACGTCACCTTCCTTCATCTCCATCTTTTTGACGGCCGAAACAATTTCCTCTGAATCCAGGGTGCAGATGTACATGATGTCCTCCTCCGGCTTTCCTTCATGGCTTTCCATCATTGTTCAATAGCCATTCGGTTTTCATCGTTTAACCTTTTCCAGCCACTCATCAAATGTATTTCAGAATACGGGTAAGGCTAACTATTTTCTCCGCATCTGAGCCAAATCACATCGTAAGGTTGCAATTCCAACGAAAGCGTTGCACCGGAATATCCGATGGATCTACCGGAAAGGATATCCAGGTACACCCCGCCCTTAAGCCCCGGAAGCTCTTTTTCGAGATCCAATTTCAGCTTTTCGGCGGTCACATTTGTAATACAGAGGATGCTCTCCTTTCCATCAACAGATGTTCGAGTTAGAGCAAAAACCGAATCAGAGAGATCCAAGACCCGTTGAGTCGCATTCGGATGAAAAGCTTTCTCTCTTATTCTCTTCTCGATCATTTCCGCAAATCTGCGTAGAACCCTGCATGGCGTGGTTTCTCCATCGTTCAGAGTTCGGTAAAGACTGTCCCTGTCAATAGTTCTCCTGTTGATGCTCCGCGTTTGTCCATCATCCAGCACTGCATCCGCATCGTTTTTGGAACCGAATAGACCGTGCAAATAGATACCGGGCACTCCCATCATAACCAAAGCAATCGAGCGGGTGGCCAGGAAGCGTTTGATTTTAAAACCGGTAGTCTCATGGGAATCCTCCCGATTAAGGGCGCTGTACCAGGTAATATTCAATTCATAGGGGCTCACTGACCCATCCCCATTGTCCTTGTAAGAGATAAACCCTCCATGCTCCAGGACTCTGAGGGCCATCATTTCTATCTCGTCATCCGCCAGGATGCCCTTCGCCCCCATAACGCCGATTCCATCATGAGAATCAAGTATGTTAAAATAGGAAGCCGTGTCAGATATTTCCGGCAAACTCGCCGCCCATTTTGTCAGGTGCGCGGACGAACCTGTCTGGAAGGTATGCAAAACCAGGGGCGGCAATGCAAAGTTGTATATCATCTGGGCTTCATCCGTGCCGTTGCCGAAGTACTGCATGTTTTCCTCATGAGGAACGTTGGTCTCGGTTATCAACCCGACATTAGGGGCAACCGCATCAAGGATACCCCTGAACAGCTTTATGACCACATGCGTTTGTTCAAGATGCACACAACGTGTTCCCAATTCGGACCAAAGGTAGGTTACCGCATCAAGGCGAACAATGTCCGATCCTCTCCGCACATAGGTCAGTAGTATTTCTACCATTTTCAGGAAAACATTATGGCTTTTGAAATTAAGATCTATTTGATCCGTACTGAAGGTGGTCCAAACCAAACGCCGGCCATTGAGCGTGCTGAATCTGCTCAACAGATCCGACGTCCTTGGGCGGACAATCAAGCTCAAGTGCTCTTCCGATATGGCGACCTTGGTTGAAAAAACGATGAAAAATTCCTGGAATAATGGATTTCCATCCAGGAATTCCTGAAACCATCGGCTCTTGGACGATATATGGTTGAAAACGCCGTCAAACATCAACTTGGAATTGGGTTTAAGATTCTCAATATCTTCCCATGTGCCGAGACTGGGATCTACTTCTTCGAAATCCACAACCGAAAACCCTCTGTCCGATGAATAAGGGAAAAAGGGGAGAATATGCAGTGTATTGATAGCGCCCTTCAGATATTTCTCCGAGAAATCGGCCAATATCTCCAATGGAAGTTGGCCCTCGCCCTGGATCATATCCCCATAAGTAATGAGGACAACATCTTTTTCCGTAAAACGATCGGCGGGATGGAACTGTTTCTCCCATTCTATCATCTCCGGGCATTTATGGGCATGATAAACCTTCATAATCCTCTCCAGTTCATCAAAACAGGCGCCGGCATCTTCTTCACCGTAGAGGAATATCAATTTATCGAGAATACTGTTTCTTAATCCTTCAGGGATCTCGAATATGGGACGATCATAATCGGGTTCCGGGAGATGGTGCCCGGGCATATATTTCTCCGATACTCGCTGGTTGGCAGCCTTCATCAGTTCTCACTTCCCGGATCAAACAATGATCCGTTTTAAAGAATTATTCAAAGCTCTTCACCGCCGATTCAGTATCATCAAAAAATTTGAAGACTTGATTTAAATGCGTTATCTCAAGCAGGTTGGCAACAAACGGTGAGGGGGCCACCAGGCGAACATCCCCCTGCTTCGAACGCGTAACGGCAATACGCGACACCAGTGAACCGAGACCGCTTGAATCCATGAATTCCGTGTGCTCGAGGTCAATAACAACCCGGCAATTCCCCTGATCAACAAGTTCATTGATCCTTACCTTGAAAGCATCAGCAACACCGACATCCAGACGATTCGGCGCATCTATCACCACGACCTTTCCTCCCGATTCTTCACGCGTATTAAATTCCATGGTCCATTTTCTCCTTAGTATAAACGAATCGGCCTTTCCACATTTAGATTAAGATTTTTCCGTATCAGTGATAGATTCAAAAACGGCACGCAACTGGAGAACTCAAGGGACTTGAAAAAAATGCCTATACTGACAGATGGGTCTCCGGATTCAACCTTCCTTAATGTGGGGACATTCACCATCGTTAGGTTACTCATCTTAAGCGCAATTAAAGTTTCATTCTTGCCATATGTCAAGCATACTTTAAAACATTCAACGCCACAGCGGTAATCCGCCTGCCACCGCTTACAGATATCCTTAAAACCATTATCCTCTGTTCCTTTCGTCTGAATGTCTACGGTCTTTCACGGGAAGAAACGCCCAGGAGGCCCCCCAAATAA
>JABGPV010000221.1 GCA_018644785.1 Deltaproteobacteria bacterium | reverse complement strand
AGACCCAGGAGGACGAAGAGGGAGAAAAAGAACGAATCCTGGAGGTGGTCAAGTCGGACAGGGATGGCATACCTTCCACACGTGATAAGCTGCGGCGCATGCTCCGAAGCGGAAAAATGGATAAACGCTATGTGGATCTGGAAGTGACCAACAGCAATATGCCCATGGTGGAGATCTTTTCAAGTGCCGGCATGGAGGAGATGGAATTCAACGTCAAGGAAATTTTCGGCAATATGTTTCCCCAGAAAAAAAAGAAACGCCGTGTCAAGATTCCGGAGGCCATGGAGATCCTTTTCCAGGAGGAATCCCAGCGCCTGATCGATATGGACAAGGTGGTGGAAAAAGCGGTCCGCATCACCGAGCAAAACGGTATCATATTCTTAGACGAACTGGATAAGGTGGCTGGGAAAGAGTCGTCCCACGGGCCCGATGTTTCCCGGGAGGGGGTCCAGAGAGATCTGTTGCCCATCGTAGAGGGATCTACGGTGGCCACCAAATACGGCATGGTCAAGACGGACCATATCCTCTTTATCGCGGCAGGCGCTTTTAACGTGAGCAAGCCGTCGGACTTGCTGCCCGAACTCCAGGGGCGATTTCCCATTCGGGTGGAACTGGATTCCCTGACCATGGAAGACTTTATACGCATTTTGCTGGAACCGAAAAACGCCCTGATTACCCAGTATAAAGCCCTTCTGGCCACGGAAGGGATTGATTTGATTTTTGAGGATCAGGCGGTCAATTCAATTGCTGAAATGGCCAGCAAGGTGAATGACAGAATGGAGAATATCGGAGCACGCAGGCTCCATACGGTCATGGAAAAACTGGTGGATGAAATCTCCTTTGATGCGCCGGACTTGACTGAAAAGACCGTTACCATCGACAAGGCCTATGTGGTGGAAAAACTGGAAGACATTCTTGAAGATGAAAACCTGAGCCGGTACATCCTATGATCAGCCAGAAAGAGAGAGCCAAGGTTTTAATTGAAGTTCTCCCCTATATCAGAAGATTCAATGGGGCCACCATTGTCATCAAATATGGCGGTCACGCCATGGTGGATGAACAGTTAAAACAGCAATTTGCCCTGGATGTTATTCTGCTGAAATACGTGGGGATGAATCCTGTGGTGGTTCATGGGGGAGGACCGCAGATCGGTGATTTTTTAAAAAAGCTGTCCATCAAGTCAGAATTCGTTGACGGCTTGCGGGTGACGGATCGGCAGACCATGGATGTGGTGGAAATGGTGCTGGTGGGGAAAGTGAACAAGGAAATCGTGAACCTGATCAACCAGAACGGCGGCATTGCTGTGGGTCTTTCGGGTAAAGATGGGAAGCTGATTTCCGCCAGAAAAATGAAGTATCTGAGAAAAAGAGGAGAAGATGTGGCCCCTGAAATTATCGATATGGGTATGGTGGGGGAGATCACATCCGTGGACACGGGCATTCTTGTAAACCTGATGGAAAAGGAATTTATTCCGGTTATCGCACCCGTAGGGTTCGGGAGTCGGGGGGAGACTTACAACATCAATGCGGACCTGGTTGCGGGTAGGGTTGCTTCGGCCCTGGGGGCAAGGAAACTGGTGCTTTTGACGGATACGGCAGGGGTGCTCGATGAAAAGGGGGATCTCATTTCCACCCTGAAGATGCAGGAAGCCGGAGAAAGCATTTCCAGCGGGATGATCAAAGGGGGAATGATCCCCAAGGTGAATTGCTGTCTGTCAGCACTCAGAGAAGGGGTGAATAAGACCCATGTCATTGATGGCCGCGAACCTCACGCCATTCTTCTTGAGATCCTGACGAAAATCGGTGTGGGAACGGAAATTGTGCAATAGAGGGTCGGAAAGGATTGAATTATGAACGAAGCGCCTGAAGCCACATCAACCATAGAACGGGCGGACCAATACATGTTTCAGACCTATGGCCGGTTTCCCATCACACTGGTGAAAGGGGACGGTTGCCGGGTCTGGGATGATGAGGGAAAAGAATACCTGGATTTCGTGGCGGGAATAGCGGTCTGCTCCCTGGGGCACAGTTCGCCCGTGGTGTGCCGCGCTCTGGACGAACAGGCCGGAAAGCTGGTCCACGTATCAAACCTCTACTATACCGAGCCCCAGACGGATCTGGCCCAACTGCTCGTTCTGAATTCTTTTGCGGATCGGGTGTTTTTCTGCAACAGCGGGGCTGAGGCCAACGAAGCCGCCATCAAGCTGGCACGCAAGTATTCCATGGAAAAATTCGGCCCTGACAGGCATGTGATCATTTCCATGCGAAATTCCTTCCACGGCCGCACCATGGCCACCCTTTCCGCCACGGGCCAGGAAAAGATTCGGGTGGGGTATGACCCGCTGCTGCAGGGATTTCGCTTTGTGCCCTTCAATGACATCAAGGCCCTTCGGGCGTCAATGGATAACGACGTTTGTGCGGTTATGCTGGAACCCATACAGGGGGAAGGCGGGGTGGTATGCCCAGATCCCGGATATCTGGAAAAGGTTCGGGCACTTTGCAGCGAAAAGGAGGTCGCACTGATTTTTGATGAGGTTCAGGTGGGAATGGGCCGCACCGGAAAGCTGTTTGCCCATGAACATTATGGCGTTACACCGGACATTATGACCCTTGCCAAGGCCCTGGGGAACGGGCTGCCCATCGGCGCCATGCTTTCCACCCAAAAACTGGCCGGCGCCTTCGGGCCGGGAAGTCATGCCACCACATTCGGGGGGACCCCATTGGCGACAGCGGTTTCAACGGCGGTGCTCAAGAGCCTTCTTCGTGACGGGTGGGTGGTGAATGCGGAAAAAATGGGGGATTATTTTAGATCAGGGTTGAACAGGCTTGCGGGAAAACATAAATGCATTAAAAATGTCAGGGGTTTGGGACTTATCATTGGCGTGGAACTTGAAGGTCCAGGAGCCCCCGTTGTGGAGGCATGCCGAAAGAAAGGGTTTCTCATTATCTGCGCGCAGGAACGCGTTCTTCGGTTTGTGCCCCCTCTGATAGTGGGGAAGGAAGAGATTGATCTTCTGCTGGAAGCGCTCGATAACATATTCAACGACATGGAGACGAAACGTGGCTGAGAAAATAGAAAAAATTGTCCTGGCATATTCGGGTGGTTTTGACACATCCGTAATCCTGAAATGGCTGAAGGAAACCTATCAGTGTCCCGTTGTGGCTTATGCCGCTGATCTGGGACAGGGCGAGGAACTTGACGGTATCAAGGAAAAAGCCTTCGCCACCGGGGCCGACGATGTGGTTGTGGATGATCTGAAAGAAGTATTTGCGAAAGATTTTGTGTGGCCGGCGCTCAGGGCTAACGCCATCTATGAATCCAGCTATTTGCTGGGTACGTCCCTGGCGAGACCCCTCATTTCAAAAAGGCAGGTGGAAGTGGCGCACGAAATGGGTGCCAATGCGGTCAGTCACGGGGCCACCGGAAAGGGAAACGACCAGGTGCGGTTTGAGTTGGCCTACATGGCGTTGGATCCTGCCCTGCAGATTATTGCCCCATGGCGAACATGGGATTTCAAGGGAAGGGAAGACCTTATGGAATATGCCCGCTCAAGGGGCATACCCGTCCCGGTGACCAAGGAAAAGCCGTATTCCAGCGATCGCAACCTGCTGCACATCAGCTTTGAGGGTGGGATACTGGAAGATACCTGGGCTGAAGCCCCGGAAGACATGTTCGTTCTGTCCGTCTCCCCGGAGGCGGCGCCTGACGAGCCCACTTATGTGGAAATCGCTTATGAGAAAGGGAACCCCGTGGGCGTTGATGGGAAGGGGATGTCCCCTGCGACACTTCTGGCCCATATGAACGAACTGGGTGGCAAAAACGGCATTGGTCGCGTCGATATGGTGGAGAATCGTTTCGTGGGCATGAAATCGAGAGGCGTATATGAGACGCCGGGCGGTACCATTTTAAGAGCGGCCCATATTGCCATGGAATCCATCACCGTTGACCGGGAAGCCATGCACCTTCGAGACGCCTTGGTTTCCCGATATGCCGAGATGGTCTATAATGGGTACTGGTTTTCCCCGGAACGGGATATGCTGCAGGCTTTGATGGATGAGGCCCAGAAAAATGTGAGCGGCATGGTGCGGCTGAAGCTTTACAAGGGTAATTGCATGGTGGTGGGCAGGAAATCCGAGAGGTCTCTCTACCATGCGGGTTTTGCCACTTTTGAAGGCGATGAGGTCTACAACCAGAAGGACGCAGTGGGGTTCATCCGTTTAAATGGGCTGAGACTTAAGATTGCGAGTTTGTTGGAAGGGTAGGGGCGAAAAATTTTTCGCCCTTACGGAGGATCGGTATGACGAAAAAGGTTTGGGGGGGACGATTCAGTCAGGAGCCCGATGCACTGGTCAATATGTTCAATGCATCTATCAGCTTTGATCGACAGCTCTATGCCTACGACATTGAAGGCAGCGTGGCCCATTGTCGCATGCTGGCAAAGCAGGGCATTATCTCAGATGAAGATGCCTCAGCCATGCTTGTGGCCCTGGGGGAGATCAAACGGGAGCTGGATCACGGCGGCCTTTCATCGGATAACGATTATGAGGACATTCATACCCTGGTGGAAAAGGCCATGGTTGAGAAAGTGGGGGCCCTGGGAGAAAAAATCCACACGGGGAGAAGTCGAAACGATCAGGTGGCTCTAGATACGCGTCTGTATGTGAGGGATGTGGTTCAGGATGTCATGGATTCTATCCGGGAATGCCAGAAAGCCATTGTTAGTATTGCCGAAAACAACCTGGGCGTGCTCATGCCCGGCTACACGCACTTACAGCGGGCCCAACCGGTTCTTTTGAGCCATCATTTAATGGCCTATTATGAAATGTTAAACCGGGATTATGCCCGGTTTGAGGAAAGCCTGGGGCGTGTTAACGTGATGCCCCTGGGAAGTGCGGCACTGGCGGGTGCAACGTTTGATCTGGATCGGGAAATGGTGGCGGAAGAACTGGGATTTGATCGGATTTCCAGGAACAGCATGGACGCTGTGAGCGACAGGGACTTCGTTCTGGATTTTCTCTATAACGCATCTGTTGTGATGATGCACCTCAGCCGTCTCAGTGAGGAGCTGGTGCTCTGGTCCAGTCAGGAATTCGGCTTTCTAGTAATATCTGATGCGTTTTCCACCGGAAGCAGCATAATGCCACAGAAAAAGAACCCGGATCTTCCGGAGCTCATCAGGGGAAAAGCCGGCCGTGCCTACGGACATCTCATGGGCCTGTTGACCACCATGAAGGGATTGCCCCTTAGCTACAACAAGGACATGCAGGAAGATAAGGAGGCCCTGTTCGATTCAGCCCGTACGGTTCTAATGTGTCTCAAGGTGATGGGCAGCCTCCTGGGGGAAGTCTCCTTTAAATCGGAAACGCTGAAAGCGGCTACGGAGAAAGGTTATCTGGTGGCCACCGACCTTGCCGATTATCTCGTGGGGAAGGGCCTGACCTTTCGAGAAGCACATGAAATTGTAGGCAGGATGGTGGTTTTTGCCATGGAAAAGAATCAGGAACTCCACGAACTTTCCCTGGAAGAAATGAAAACCCACAGTCGGCAGATTGACAACGATGTTTACGCGTGGCTTGATCCCCGATTAACCGTGGGCCGCCGGAATATCCCTGGTGGAACCGGTCCCGATGCTGTAAAAAAGGAGATCGAAACGGCAAAACAACGGCTGAAAATTGAGGACTGAGTTTTGAGGAAAATACTCATAGGGTTGTTGGTTTTTCCGGCAGTGGTCTTGATGATTTTTTTCGGGTGCGGGAGAAAGGGACCCCCTTTCCTGTCACAGGAGAAAGTTGTCACGGCCAGGGTAGATCAGTTGGAAGGGGTCTGGAATGACAGATCCCTGATTCTGAAGGGTGTAGTTCAAGGGGATAATGAAGCGCTGTCTCTCATAGTCGGCTGCAGAGTCTATTATGTCTGGTATTCGCTGGACCGACCCCCATGTGATGGGTGCCCCATTGAAATGAAGAATTTCAGGGACATTACGGACCAGATCATCAGTGATGAGCAATTTGAGTGCCGGCTTCCGGCGTTCAAACAGAAAGGCATCTGTTTTATCATGGTGCGTATCATGGAAAAAGGGGGCCATCTCGGTCCGGCATCGAGCAGAATAAAATTGATTTCTGATGTGTAATTTCCTAAAGTCTCTGTATCCAAAAAAAACCGACAATCGAGTAATCCATGCATCATTTTCATTACAAAAAAAACGAACTGTATTGTGAGGATGTTCCCATATTATCTATTGCGGAAAAGGTGGGAACACCTTTCTATGTGTATTCTCACGAAACCCTGAAACAGCACTTTGATGCTTTTGATGGCGCTTTTTCCGATGTGAAGCACCTCACCTGTTATTCCATGAAATCCAATTCCAACAAGGCCCTCCTTGCGCTCTTTGCCCGTCGGGGTGGCGGCGTTGATATTGTATCGGGGGGTGAGCTTTACAGGGCCTTGAACGCCGGTGTGGATCCCGCTAAAATTGTTTTTTCGGGGGTCGGTAAAAGCCTGCGGGATCTGGAATATGCCATGAGGTCAGAGATTCTCATGTTTAATGTGGAATCCCCACAGGAGTTGTTGAAACTGAATCAGGCGGCATTAAATTCCGGCAAAAAAGCGCGTATTTCCATCAGGGTCAACCCGGATGTGGACCCCCAGACCCACCCCTATATTTCCACGGGCCTCAAGGAGAACAAATTCGGCATAGGGGTTGAGGAGGCGCTTCGGCAATATGAGAAAGCAGCCACGCTGGATGGCCTGGATGTGGTGGGTGTATCGTGTCATATCGGCAGTCAGCTCACGCAGACGAGCCCTTTTGTGGATGCCCTTAGAAAACTCAAAAAACTGATTGAACAATTGGTTCGGATGGGTATTTCAATCCGTTACCTGGACCTGGGGGGCGGATTGGGAATTACTTACGATGATGAGGTCCCACCGCATCCAAAGGAATACGCCCAAGACATCAAATTGGAATTGGCTTCTTCTGGCTGGACCCTGATCCTGGAACCGGGGCGCGTCATTGTGGGCAATGCCGGTGCACTCATCACAAAGGTGCTTTACGCCAAGACCAGCGACGAGAAGAATTTTTTTGTGGTGGACGCTGCCATGAACGACCTGATGAGACCGAGTCTTTACGGGGCCTACCATGGCATTCAACCGGTGAAGCAGACGCCCGGCGAAAAACTGACAGCGGATATCGTGGGACCCATCTGTGAATCCGGTGATTTTCTGGCCAAGGGAAGGCTGATGGATCCCCTGGCGCCGGATGATTTGATCGCCGTCATGAGTGCGGGCGCCTATGGCTTCAGCATGTCGTCCACCTACAACTCGAGGCCCCGGGTATGTGAGGTGATGGTCAAGGGAGACCGTTTTGAAATCATTCGGCAGCGGGAAACCTTTGAAGATCTTGTGCGAGGGGAATCCATCCCGGGGTTTTTGACCGAAGATTGAGGCAGCAGGTTTTGAAAAATGGAACCCATTGAATTCTGGAAAATGAGCGGCACCGGTAATGATTTCATTCTCATTGACAACCGGCAAGGGCTTGTAAAAGAGGATGACATGAGCCGGTTGGTGTCGCGTTCCTGCCGTCGGAGGGAATCCGTGGGGGCCGATGGCGTTATATTTGTGATGGATTCGAAGGAATATGATTTTGGATGGCGGTTTTTTAACGCGGATGGCGGGGAGGTGGAAATGTGCGGTAACGGTGGACGATGCGTCTCCCGTTTCGCCTATTTAAAGGGGATCGCCGGTTCCGAAATGACCTTCGAAACACGTGTGGGCCCCATCTCCGCCCGGGTGGAGGGCCGTGTGGTCAAGGTGCTGATGCCAGAACCTCAAAATGAGACGATGGATGTTGATCTGGCGTTGCTTCCCGGCTGGGTAAGCTGTGATTTTGTAAACACCGGAGTTCCCCACGTGGTGGTGCAGGTGGCGGACCTGGAAAATCATCCTATCATAGAGCAGGGTCGCGAGATCCGCTATCATGAACGGTTTTCCCCCGAAGGGACCAACGCCAATTTCATGACCATTGTGGGCCCGGATGAACTGGCGGTCAGAACCTATGAACGGGGTGTGGAAGACGAAACCCTGGCATGTGGAACCGGGGCCATCGCTTCTGCCCTGATGGCGTACCGTCGCGGCATGGTGTCATCTCCGGTCAGGGCTCACACGCGGGGTGGTGAAATATTGACCATCCACTTAAACAGCGGAGGCATTGATGACCGAACCGGCGAAAGGGTTTGGCTCCAGGGAAACACGTCTGTCATTTACGTGGCGACGCTTCATGATGAAGCTATTTAATGATCCCACTTTATAAACAAGCAGAAAAGGAGGTTCCCCATGTTCAAAGGCTCTATTGTGGCAATCGTGACCCCTTTCAAAAATGGGCAGGTGGATGAAAATGCATATCGTAAACTTATTGAATTTCAAATCGAAAACGGCACAAGCGCCATTGTCCCCTGTGGCACTACCGGAGAGTCCGCAACCCTGGATGTGAACGAACACGCTCGAGTGATCGACATCGCGGTGGCGGCAGTGAACAAGCGGGTCCCCGTCATCGCCGGAACCGGTGGCAACAGCACCAGGGAAGCCATTGAACTTTCAAAACATGCCAAAGAAGTAGGGGTTGATGCCACCCTTCAAGTGACGCCCTACTACAACAAACCCACGCAGGAAGGGC
>JABGPV010000220.1 GCA_018644785.1 Deltaproteobacteria bacterium | reverse complement strand
ACAATCTCAAACCAGATGAAGGCCGTCAACAGATTTTATGAGTTGTTGGCGGTGGAGATGAAACCATGAAAAAAAGTCTAACAGTAAATGAAACAGCTGAGATCCTAAAGGTATCCAGGCGACAAATTTATTACTTAGTATCAATGTCAGAATTTGACTGTTTTAAGATCGGGGCCGGACTTCGGATTTTGGCCGAATCAGTTGAAGATTTCATAAATCGCCAGATTTTCGAATATGAAAATTCATAAAGCGTGCATGGGTGTGCAGGGCTTACAGAAAATTAGTCCAGGCGGTGATAGTTTCTCAGGAAACACACGACGCGAAAAAACTAAATTCTGGAGGAAATAAACGATGAAAACCCCATGGTATGAAATCAAAGCCAAAAAAGACAACGCCGAAATCCTGATTTATGAACAGATCGGGAAGGATCTGTTTACCGGGAAAGGGGTTGGGGCAAAAGCCTTCATCGAAGAGTTGAACGCCCTAAAAGTGAAAAACCTCACCCTCCGCATCAATTCGCCAGGGGGGAATGTGTTTGACGGAAATGCCATTTATAATGCCTTAAAAGCCCACAATGCAAAAAAACACGTCAAGATTGACGGACTGGCCGCATCCATCGCCAGCATCATCGCCATGTCAGGCGACACCATCGAAATGCCGGAAAACGCCATGCTAATGATTCACAAAGCCTCCGGCCTGGCCATGGGGAACGAAGAGGACATGCTCAGTATGGCCAGTGCATTGGGGAAAATAGACGAAGGTTTCATTGGAATCTATCAAACCCGTGGAAACCTGGATCGGAAAAAGATTGCCGCCATGATGTCGGATGAAACCTGGATCACCGCCAACGAAGCCGTTGGCTTTGGCCTGGCCGATACCATAACCGAGCGTGTGAACATTTCGGCATGCTTCGGTGGAGAGATACTGGGCAGTTTCAAAAACGTTCCAAATCAATTCAAAGCATCCGTCTCAGCGACGGAAAATCATTTCAGAAAGGAGAACACAATGGAAAAAAATCAAGATTATTTGGACCACGAATCCGAATGGGTTCGAACCTGGGAAAACGATTTATCACTCCGGGAGGAATTTTCAGGTAATAAAGCCGGTTGGCTTGCGTACTGCCGAGCCATGGAAAACGGACAAGTTAAAATCTTTAAAGGGAACGTACAAACAAGGGAGGTGGCATCATGAGACAAGACAAACCGCAACCCGAAGGCCGGGTAGAAGGTGGTGCCATTTTTCCAGTAGACTATAAAAAATGGGTGAAACCTTACCTAGAAATCACGCAGGCAAGGGTTGACGTCCGTTCAAAAATGAAACAGCTCAAAGAGGTTGAGGCTTCACCGGTTTCCAAAGCCAGCTTCCACGACAACCTGAAAAAGAGTTACGAAATTCTACAATCCAATCGCGTTAAATTCCTTGAAGAGCTGTTGAAGAAACACCAGATTCACCCGGACCCCTTGCACTTCCTTGAGGATGTGGACAAGTATCGGCCAGAGTATCAACTGCCGAAACTTCCAGAATTTGCGGAATTACTTGAGGCAGCAAAAGCATTGACCCATGGCGAATTGACATTTGCAGGAAAGGCAACGGTGATTGCTCGATTGAAAAAGGAAATCGCGGAACTGGAAAAACGAATATCTGCTATTGTTGAAAAAGATGATCGACTCAAATCCGATGCGGATCTATTCGTGTCCGCCTGGAAACGTAAACAGAATCAATATTCTGATCCCATCAACCCATTCGGGGTTGACCTGAAACTTTCAAAAAAACCTGAACAGGACGCCTGGAAAAGCCTGGGGATCGGCAAGTACGTGAACGAGAACGCTCCGAATCGGGCGTGGGACAACCCCCTAGCATAGCAACCGAATAGGCGCGGCATCCTTTTGAGCAGCCATGGTGGAAGCTGTGAGCCCCCCGACTTGCCGCGCTTGCTTTTTCGGCCGGGGGGTGCCACCAACATAAAACACTCGGGGATTTCCACAGGAACATGGCGGGCCTGGAACCCTCACACAGTCCCGGGTGTTTAGAACGAGCGTCTGTGCGAGGGACGCCATACCATTGGGGCGGGGCACCATCCCCGCCCCTTTTTTAAGGAGAAGATTATGCCTCGACAAGACTATTTCGCCGCGAGTTTGGGAAATGCGGTTTGCACTCCATTATGGGAAATGGATACAGGTAGCGACAAATGGATTGCCGCAGGTTTTTGGATTCAGGAAATCCTCGGATGGAAGCTCCTGAAAAACGCCCCCCACCCCGTTGTTTCCACGGGAATCAAGGATTCCGGTTCAATCTTCCTTGATCAGCGTGGCCGGGTTGAGTTCCCCACGGGGGAGGTGTTTCGGAGCATTGAGGATGCGTTGCTACATATTAACGAAGAGGGGGGAGTAAGGTGAAATTTCTATCCGTTTTTAATCGTCCCCCCGACCCCCATCTTTCTACAGACCAATCGTTCCAAATGCGGGTCCTAATTTATTAGTGTGAATTCAATGGTTTCCCCCAGCATGATGTTCGCACATTTTTCAGATTCAAAACGTAACGGAAAAATGGACTGATGAGGATTTAACACATGGATGACAAATTCCGGCCCCCAGAATGCCCCACCAACCACATTGTTTTCCCACCCCAACTTTTAAAAGAGTGCTTCGACGCCGCTGAACTCGGTGACGGCCTAGTGTATGCTATTTTACACGAAGGTTTTTTTATTTACAACAAATCCGCGCAAGAGTGGCTCCGATGGAACGGACAATCTTGGGATTTGGATATAATGGATTTGGCCCTGGCGAACGTGGAAGCAGTAGCCAACGTTTATGCAGGGGCATTGCAAGAAATAATGGAAGCCGAGGCTCCTGACGAATCGGAACAAGAGCGCCAGAAGAGGAAAATAAAGCTTTATAATAAGCGGATCACAAAGCTGCGTACTGAAAGAGGAAGACAGAATTGCCTGAAATTTGCGACAACAAATCCTTCCAAAACGACAGCGACAACCGGGGATATATTTGATCAGAACCCTTGGCTTCTGGCATGTAAAAACGGGGTAGTGGACCTCCGCACAGGGGAACTTTACCCGGGCCAGCCGGGTGACTACATCAGCAAGGCTTCCCCGGTCGCGTACCCGGGCATCGAAGCACCTTGCCCGACCTGGGACAAAACCTTACGCGAAATCTTTGGTGAAGAGACGGACATCATCTCGTATATGGCCCGGCTGTTTGGATACGCCATTACAGGGCTTTCGAGTGAAAACGTCCTGCCGGTTTTATGGGGGCAGGGCAGAAATGGAAAAACGACAATTGTTGAAGTCATTTCCCGAATATTAGGCCCCTTGGCCGCTCCAATTCAAGCAGAGATGCTCCTCGATCAGGGACGAAATAGATCCTCTGCAGGGCCGTCACCGGACATCATGGCTCTCCGAGGCCTCCGCCTTGCCTTTGCCTCGGAAGCCGATGAAGGCCGCAAATTTTCACCCAGCCGTATTAAGTGGTTGTCAGGAAGTGATACCTTAGTTGGCAGGGCGCCGCACGATAGGCGTGAGACCACTTTCAGCCCTTCGCATACCCTGATTTTATTGACCAACCACAAACCCCACGCGCCTTCGAGTGATTTCGCTTTTTGGGAACGAGTCCATTTGATTCCATTCAATTTTTCCTTCGTCGATCGCGATCCCCAGGCCGAGAACGAATTTCGCGCCGACAAGGACTTGAGCGACAAATTGGAAGAGGAGCTGCCCGGAATTCTGGCATGGCTTGTACGTGGATGTCTCAAGTGGAGGCAAATTGGCCTATCTCCCCCTGCCATCATCAAAAAAGCGACCGAGGAATATCGCCGCGATGAAGATCTCCTGGCCGATTTCATTGAGGACCGCTGCATCGTCGCCACCGATTCCAAAGAGTACTTTAAAAACCTCTATTCGGCCTTTGAAACTTGGTTCGAAGAGAACATCGGAAAGCGTGTGCCCAGCGGGAAAAAATTTGGCAAGATGTTGCGCGATGCCAAATTTGAGCCGGGACAATCAGGGGGTCGATATTACCAGGGACTCAGGCTTATAACCCTATAGTGGAACGATTAGGAACGATTTGGAACGATTTAGGAACGAAAAAGAGCGTGTTTTTAAATATAATCTTAATCTTTTTATATACTTATATCTTTTTTGGAATGATGGAACGATTATTACAATATAAAGAGAGAAAAAAATAAAAAAGAGAAAAGAAAAAAACCAAATGGATTTCATGCAAATCGAGGAACATCGTTCCATCGTTAATGCCTGATATTGATATAAGACGTGGAAAACAAATGGAAAATGGCTTTTGGAACGATTTCCCATTTGGAACGGTTTTGTTCCTGAATTGCTTAAGGGGGACCGGGCGTTCTTCAATTTTTCAAGAAAACCGTTGGATCAGAGTGGCTGAAAATGCTCGACAGGGGCCGGTGACGGTCGAACCCTTGCCAGGGTATGAGTATCTTTCAACTTGACACCAGGGGGCACAATCCGGTAAGGATAAAGCTCTCTCAAAAACTATCAGCGGAGGCCATACCGAAAACATGGCATTTTTTATTTATGGAAACAGAATATTTGCGCTCAAGTTGCCGGCATCCGTGAGGACCGGAAAATGGTCTGATAGCCATTTGAGACAGCTTGGGCGCTTTTTTATGGGGAGGTGTATATCATGACAGGCAACAGGCTGGAGATTTTTGACATTGATGAGCTGATTCCAAACTTGGAGTTTGTTTATTCCGTTATTCAGTTGGTTTCTTCCGCAGCACTTACCGGGGAATTTGAGAACCTGGCTTTAAATTCTCTAGGCACGCTTTTATCTAACACAGAGAATAGGATGGACGATGTTATGGACATGCTTAATTCAGACAATAGCATTGAGCTGCAACGTTTATGGAATACCGCACACCCCAACTTAGCGGAAATCGACCCGTTGACCGGGGAGTGAGGGGGCGGACCTGGGCTTCGTTGGTGGGTTTCTGTACAATTGTACAGGAATCCAAGTTTTGAATGTCTCCAATTGGGGACAAATTATTAACGGTGAAAAGGCCGGCCTCCAGAAACGGGGGTGGGCCTTTTCCTTTTGGATGGAATCATTTTCAGCAAGGTTGGTTAATTGGTTGGACAGCTTTCTTGAACATACCGCAAACACCTCACTTCAATAGCTTTATCCTTTCACAATCTTGTCAGATACGGTCACAGGGGGAGAAGTTTTTTTGGAAAAAAACCGCAAAGGTAGAAAAATATTGAGTCGCACAAGGACGGTTCTTATACGGAAAAGAGGGATGTCTCTTCATACATGAAAAAACAGGGGAATTGACTGGCGGAGGTGTTTCTACCGGAAAAAATTAAGTATTGTGTCCCCGGAATTAATTCCTGTACCAGCTCCCGGGCTTCCAGCATCTTCAAGGCCGCGAAACGGTTCAGACAGGTAAAGGACGCTTCCCGCAGATAATTACTGACGGCCTCCTCATCAGAAACGCCCCCTGCTTTTTCGTGCTCGATGGCCGCGACCACTTTCTCCCGAATGATGCGCTGTCCTGCGTTCAAATGTTCCCCTGGTTCCGGCGCGATCCGTCCGTTGGGAAGGATATCGAACACGCCTTCAAGCTGCTCGTTGAACTCGGATTCCAGGAGATTACGGGCATCCTGGGTGGCCTTCTGAATGAGGTTCCTGATCTGTTTTTCCATTGGTTTGTGTGATCCTGCTGATTGTCCCGTCGCTATGAAGAAACCGTATCCATCTGGTCTTCTGCTCGGGGCAGTGAAATGGCTTGGTTGCTAAATAGTTTCATGTATGGCTCATATCGAAAGACCTTATTTCGTTTTTGGCCTGTTATCTCTTTTAGAATGCCCATCTCTTCCATATTTTGAATAACGGAAGATGCCGTTACATAGGAAACGCCCATATATTCACTTGCTACTCGTATGGTTATGAGAGGGATTTCAAACAGACGGTCCAAAAGCCTTAGGCCGTTGACGCTGTTCGAAAGCTTTTCCGTGATAAGTTGTCGATGGTCTTCGCGCAAATGAAGGATCGCACGAGCAGTTTCCGTTGATGCCTGGCTGACTTCATAGACGCCCCGCAAAAAGAATTTGACCCATCCTTCCCAATCGCCCCCATTCCTGATAGCCATGAGCCGATCATAATATTCAGCCCGATGCGCTTTTAAATAGTAGCTCAGATACAGCAAAGGACGATTTAGGATGTGCCTTTCACAAAGTAGAAATGTGATCAGCAGTCTCCCCATACGCCCATTGCCGTCAAGAAAGGGGTGAATGGTTTCAAATTGGGCATGGGCCAATGCACAATGGATCAGGACCGGGAGAGCCGATCGGTCGTGAAGAAATTTTTCAAGATTGCTTAACCCTTCTTTCATATGGTGGGGTGGTGGTGGCACATACTCTGCGTCGAGAAGGGTGCAGTTGGCTGGTCCGACCCAGTTTTGGGTTCTTCGGAATTCTCCCGGTGTTCTTTCTCCGCCTCGCACGCCTCTAAGGAGTACTTCATGGATTTCTCGAATTAAGCGCAGACTCAGTGATAGTTCCTTAAGTCTTTCAAGCCCCATGTTCATTGCGGCTACATAGTTTACAACCTCTTCCACGTCTCTTGGCCGTTGCTCTTTGCCTGATCCCGCCTCGTATTCCAGGACATCCTCCAATGTACTTTGAGTCCCTTCGATCTGAGAACTAAAGACGGCCTCCTGTTTCACGTACATAGCCACAAAAAGATCGGGATTGGGTAAAACGGTGGCAACACCGTCCAAACGCCCCAGGGCACGGTCCGCATCTGACAAAAGACGTATGATCTCGGCATCCATGCGAACCGGGGGTGTGGGAGGCAAAGGTTGGGGAATAAAAGCGGAATACCCTTCCAGCTGTTTGATGTATCGTCCGGCTCTGAAGGGTTCAGTTTGATCGGTCATTTTATTTCAGTACCCTTGAATAAGAATCGAATTCTGCAACAGTATTTTAAAAAAATGGATATTTTTAAAATAAGATACCGCAAACAGATCTGCTATTTCAACCCTTTTAAATAAGAAAACATTCATTTTATAGGAGGCAGGTTCAAACGGCCCTATTGGATCAGCACTTTTTTACCGGCCCCAATATGACTTTCACAAGCCTCTCTCAAACCCTGAAGGGCGGCATCCAACTGCTCTTCGGTTTCCACCCCGCCTGAAAAAAACTGGCGGCGTTCACCTTGATCACCCGATTGCCATCCAAAAGCCGCATCATCTCTTCAACCGCCTTGTTGAGACGTCCGGGCGCCCCATCGCACTCGGCGCGAAGCTGGGAAATGGGCGTGGAGGGAGCCGGGTCCTTCAGTACGTATGGCTCAATGGGATCGCTGATGAGTTTCTTCTGCTCATCTGTCAGCTTCTCCCAGCCGGGAGTTTTCTCCAAATTTTCCATAACTGAAGTGTATGCCTGTTTCCTGCCCGAAGAGGCTTCTTCGAATCGCCTTTCATACTCCTTTTCCAGTTCACTTGCATGCTGATCAATGGACGGCAGTTCACGAAAGAACGTTTCCCGGTCCAGAAGATCTCTGAGCATTTCAGCTTTTTCTTTGAAGGCCTCATCCAGATCCGCTTCTCCAGCCAGAAAGGGCCACTTGATGGTAAGCGTGGCGCCCGCTCTCTTGATGTCGGCCTGGGACGGTTCCGTGAGAACGTGGGCCAGCTCCGCAGCCCGCTTCACGGCTTCCTTCAATTCCTTGCACGCACTGTTAAAGGTCAGGATGGTCCGCTCTTTACTGCCGGTGCGGATGGCCCGTATGAGATCGCATGCTTCCCCCAGTATTTCGGATCCGGGCAGGTGGTTGGCCACCAGAAGGGTATGCATGTCCTGCACCTCTTTTTCACGCTTCCCCGCCTTTTCACGGATGGTTTCCGCAGCAACTGTTGGGGTGAGATCGGAGATGTCACCACCAAACACATCTTTTACATTTTCGTTGGCTTTGATGAGTTCCGTAAAATCAAAGACCTCCTTGGGACGGAAGGATGTCTGGCGAAACAGGTTGTTGTTGGTGAAGGTGTTTTTCGCATCCACGCTCAGGGCCGATTGAATGATTTGCCCTTTGCTGGTGGCTTCAATGGCACCGGCCCGAAGCAGACAAACCGCCAGCAGTCGGACCACATCAAAATCCCAACCAAAGGGTTCTTTTGAAAACGTGCTCTCTAAATATTTGCCGCTGGCGTTCTCCCCGTAATCGGTACGGTTTTTGATTTTGGCCAGCACCTCGGCCAGTGGATCGGCTTCGGTTTTGAAGACGGCTTTCCCCCCCTCATCGCGCAACAGGTCCAGCGATGCAAATACCGTGTATAAGGGATCAAGTCTTTGATTGACCATTTCTTAATCCTTCTCATTCCTGGGGGGAAAGCCATCCTGCCCACATCCGGCACTGTTTACGAAGTGATATCCTGCCCCTTGAAATTGTATTCTGAGCGGCCTCCAAATGATTCTGGCGCTATCGGAATGGCAACAATACGTCAATCAAAGACTTGACCCCCCCCCACACATCTGTTCCAGATAATTTCCGACAATGGTATCCATGTTGCGTGCCTCCTTTTTGTGAATTTGGGGCCATGGTAACAGATGAAATTGTCATATAAGGTCAAAACCCCAGAAGTTTTTTTAAAAAAAGGACCACAAACATGGAAAAATAATGAACTGCAATCAAAATGAAGAGATCATTATTGAAGTTGAGATTAATATGTGTTTAACTGTCCAAAATATCAGTAC
>JABGPV010000022.1 GCA_018644785.1 Deltaproteobacteria bacterium | reverse complement strand
GCTTTAAATGAGGTCGTGATTTCTGCAATTTGCCGTGAGTAGTCCGTCAATAAGAGCCCCAGAAAGTAGCAAAAAAGAAGAATCAGGCAGGGCCGGGGCAAACCGATATAATTTGAGATGGCGTCTTTTTGAAAAACCACCCCGAAAATGATAACCATCAGTAAAACGCCGGCAATAAGATTGCGTGCCCAGAAAATATGGCTGATGGGTTTGTTTTCAATCATGTGGGTTATTGAAAATCGGGTAAACCCCGTGGCGGTCCATTTCACCGTGATGAGAAAAATGAATTGGGCCACCATTAAAAAAATACTCAACTTGCCGAAGGATTCGGTCCCCAGCTGCCTCGTTATCAAAGCGAGGATGCCCAGATGAAGCAGCTGAACCAGAACTTTTGAAGCACTCAATAAACTGAAGTTGGTGAGGGAATCTTTAATGCTATGTTTGAAATCGAATGTGGACAATTATGAAAACTTCTCCCAAAGTTGAATTTCTACCATTTTGTCAAATGTCCTTCACAGGACAAGGGTATCAGCAAAAAAAGATCTTTTCCACAAGAAATTGGAGACATCTTAAATATTTACAGTATCATTTCCATGTGTTAAGCTCTCCAACTCTATCAGAGGCAATAAACCATGCTGCAAATCTCAGATCATATTTCCATTCCGCTCAATGAAATCGAAATCCATGCCATTCGAGCCCAGGGCGCGGGGGGGCAGAATGTCAACAAGGTTTCCACCGCTGTGCATCTCCGGTTTGACATCACCGCCTCGTCCCTTCCGGATTTCGTCAAGGAGCGTCTCCTGGCACTGAGAGATCATCGCATTACGGGGGAAGGCGTCATCGTCATCAAGGCGCAGCAACATCGCACCCAGGGGAAAAACAGGGGCGATGCCCTGATCCGACTTCGGGATCTGATTGAAAGCGTACTCTCCACACCCAAGAAACGCAAACCCACCCGCCCCACCCGAAATGCCAGGGAAAAACGTCTGCAACGCAAAATCAAAAGGGGAAGAATCAAAACCCTGAGGAAAAAAATAGGCCGCTCCGCCAGGGATTGGGATTAAGGTTTTTCCGGTTCAAAATTCCGTTTGGCGCTCAGAAAACTGGGAAAATGCTGCAGAAAGTAGAACAGGCTTCTCCGGTGTTCCCACAGACGGCTCCGAAACCGCCTTCGCCATGCGGGATCTGTATAGAACCGCTTCACATGCTGGTTATAAAGCTGTTCAAGAACCTCTCCGGAATCAATACTCCTGGGCACAAAAACAAAGTTTAAGCAATTCATTTTTCTCCAGTCCTCATCGAGAGTGCCCTCATCCCGAATGGACTCCCACAGGGGCGCACCATGAAAAGGTGTAAATTTACTCATGTTCATATCATCAAGCCCCAGGGAGAGGGTAAAATCAGTGGTTTTAAGAATTGACGCGCGGGTTTCGCCGGGAAGTCCCATCATGAACAATCCCTTGGCCCTGAGCCCTTTCGCCTGAATGCGCCGCACCGTATCACGAACCGCTTCAAGGTGCACCCCCGGCTTGTGCACGGCCATCTGGTGTTCATCCCCGGTCTCAATCCCAAGGGAAAGCTGCAGGAAGCCGGCCGCTTTCAGCATCTCCAGAAGTTCGTCATCGCAATGGCCCACGCGCACGGCACAATTAAACTGCATGTGCAGGGGCTTTGAAACCAGCAGGCTGCAGAACTCAGTGATGCGGTTGCGGTGAGCCGTAAACAGGTCATCGTAGATATTGATATGACGAACTCCGAAACGTTTTCTTAACCAGGCCACGTGGGCATAGATGTAGGCCGCCGAATTGTAGCGGTATCCGCGGCTGAAAACGGAACGGTCGCAGAATGAGCATTGGTAGGGGCATCCCCTGCTGGTGACCATGGTGGCCCCGGGGGTATGGATGTAACTGAAAAGGGGCAGGTTGTACCCTTTCGGAAATCCTTGGAGCTTTTCATAGGCCGGGAAGGGAAGATCATCCAGATCTGGAATCTGCGGCCGCGGTGGATTGAGCACCGCCTGGTCTCCATCTCTCCAGGCCAGTCCGTTCACATGGGCCGGTGCTTTTCCGGAGGCCAGCTCAGCCAGGGTCGCTTCGCCTTCCCCCAGACAAAGATAGTCAATGGCCTCATAACCGTTCAGAAGTGTTGAGCCCAAAGCGGATATGTGCACACCGCCAAAAACCGTTTTGATGTGAGGGCGGCGGGCTTTGATCCGAACCGCCAGATCATAACCGTCCAGAAACCCGGAAGTTGTGGCGGAGAAGCCCACCATATGCGGATCTTTTTGAAGGATGCTTTGAACATGGGCGGCATTGCTTTTTGCGGCCCCGGGTCCCAGACAATCCAGAACAAAGACCTCGTGGCCTTCCCGTTCCAGATATGCCGCGATGGAAAGCAATCCCAAAGGGGCCATGCGGTTGGCAACGGCCGAGATATCTTTTTTCCCGGGAACCCAGTTGGACCCCGTTGGATGAACCAATGTAATTCGCATATCAAATCCCTGCAACCGTTAAAAAAATGTAACGTTCACCTGTAGGGGCAGGTCTTGTGCCTGCCCTTACGTAGAACCCGAGGGTCAAAAGAAGCAAATAGAAACCCCAAAGCAAACAGCAAAATCAGCCCTGCTGCCGGTGAGAGCACATAGTAGGCGCTTCCATCCCCAAGGTGATTCCAGGCGCCTGTGATTCCGGGCTTTCGCTCAAGATAAAGGGTCGTTCTGCCGTTTACCGCAAAAATCCCCCCGGGCGGTATCTTTTCGGGCGGCGTTATCTTCAGGCGATCCGTTAAAATGAGAAGTGAGACGATTGTAAAACTGATGATGATGGTTTTAAAAGCCCTGGTTTTGTAAATGGGCAAAAGGGGTTTGATCGCTGCTCCTTGCTCACGAAAGCCGTAAACCAGAAGAAGCCCGGCAGCAATACCCAGTTCGTTCAACAAAAAATCGTTAAAATCAAGATAGTCCCCATAGGACGGACAGATAAAAAAGTACTGCATCAACTCATCCGCGACCCCCAACGCCGTCCCCCAGAAGATGAGGTTCCCAATGGGCCATTTTTCACGGTGGGGATCCCGCCAGATCACCAGCAACACCGCGAGAAGCGCATATTGGGGATAGTGCGCATATTCATTGGGCGAAAAAACCAGCAAACGGTTGGCCCCATAAAGAGCCGCCCCCCACATGATCCAATAACCCATGGTCCGCAGGCGGGCTTTTCCTCTGACGGCCATAAGGAGTACAAAAAAAGCGCACAGAATCAGAAGGACCCACGCGAAAGAGCCGCTGTAATTCGCAGGGGTAAATGCTCCCAGGGGTGTGGAAACAGGGGATACGATGATTTTGGATATTTCAAGATGAAGCAGACTGGCCCCGAGCCAGTACAAAAGCGTGGTTACGGGCCAGAACAATCGAAAAACACCATTTTTCGCAAAACCCTTGACATAAATGCGGTCATTCATCCAGAAAAATTCCCATATTCCCTTTAACACAAAATGTATTGTTTTTTCTGCCTTTCACGGCGAAAAAATCCCTGCCGTCACCCACGTCCAGGAATATCCCCATGTTGCCGGCATCCCTGCCGCCCCCGTAGGAAAGACCGCCGCTGAACCCCAGTGATCTTGCCGGACTCTCATACCGATCGTTCCCTTCGCCATCAAAGAACAACCCCATACCGTTCTGAGCCCCGGCTCCCAGGGAAAGATCACCCGCTTTATAGCAATCATTTCCAGCATAATCCACCAAGCAGGCCACGGAAAGGTCCCAGGCCGCGCCCTGATTCGCTGCGATCTTCCCCGAATAGACATCGTTGCCGTTAAAGTCCAACAGCGCGCCTGCCCCCTGATGGGCCGCAGCACCCTGGCAATACCGACTGCCCCTGTAGACATCATGTCCGGCATTATCCCTGAGCACACCCAGGCCCAGGAAATAACCGGTTCCCTGGGAAAAATTACCGGCTTCGTAGACATCATCCCCGCCGGAATCAAAGAGAATGCCGATACCGCCGGCAGCATGTTTTCTAAAACCCCATCCCACCCCCTGTGAACAGGCCTCATATATGCCTTTTGTGCCATAGCTTGAGCCATGTTTCCAGCCGGCGCGGTAATGGTCCTTCCCCCTTAAGTCATAAAGCTGCCCTAAACCCATGGGTCCGCCAAAGCCTTGAACGAATTTAGGGCCTTGATACAGATCGTCTCCTTTACCATCAAACAGATGCGCCGCGCCGAAAAACGCACAACCCTGCCCACCCTCCGAGCACACGTATGTATCATTCCCCGCCATATCCATCAAACAACCCATACCGAAAAAAGAAGCGCCCAATGAAAGCCGGCCGCCGGCATAAAAATCATTGCCCGCCATATCCAGGATTATCCCCAGGCCAAAAAATCCTGAAGCCACGGCAGCAAATCCGGAGCTTATATAGCGATCATCCCCCGCAAAATCAATCACCACCGCGGTGGGGAAGCGAATCCCCGAAACCGCTCTTTTATGGATTTCATAAACGGGTGCGCCGGCGTTGTTGATGTATAAATCATCTCCCCCCAGATCGATAATCAGGGAAGCATCCATACCATAAACATTGGGTCCTTTATCACCGATCAACATCAGGCCTGCCGGTGTTTCACGGATTGCCAGAAACCGTCCCTTCAATCCCGGATATTTTTTGTGATCCAAGGGTATAGCCGGCGCGTCCGATCCCACCCGGCGGGTCATGGTTAGAAAATCATTGGCAAAAAGGGTTGAAAGCACTAAAAACCCCCGCAACAGTTGTGCCATGCGGACCTTTTCTGCCGAAGCCATGATGAGGGACATATCCCTGTCTGAGAGGTTGCCATTGTTTAAAAAATTATCCATTGCCCGGGGAAACAATTTCAATAAACGGTTCTTTTCTTCAGGTGAGATGTCTGAAAATGCTTTTTTCACCCTAAGATTGGCCGAAGCCATTTGCGTCGCCATTCGATCCATGAGGGAGCCAATGGAAAAGGGATCTTCGATTTCAACCGGCGGTGATGCCATCAGGGGTTTTTCGTCAAGTCTCAGGGAAAAGGTCTTTGCTGTGTCTGAAATAAATTCCCCCAGAGCCCTCTCGGGCGTGACATCCGCTGTTTTGGAACCGGGAGTCAAATCGCCCGTTTGATCCGTCATCCTCCGTACCAGCGCCGGCAGGGAAAGGGGATTTGAAAGGGCATCTGAAACTGCAGGCAAGACAAAGGGGACGCTCCTTTCGTTGCCATGGTTTGTAAGGACTGCTTTGAGGCGGTGAACAGCCAGCGTTACCGGCGAAATGCGTTCCAGTGTATCATGAACGTCATGGTTGAATGGTTGCATGCTTTCAGGATCTGCGGCATGGGCATCAAACAACGCCAGTGGGAAGAACGGTGATCCCACGCCGAGTAAAAAAGTCAGGAAAAAGAAATAAACCATCTGCTGAAAAATTTTTATGGGGGCGGTATTCATATCAAGGCAGTTTTCGGTGTGGCCAGGGAATCATGGCCCTGAACGTCAGTCGCGCATTCAGAAGGCTGAGTCTCACGTTATCATTGAACAGATGGAAATGGGAAACCCGTTCTTCATCGGCGGGATAAAAGGTTGAAATATCCACCTCCAGAAGTTCAATCCCGGCCCAGGCCCCCTTTGCCAGCACCTCATTTTCGAAGGCGTAACGGCGTTCGCGCAGTTTCAGGGCTTTGAGCACCTCGACGGGATAGCCGCGATAACCGCTCTGGGTATCTCCCAGTAACCGACCGGTTTGAACCCATAACCAGAAATTTGAGATACGGCGGCCGATGCGTGATCCGGACGGTACATAGCCGGTTTCAAAATTACGCTTGCCCACCACGATGGCACGGGGGGATCGGTGCATGGCCGAAATGAAAAGGTGTAGATCATTGGGATCGTGCTGCCCGTCCGCATCCAGGGTCACCATATGGGTCATCCCCAGTTTTTCGGCTTCCCTTGCCCCGGTCAAAATGGCCGTGCCTTTTCCGAAATTGTGCGAATGACGAACCCTGTGAACATCAAGGTCGAGAATGGTTTCCCATCCACCGTCCGTGCTGCCGTCATCCACCACCATGACCGCATCATGCAGCCCACAAACCTTTTCAACCACACCCCTGAGAGTTACGCCATGGTTATAAACGGGGATTACGATGATGACTTTTATTCGATTGTTGATTGAAACGCCGGCCATGCTGTTATTCCCTTATCCGCTTTACACTGGCCTGTATCAACTCCCTGAAACCCGGTATTTTCTCGTTGTTAAAAAAAATCTCCTGCGCCCGGTTCAGACGAAGGGATCCATAGGGCCTGAGATCCATATGAGGGTTTTTTTCAATTACCACGAAAGCGGCGCCCGGAATGATATTCGCATCAATAGGAAAATCCGGCGGGCATCCCAGATCGCAGATTCCGGCCAGAGCGCTTTCGAAATCTTCACCATCCATGTCTTCCAAAACAGCCCGGATACTTGAAAGGCCGGAGTAGTCCTGTTCAGTAACTACATAACCGGATCCCGTAAGCCCGAAGCGGGAGGCGGCCTCTCCCAAAAAGCAATTGGACAAGGTATATGAAAAGAGTGCCGGGCTGGCGAATGCGCCGTTTTCCGGCATGACGGTTTGAAAATAATCCAAATCCGTATGAAGGCAACCGTAAACCGTGTTGACGACAATGCCCATTTCCCGTTTAGAGCGCCATTCATCCAACCCTGCATCTTGAAGGGCCAATCCGATGGCGGAAACGCCCAGCCTGGAAAATTCATCCATTCGGCTGAAACGGGGGTAGGGTGTTTCAAAAACAGCTTTGCGGGAAATGGACGACAGATGACCTGAAACCATTTGAAAACGGGCATTTTTTCGACCCTGTCCCATGCTTTGCGCTGAAACCCAACCCACCCCTGTAAGAAACGGCATCTATGCCCCCCGACCTTTTGCCAGAATCAGGGCGGCATTGATTCCCCCGAAACCGGAGTTGGTGGACAACAGATGATTCCCGGGTATGACGGCAGGTTGGGAAGACACCCTCTCCACCGTATTGCCCTCCCCTTTTGAAAAACCTACCGTGGGAGGCGCAAGCCCTTTTGAGAGGCTTTTCAGGCCCAACGCCACCTCGATGCCGCCGGCCGCCCCCAGGGTATGCCCGATGGCGCCTTTGATGGCATAAACCGGCAGCCTTCGGTCTCCAAAAAGCTGGTCAAAAGCCGTCAATTCCATGTGGTCGTTGTAAACCGTTCCCGTGCCATGTGCGCAGACGGCTGAAATGGCCTCCGGTTCCAAACCGGCCCGTTTCAGCGCCTGTTTCACCGCCGCCAACAGCCCACGTCCATCCGAAGCGGGGGCGGTCACATGAAACGCGTCGTTGGCCACCCCCCATCCCAGGACCGTTCCCAGATGGGGCCGCCCTTCTTTTTTTGCGCGGTCGGCTTTCATGAGCAACACGGACGCGGCCCCTTCGCCCAGGGTCAGGCCGCTTCGTTCACGGTCAAAGGGCATACACGGTTTCGGGGAGAGGGCCCCAAGGGCTGAAAACCCGGAAAAAACAAATTCCGTGACCAGGTCGATACAACAGATCAGGACGCATTCCGCCCGTCCGGCGGCGATCAGGGCGGCCCCTTTGGCCACGGCAATGGTGGAAGAGGCGCAGGCCGCTGAAATGTTGGTTCCCGTGCAGATCAACCCCAGTTGACGGCTAACCCGTTTTGCAATTGCGTCCACAAGGATATCCGAAGTATCAACAGGTTCGTCTCGGCGCAGGCGCTCCAGGTTATCAATACCGGATTTGGTCGTAGCGGTGTAAAGACGGGCATCGGTCGGTATGGGCCCCATTTCCTTATACAGGCGGCCGAGAAGGTCGTGAATTGCTGAAAGGGGTCCTCGGCAGTTGAGATCTTCAATGCAGGCGGCAAAACGGCTTTTGTAACCTTTCACCGAAAATCGCTCAATCGGGATGATGGCGGAATGCCCCCATAAAAGCCGCTGCCACAATTCTTCGAGGTTTCGACCGAGCGCTGTTACCGCTGTCGCATCGGTTACCCAAACCTCTGCAGCCATTTGAACACCCCGCCCTATTCGGGTTGCGTTTTCTCCAATGATTTACAGGTCCCCTTCCAATAAACTTTCTGCACCTGGTCTTTCTTGCTTACCTCGAAATACGTGATGCAATAGTCCATGGCAGGAACCGATTGGCCCACAACGCCTGATGTTACTTCTCCGGCACCTGATTTTCGTCCGTCAACATTGGGAGGGTATTCGATTAAAGCGGTATGGGCCAGGGGGTTCATGGCATACTCATCGACTGTTTCCACATACACGAACACCTTTTGGTCGTTCGGCGCGTCGAATGTCCTTCCGGGAGCCCCCCAGGAATCCACCAATGTTCGGCTGTTATGCCCCACATAGGTCTGGCAGAGATCCGTATATCCTTTGCCTGTTGGCAGTGACAGTGTTTTGCAGCCCCCCAAACATAAACCCAAAAGCCCCAGAACCACAGCCGGTAAAAAAATAGAGAATTTCATGGAACCTCCTGAAAGAAGCAACATAATGGAAAAGAGGTATTTTCAGGCAGACAATATAGCGTCTATGCCGCACGGCCGCAACCAAAAAGGATAACCATTTGGGGGTTACAGTTATGGGTTTACTCTTATGAAGATTTATGTTAGCCGTTTCGGGGAGGCAAGGGGACGCTAGATTACTGAAATGGGAATTAAACGAGAAAGCCGTGTATCCGTTGGAAACCTCTTGAAAAAGGGGGCCGAGGAAGGGGTTTATCCCGGTGCGGTACTGCTGGCTGCCCAAAAAAAAGAAATCGTTTTTTTCGAACAAACCGGAAATCGTGTTCTGCTGCCTATTCCGCTCCCAGTGGAAAAGGACACGCCCTTTGACCTGGCCTCCCTGACCAAACCGCTTTGCACCACCCTGTCGATCATGAAGCTCTTTGACCAGGGAGCCGTTCATCCGGATCAAGCCCTTGGCGACCTGCTGCGGATACCGGTCCCTCCGGATAAGGCCGCCATCACCCTTCGATGCCTTCTGACCCATTGTGCCGGTTTTCCAGGCTGGGCGCCTTTTTATCTTGAGCTTTCAAGTGAAAAGCCGCAAGAGAGGAAGTCCCTTTTAAGGGAGAGACTTTTGGAAATACCGCTTAAATATTCACCCGGGAGACGGACGGTATACAGCGATCTGGGGTTCATGATCCTTGAGTGGGTCATTGAGGAAAATGCGGGGGTTTCCCTGCCCCGGTTCCTTAATGAACACTTTTTTGAACCCCTTTCATTGGAGAAAGCACTTTTTTTTGGCACAACAGACCCCCTGCAAAACAAAATCCAATTCGCCGCAACGGAAGACTGCCCCTGGCGCAAAAGGATCCTCCAGGGAGAGGTCCATGATGAAAACGCCTGCGCTCTGGGTGGATATTCAGGGCATGCGGGTATCTTTGGCACAGCGGATGGGGTTTATCGCCTGGCCAACCTCCTGAAGGAACATTTTCGCGGATTGCGTGATGATTACCTTCAACCGGAAACTGTCAGGACTTTTTTTGAAAAACAACACCTCGTCCCCGGGAGCACCTGGGCCTTGGGGTGGGACACACCTTCCCCCGTCGGTTCGAGTGCCGGAAGTTATATTTCGCCAATTTCCGTTGGACATCTGGGGTTTACGGGGACTTCCCTGTGGATGGATCTTCAAAATGATGTGACGGTGGTCTTTTTAACCAACCGAATCCATCCATCGAGACAAAATACGGCCATCAGGGCTTTCAGACCCAAACTGCACAATCTTGTCATGGAGCAACTGGGATTGAACCCAAAAACCTGACCGCGGGCGGCAGGGGGATTCACAGAGAATGCTTGATTTTTTTTATCTTTTTCCCTAACGTCACAGGAGTGGTAGAACAAATTGGGAAAAAGACCGAAAAATGTTTGAAAGAAGGCAGTTTATCAAGAAAGGTGCTTTATGGGGTGGATATGCCATTGGCGCTGTGGCCCTCGGTTTTCCGGTCTTTTCCTTTGTTGGCTTCAGGAAAATCTCAGAGAAAAAGATTACTTTCCCACCCGATGCCCAACATGCCACCGCCAATTATAAAGAAGGCGTCTATCTGATGTCGTCAAAGGACGGATTCAGCGCCCTCTCCGCCAAATGCCCTCATCTGGGATGCACCGTCAATTTTGACGCGGTTTCAAAAAAATTCAAATGTCCCTGCCATGGCAGCACGTTTGAAACCTCAGGAAAATGGATATCCGGGCCTGCCAAACGAAATCTTCAAGAACTTCCGGTCAAAAAAAATCCAAACGGCGACATTGAAATCGTTGTAAAAATCTGATCGAGGAATGGGATTTGTTATTCACGAACAAGCCCGGCAACAGAATTTCTGCAGGAATTTCCTCATATCTTCCCCGCCTGGGACTTTCAGCCCTTTTTTTATGCCTCCTATCAGGCATTGTGCTGACATTTTACTATCGCCCCATGGGCAACGTCTTTCAAAACGTAGAAGAAATTACAACCCTTGTCCCCTATGGCTGGTTTTTCAGACAGCTTCATTTCGCGTCAGGCCAGCTGTTTGTAATCCTGATGCTCATCCATGCCGTGGACCATTTCCATCAGAAACGGTATCGCCTTTACCCCGAGGGCCAGTGGCAACGCCTCGTCTTTTCCCTGTGCCTTTGTTTTTACACCCTTTTTACGGGGTTTGTCCTGAAAGGAGACAAAGAAGGCCTCTTTGCGGCGCGGATTTTCATGAACATTACAGGTAACATCCCCTTAGTGGGAGAAACGATTTCCAGGTTGTTCATTCTGCCCGGAAAAGACCTTTTTTTTCTGCCCTATCTGTACCACTGTTTTTTTCTGCCCATCCTCATCCTGTACCTCATCAGAACCCACATTCGAAAATGGTTCCCGAAACACGGTATCCTTTATACCGGTGCGGCGGGGCTGTGTCTCTATGCGTTATTTGTCAAACCGTTTGTGGATATGCCACCCGATGCTTTCGCGGCATCCGTAAAAGGCCCCTGGTTTTTTCTGGGAATTCAGACCCTTCTGAAAACCCTTCCGGCGACCCTGGCGGGCGTTGTACTACCGGCCCTTTTTCTGGGGTGCGTATTGATTCTGCCAAGCCTTGAAAAGGCAGGGGGAAAATCCGGGGCTGAAAAAAGCGGGATGAGAATTATCTCCAGATACCTGCACTGGCTGATTGTGCTGGTGTTTTTTCTATATGCCCTTTTGACGGTTAAAGCAGCCTTTTGGGGACCATGACCCTATCCCCCTATCCATGATGATGATCATCTTTCAGGAAGTGGCTGTGGTATTCCTCTTCGCTCAGGTATTGTTTCAATAGATAGGTCAACAGGTCAAAGAGACGGGTCATGTCTTCCTCGCTCATGCGCTCCCGCATGAGGGCCATGTGCGTATCGTCAGCAAATTTCTGAAGATAATAGGTGATGGTGTGTCCATCCCCTTCCCTGTCGAGACCGAAACCCACAAGGCCATCGTATTCTTCTACAAACTTATGTGTATGTTTTTCCATTCAAATCAAAACCCCATAGCTTGGTTTACCAGAACGACCGATATATCGGTCATCATGGGTTTACGGTGAAAGATGGCGGTAATCCTGCAGATTCGCTGAGGGGCGTTGCAGTCGTTGCAGACGCCGGTCTCTGCGCAGGGTGTATCGAAATTGAGGCTTTTGGCTCGCATGGGAGCGGCCACCTCCCTGATCCGATCAAGGGCCGATTCAAGGTCATGGGTGACCTTGTTCATGCCCGCCACCACCACCACTTTCCGTGTTCCGAAGCTCATGGCATTGGTTCGGTTCCCCACGCCGTCCACGTTGACGATCTCACCGGTTGCGGAGATGGCATTGGCGCTGCAGAAAAAGCAGTCGCAACGTCCCTGCAGAAGCCGAATCTCCAGGTTCTCTTCCCTGGAAAGACCGGTTTTCCAGTGGTCATAAAGCGTTTTTCCCTGCGCCTTAAGCACCTCGGTGAGCCCCAGTGCCCGGGTCGTGTCGGAGCCCCCGAAACCAAAGGTATCAAAGCCTGAAACCATATCCAGAATCAGTTTTTTCGCATCCTCCTTCGTGGCGGCGAAATGGGCGTCGAAACCATGCTTTTTCAGGTTTTTAACACATTTTTCGCCCAGCTTTTCCCAGAGCCACAACTGGTAGCTGTTCTCCATGGACATCTCTTTGTGAGATTTAGGGCCTCAGACCCTCTCTCATCGAATCGTTATGAACTCATTTTTCCGAAAAGACCCTAAAACGACCCGCTCAATGAAGCGGTGTGTTTCAATCAGGCGCCGGGCCATGTCTTGTGGCGCTCGATCATCGGGAATAATATCCAACTGGTTCAAAAATACCATTCGCCGGGCTGAAGCCGGTGTATTTTTAAACAGCCCCGCTTTTCCATCAAATGCCCAGACCAACCCCTCAGGATTAAGGATATCCCCTTCTTTAAGCCCGGTCAGCGCTTTGAACAACGCCGGTCTGAAAACCATGTCCGGCCCCAAGGGTTTACCGAGAGCCTCCAAGCCCATCACGGCAATCACACATGTTACGGATCTGGGAATCACCGGCTCATGATCTGCCGGCGCCTTCAAGGGGCGGCCTGCCGCGCCGTCTGCCTCGATGATCACGTAGTCTACACCCGGCATCCTGAAAAGATCATCCGCCGCGGTCGAAGAGATACCTTCAACCTTTCCATTTTTCAGAAATTCCTGCCCCACAAAAACATTGCCGGCCTCATGAAGCCCTTTTTTTACGGCTTCCAAGTCTGATTCACCGGGAGGGTAAAGTACCAGGCGAGGATATGTTTTGGCTTCCTCGTGCCGAACTTTTGTGGTGGTGGTGGAAATCACCCTTGCTCCCTTAAGCCTCAACGCTTCTGCCAGTGCGAAACAAAGGGTCGACTTGCCGCCGCCGCCCACAACGGCCACATGCTCTTGCGGGCTGAGGTCCAGAGCGGTGATTAAACCCTGGTGAGATTTTTCCAAGTCAAAATACTCCGGTCATTTTTTTCTCAAAACCCTGCTGTCTCCCACCCGAACCGTCACCTGGGTTTTGTCAAAATATTCGATCAGCGGGATGGTGTATTTTCTGGAAGCGCCGGTCATCTCTTTGAACTGTGGTGTGGTGATTTCCCCATGGGATTTCAAAAAATCCACCAGCTCTTTTTCCAGAGTTTCCACAGCGCTCCTGTGAAAATAGAGGTCTTCCTTGACCTTCAGCAAAACGCCGTCCTTCACCATAACCCCCAGTACTTCCGATGCCGTATTGCCTTGAAATTTTGATTTGATATCTTTGAAATAGGGGGGTTGGAGCCGGCCTTTGACATATATGTCTTCCAGTTCCTGTCGCGCCTTTTTCTGGTCCTGGGCCAGGGTGACCTGGTGGTCTTTCAGCCGAACCACTTCTTTTTCCTGAACCAGCGCTTCTTCTTTCGCCAGTTGATGAATGAGGTGGTTGAAAAGCTTTGGATCTTTAGCGCCGACCATCCTGGAACGAAGCTCCTCCTTGACCAGGCCCTGCTTCAGGGGAAAGGCTTTATGATATGCCGAAAGGGTTTCCAAAAGCGCGGTCCTGGCTTTTTCCATGAAATCCGCATGGATCATGGTCCCCCGTTCCTTATCAAACCGAATAATTCTCCTTTTCGCTTTGAGGGCGTTCAGTTGTTCGGTCAGCTTTTTTCGACTCTTGTTCACCAGGAAGGAAAGTTCTTCCTCCCCGACGCCTTGAAAGCGCCCCAGGGACACAAACAGTTCAATGGTTTCCCTCTCTTCTCCTCTATCAAGCAGGTTCAGCTCACGGAGCACCCTTTCTTGAAACCGCTTTTTCTTTCCGGGCAGGGGGTTCAGGATCTGGCCGCCGCCGATGGTGCGGACAGGCGAGTAACTCCTTAAGACATAACGGTCCCCTTTCAGAACGGTCGTGGGGGCATCCAGCCTGATCTGGGCCAAACAGGTTTCACCGGGTTTCAATTCATCCCGGTCCAGTAGAACCAGGGTCGAAATAATCTCGGCCGTACCCGCATGAAACCGCACTTTGGCCCTGTTTTTGAGCTTACGCGGTGCGCTGGACAGAAGGTCCAGGACCACATCCAGCATGTACGTTGACCGAAGCGCGTCTTTTGTAGCCACCACATTCCCCCGCTGCAGCATCATTTTTTCGATGCCCTGCAGATTGATGGCGGTTCGAAGGCCGGCCTGAACCTCTTCCACGGTCTTATTGTGAACATGAATTCCCCTGATTTTTGTAGAAATTCCTTGGGGGTAAACGGTCACCTCATCTCCTGTCCGGATCTTTCCTGATGCGCTTGTCCCCGTAATGACGGTGCCAAAACCCTTCATGGTGAACACACGATCAATGGGGAGACGGAAAAGATGCCCCATATCGCGCTCGGGAATCTCTTGGGTCATCCGGCTGATCAGTTCAACGAGTTCTTGAATGCCATCCCCCGTAACAGAGGAAACTTCCGCCATCGGTGCATCGGCCAGAAAGGTTTCCGACAGATATTCGGAAACATCCTCCCGAACCAGTTCCAGCCAGTCGGCATCCACCATATCCACTTTGGTGAGGACCACAAGCCCGTGTTTAATCTTCAGAAGCGAACAAATCTCCAGATGCTCCCGGGTTTGCGGCATGACGCCCTCATCCGCCGCAATGACGAGCGCCACCAAGTCGATTCCCGTTGCCCCGGCCACCATGTTTTTGACGAATTTCTCATGACCCGGTACGTCGACAATCCCCAGCAGTCTTCCATCGGGCAGCGCCAGATGGGCAAACCCTAACTCAATGGTGATACCCCGTTCCTTTTCTTCTTTCAAACGATCCGTATCAATGCCGGTAAGGGCTCTGATCAGTGATGTCTTTCCGTGGTCAATATGGCCGGCTGTGCCGAGAATAATCTGTTTCATGAAATGATCCTTAAATCTACTGAAGAGATGTTGGTGAAAAAATCCGCAGACGCCAACCGCCTCAGTCCCCCTGGGCAGCTGCAGATGCTCGATGAAAACGGGTGGGCACTAAACGGGCTCACTGATAAACATCGTACCCGTAAAAATAAAAGGTATGGGCATGGGTGTCAAGCCGAATAACGGACGAAAAATTGTTTGAAATATTTGTTGACCCTCAAATGGATTTTTGATAAAAGACGTTTTCTGTTGATCCGGCCCCAGTCCAACCCGTCTGATGAACAGATTCTATTCCCCGGTAGCTCAGCTGGTAGAGCAGGTGGCTGTTAACCACCTTGTCGGCGGTTCGAGTCCGTCCCGGGGAGCCAATGAAATCAAAGGCTTAGAGAAACCGGCTCTCTAAGCCTTTTTTAATGCCCAACGTTATACCCAACACATATCGAGTAAATTGGAAATTTTCCGCTACCAATGAGATATAATGATCTGTACCCCAAAAAAAAACCGCCCACCCGATACTCCGGAAACCGGTTTTGAGATCAGCCCTCCTAGATCTCAGGATGTCCTAAGAGAATATTAATGACTTTCGGACCTTTTCTGCTAATCCGGCTTGGTGCCCCAAAAATTCCTTGCGCTGCAAACAGCACAAGCGTTATCATCCACCAGAACATCCTATAGCAATGATTGATATGGTATTGTTGCGTCTGGCTGGCGCAGGTGGGTCGCAAAGATAATGAACGTAAGTGCGCGTTTAGAGGACCACCGAAACTTAAGAGATTGCATATGTAATCTGGAACCTATCTCTTTTGAACAGTAGGAATATTCCATGCCTATCCGGATACCGAAAGGATATAAAGTTGGGGAAAGAATTAAGGTAGGGGCCGAGGATATGACTGCCGCTTCGGCAACTTGAAGGAGGTTTTTTGTAATGAATATAATTGTTCTAAACGGAAGCCCTAAAGGTAAGATAAGTGCGACAATGCAGTATGTTCACTTTATCCAGAAAAAGTTTTCCCAGCACGAGCTTAAAATCATTAACATTTCCCAGAAAATGCCAAAGATTGAAAAGGATGAGAAACTTTTTCATGAAATTATTGATGAAATTAAGGAATCAGATGGCGTTTTGTGGGCTTTTCCTCTCTATTTTTTTCTGCTCCATTCTCATTATAAGAGATTCATCGAACTGATTTCAAAAAACGATGTGAAAAGCATCTTTGAAAACAAATACACGGCTGTTTTAACAACATCAATTCACTTTTTTGACCATACAGCCCACAATTATATGAATGCTATTTGTGATGACTTGAATATGAAATTCGTGGGATCGTTCTCTGCTGATATGTATGATTTAGTAAAAGAAAAGGAAAGGCAAAGATTGCTCCTATTTGCTGAGGATTTTTTTGAAGCCATTGAAAATAAGATTGCCACGACGAAAACCTATAAGCCACTAAGCTATTCAGACTTTGAGTACATCCCAGGTGATGCAAAAGATCAAATTGATATCGGCAATAGAAAAGTAACTGTAATAACGGATTCAGATGATATTCACACAAATTTGGGGAAAATGATCGATCGATTTAGGAAATCCTTTTCAAGTGAAGTTGAAGTGATTAATTTATACAACTTGGATATTAAAGGAGCATGTCTGGGTTGTTGCCACTGCGGTCTTGACAATATTTGTACCTACCAAGATCAGGATGAATATATAGAGTTTTATAACTCAAAGGTAAAGACCCCTGACATACTTATTTTCGCTGGAAATATCCAAGATCGTTATCTATCTTCAAGGTGGAAACTATTCTTTGACAGGAGTTTTTTTAATGGTCATTCCCCAACACTGATTGGAAAGCAGATGGGGTTTATCCTGTCAGGTCCGTTAAGTCAAATACCTAACCTCAGACAAATCCTAGAAAGTCATATTGGTTTACAGCAAGCTAATCTTGTTGATTTCATAACTGATGAATATGAAGACTCAACTCAAATAGATGCTTTACTACAAAACTTTGCTAAACGTCTTATTCGGCTTGCAGATAAGAATTATGTGAGACCATCTAATTTTCTTGTTATTGGAGGAAGGAAAATTTTCAGAGATGATATATGGGGAAGACTTCGGTTTGTTTTTCAGGCTGACTATAGATTCTACAAAGAACATGGAATGTATGATTTTCCGCAGAAGGATTTTGGAGTAAGAATTAAAAACTCAACAATGATGCTTTTAACAAAAATACCAGCGTTCAAAAAAGAATTTATCAAAAGACTTAAAGGCGAAATGATAAAACCACATCAAAAGATACTTGGGAAATAAATATGTTTTGCATCCAAATATACGATGTAATCAATAACTTAATGAGCTTACGATTTTGTTTCTTACTTGAAAAAGCCACTGGGAACACAATATTATGTATAAATTACTAAAAAAAGCGATATCGCCAACTCTTAAGTCAAAACTGCGCCTACAAATACATAATCACAAATCTGCTAACCATAGATATCACAGAGATATTGTTTGTCAAATAAATAAATATACAAGACCACATATATCTGCTTATATGCTGACCACTGATGCTCAAGGAGATGAAGGGGGAACAATAGTCAGAACTATTTTTGAACTAAAGGTTGCTGCCGTTGAAGATGGTTTAAACCAATTAACTATTGAAGTACAAAAGGCAACATCCAAATATCCACAATTTGAATATTTGCATTTATTACGGTTATTTGAAGATGATGCACATTACTATTTAAGAAATAGAGAAAAACTCTCATTGCCTGAAAAAGCAGATATGATTATAAGCGGAGAAGAAACTAAGTTTAAAACAATTCATATATATGAAAAATACTCTGCTGGCTCTTGGCATATGTCAGATAGAGAGCCTTATGTTTGCGATGGCGACATAGAATATGGATGGATTCAGCCCGAATAGTAGTTTATATCTCAAACCTTCATTTTGTTGTTTTTCATCCAGTGGTAAAGATTCGCACGGTGCATTTGAGATACTTGTGGTCAAAATAACATATCTCACGCCCCATAACACCCGAGAATGGAGAAGAAAGATGAGATTGATTCAGAAACCCGTATTCAATTTTATTTTGTGTATTGCGTTGGTCGCTATTATTTTTGCGGGTTGCGCTGGCGCAACGAAAGATGGGACGGCGATCCAGCGAATCGACGCGGAAAAAGTCCGGGCGAAAGTGCAGGCCGGCAAAGCGCTGCTCGTCTGTTCCTATGATGATGGAAAATGTAAAGACATCCTCTTAGAGGGAGCAATGTTGCGCAGTACCTTTGAAAGCAAAGTATCATCTTTCCCCAAGGATCAGGAGATCATCTTTTACTGTAATTGAACCCAAGAGGCTACCTCTGCCAGTTTGGCGGAGAAATACTTCGGCATGGGATATCACAATACCAAGGCCCTTAAAGGCGGTGTTGATGCCTGGAAGAGAAAGGGCTATCCGCTTCATAGGGTATTTTGAAACAAGTTCATAAAAAACAGTCTTCCACCTCCAAGCACGTGGACAGCACAAAGCCCCCGTGTGGTGAGAAATAGCCCAAATAGAGGGAATCATTATCCGTCGTTAACAGTGTCGCGATGATGAACTGCGGCGCTGTCCATCCTAACCCCTTGATGCTGGCGTAGAGCGGTACGGCTAGCCCGGCTAACACAACTGGGACAAACTGAAGCCATAATTCTGCCTGCTTTGCGCCTGGCCCAACAATTTGTCCCAGTATCTCGCCAATCCTCTCCTTACTACATTTGAACAAAACAGCCAACACTATCAAAAAAGAAAAAGGCAGAATCCCAAAAAGAGACCCTGCCTTTTCCAAGGAGGATGAAAAATGAAACGAGGTTTGTCCGAACGTTAACAATCCAACAAGGCAATCATTAGATAGCTTCCAGAAGCGCCGTTAATAAGTCTTATTGCAACCTATCATTTTATCCTTCAAGGTCGCAAAGAAAAGATGCACGCACACCCGAGAAGCCGTTGTATTAAGTGCCATTACAACTTTCTTTTTTAAATTTAACCTTTGTAGGGTTTTATCCCGCACGTGGTTTATTTGTCAGTGTTAAAGTTGATTCCTGGCACTTAAGAAAGACAAAATTATGTTTCAAAAAATCATTCTATACAAGAGACCTCAGAATATCTATTCCGGCCTGGCTTGACATTCCAAAAGATTGTTTACTCAAATCTTTCGCTACCAATTGTGCAAGAATATTTGCCTGTTCTTCATCAATGGATTCAAATTCTATTGCGGGCTTTCCTGAAATGTTGGCTGTTATTTTGACAGTGTCCGTTCTTACAACCGGATCGTTTTTTTCCTTGTCCGGTTCAGGTTGGGTTTGAAAGGGGCCCTTAGTCATCTTCTGGTTAATCAGATTGGACTCTATTCCCGTTTGAGATATGTCGATTGTTGTCATTGGACGTCCTCCTTTTAATAATGTTTCTTGCAAGAAATGTGCAGAATCTATTTTATTCAACCAATTATTTTTTAACAGCCGTGATTACAGTTAGTTACTCAGATTTCAGAGAGAACGTCATCTCTCGGTATAGCGTCAAAATCCCCAACATCCGTCAGAAATAGGTACAGTCTTGGTCCTATCCTTCTTTTTCAACGTTCTTAAGCTGGAGGCCTGAAGCTACCTTCTTAACTTCAAATGCCTGGCCCACTTTAATCTTCCAATTATTGACCAGGCCCATCAAAAAAGTCAGCATGGCCGCCTTTCAAGATGGCTTCAATCACGTTGAACCAGTTATGCCGGGTTTGGAGCATCGGATTGCAAATGCAACAGCCATATTTTTCATTTTCAAGAAACACCGGATCTCCAAGGGTACGGAGAGTTGATTCCTGTTGACTACCTGAATGTTTATAGGCATGTTGATTGAGAAATGAATCATTCGTTGACAATCCATTAAATCCCGGCTGTTATGAGTGAAAACTTAGAAGAATCAAGGTGGAAAACCCGGAGAATGTTACCAATACAATGAACGAGGCGATCAACAACGTAATTGAAAAATCGCGAAAGATAGATCGATTCCTGTTCCGCAACCTGGCGCCCAACGTTTTTTTGGGTACAGCCAGCGACCGATACGCCGGGTGGATTGGGCAAATCTACACAAAGGAGAGGTATGAAGGGGGAATCAGCCGCAGGACAAAAACTGTCGGCGGGAAAACCTTTGTGGAAAAAACCCTGCCGGTTGAGAGTGTGGCGGAGTATTTCGTGCATTTCCCGGTTCTTGAAATTGATTACACTTTTTATTCGCCCTTGCTGGATGAGGACGGTAAACCGACCCGAACCTTTCATGTCCTCAGACGGTATCGACAGCACATGAAGCAAAATGACCGCGTGATTCTCAAGGTGCCCCGAGTGATTTCAGCACAGAAAATACATCGTGGCGGCAAATACGTTGAAAACGAGACCTACCTCAACACAGAGATATTCATCCAGCAATTCTATGAACCCGCCATTGAAATTCTGGACGCCACACTGAACGGGATAATATTCGAGCAGGAATACCAGCGGAAGCAGGACCGGGTTCCCGTCAAAGAGATGGCTATGGACCTTAACAGGTTTTTTAAATCTATTCCGGAAGATACTCGCTACCACATTGAGCTTCGGACTGAAGCCTACCTGAGTTTTCCGGTTTTCAAGGTATTGGAAAAACACGGAGTTGGTCAGGTACTTTCCCACTGGACTTGGCTTCCGTCCCTCAGAAAGCAGCTGACAAAGGCCGGCAACAGGGTTTTCAACTCCGGCGGACAACGAATCATTCGTCTTATGACGCCCATAGGGATGCGGTATAAAGATGCTTATGCTAAGGCCCATCCATTTGACAAACTTGTGGAAGGGATGCTTCAATCCGAGATGGTAAGTGAGGTTGCCAATTTCATGCGGGAGGCGACTGCGAATGGCATTGAAACCAGCATACTCATCAATAACCGCGCTGGAGGCAATGCGCCGGTCATTGCGCGGAGGGTGGCCGAACAGTTGTTTGAAGATTTGGAGCCAGATTGACCATCTCTTCCAGAACAACCCATGGCAACGATTGTTCTGGTAATATTGCGTGGTTCCGAGCGGTGCTGAACGAAAAAGTTTTGCACGAAGTCCTCCCCCGGGACCGTTCAAACCGAAATTTTGCCGGCCCTATCTGTTTCATAGGTGTTATCGAGAGACTATAATCATTATTAGCAATCGCAAACGCAAGAGGAATATAAAAAATGGATGTTCTCAATAACATATATGGGGGGATTATTGGAGCAGAAGTCGTTGTAAATATCAAGCATGGAAACGTTTCAGTTTTGTATGGAAAGATAAGTAAGAAAATGTTAGATGAAATTCAAATAACCTGCAAAATACATAGCATCAAATCGGGTTGCATATTCTTAATTAAGAATTCCACAAGATATACCGTGAAGACGAAGGGAGATGCTGTGAAGGTTAAACAGTCAATAATGAATGCCGTGAATTTATGTTGAAGAGAGGCGTAGCATTTGATCGGTCCTCGGGCGGAACCATCACTCGGGTCCCCAGGAGGGAGAGGTCTGTTTCCCTTTTTGAAAGGTCACGCGCCTCTGGGTCCGGCCGTTGGCGTTCATGATGTAGATGTGGTACTCTCCGGTTCTGTTGGAGCTGAACGCGATATACCGCCCGTCCGGTGACCAGCAGGGATCTTCATTATCGCCTGCGTCGGTAGTGAGTCTTTTGATCCTGCCGCTGTCCGGCTCCATGGTAAAAATATCAAAGTTTCCGTTGGTTTTCCCCACAAAGGCGATCCGGTTCAAAGAAGACCAGGCGGGGGAGGTATTGTATTTGCCCTCATAAGTGAGTCGATCCACCCTTCCGCTGGAAATTTCCAGAAGATATATCTGCGGAGAGCCGGATCGGTTGGAAACGAAGGCGAGCCTGCTGCCGTCCGGGGAAAAAGCCGGCGACACGTCAATTCCCCAGTGTTTTACAAGCTGTTTGAGTATTTTCCCCTCAAGATCGATGGTGAAGATGTCAGGATTCCCTTTGTGGCTCATGGTCAACGCCAGCTCTCCTCCGCCGGGTGCCCAGCACGCGCCGATATTCAACCCCGACCGGCCTGACAGACGTTTGAAAGTGCCGGTAACCAGGTTCCGCAAGTAAAGCATGGGTCCCCCGTTTTTGTAGGAATTATAGACAATTTTTTTCCCGTCGGGGGACCATCTGGGCAGAAGGGCGATGCTCTTGTCCCGGGTCAACGGTCTGACATTGTGTCCGTCGTAATCGCAGGCATAGATTTCTCTTTGTCCTGTACCGGTTCCAACAAAGGCCAGGCGGGTCAGGAAAATACCTTCATGCCCGGTCAACCGTAAGATAATTTCATTTGAGAGCCGATGCATCAGATGGCGGTACTCGTCAAGTTTTCCCAGTGCCCTCTTGCCCAGGATCTGGCGCCCCCGGAAGACATCGAAAAGTCTGATTTCAACTTCCAGACGATCGCCGATGCGGACATAGCCGCCTCTTAAAAGGAGCTCGGCGCCGATGACGGACCAGTCTTTAAAATTAATATCCTTTCCCTTGAGGGGACCGTCTTGTCCCTCCAGAAACGCCGCCTTGTCCAGGGGATTGAAATAACCACTCAAATCGAGATCGTTGCTCACAACACCGGAAAGCTCGGAGGACAAAACCGGGCGTTTGTTGTCTCCGCCTAGGTTTTTGAAATCCGGGATGGCGATATTGAACTTCGGTACGGAAGGGGAATTAACATCAATATAGATACGCGCAAACGTGACGCCTTCAAAACAAAAGAAGAGCAGGGCGCAGGCAGACAACCAGCCAAAAAGGAACCGTCTCCGTCTCATTTGACAACCTCCAAGGGCGATAATTCAGAAAAAAATTTTAATCCTCGAAATACTAGCCAAAGATGTTTGAAATTTGACAATTGAAAATTGGATCGGATACATCAAACCCTTCATCCTCAAATTTCAAATTTCCAGTTTCCAGTTTCACGGGAAATATTCATATCTAAAAGGTGTTACAGTACTTCTGAGAGATGAGCTCTCACATTGAACGTGTAAGAATCTAAATGTATTCCTGTGGTTAAAATTTTGACCTTCCTTGATCTTGACAAAAAATCCTAGTTTTCGTTCAGACACTAACTACAGATGGCTAAGTAAAAAGTTTCATATACAAGGCGCAGCGATTTTTCAGGATCGAAGGCATACAATATAGTATGTTGAGAGTCTGAAAAATCACTGCAACGCTGTAGATGGGACTTTTTACGACGGCATCAGTTTTCTTCCAGTTCACTGAGGTTAAACCTGATTTCCATCTCATCCTGGCGCTTATTATACCCTTCCGGAAAAGGCGGGAGCGGATTTGATCGTTCTACCGCCTTTATGGCCGATGCGTCAAAGATGGCATTTCTTGAACGGTCAATAAACCAGGATTTCAATATGGTCCCGTCCTGTCTGACCTTGACGACCACCGTGGCCACAAGGTCTTTCCGTTTTGAGGGACTGGTCAAGGCAACCGGATACTGCCAATTGCTCTTGATTCGCTCTTCCACTTCCATCTGGTAAATACGGATGGCAATCCCTTCCACGGGCGTGCCTCCCGACCCGGCTGTTTCTGATTTTTGGACACGATTCTGGATGTCGGAAATGGCCCGGTCCAGGTGTTGATCTTTCTTTTTGGTTTTGACGTTTCTTTTGATCTTTGCCACCGCCTGGTCTATGAGTTTCGACGGGGACACCTTGGGCTTTTTGGGTTTCGGCTTCTTTTTGGGAGCCGTTTTTTTTCTTTCAACCGTTCTTTTTCCAATGACAACCGGTTTTTCTTTTGGGGGCGGCGTGCTGATTCTTTTGGCCGCTACTGCTTTTTTTGAACCGGCCGCCTTTTTTGCCGCCGTTGCAGGCTGAACGGCTTTTTTCGGCGCTTTCGGTTTGGCGGCGGGTAAATCAACCAGATTCACTTCGTAAACCGGAGGGCCGCTTATCTTTCGAATGGAAGAATAATCGGGAACGAAAAGGATCAGGGACAAAACGACCAAATGAAGAAGAAGGGACAAGAAAATGACCCGCCCCCACCCGGGTTCCGGGGATGTGTCTGAAATGGTTTTCACCCGTAAGCTTTCCATACAAAATCAGTCCACAGGTTCGGTAACCATTCCCAGCTTTTCGATTCCGGCCTTTTTTACGCTGGCAATGACATTAATGACAAACCCATAGGGAATATCTTTGTCCGCACGCAGCAGCACCTCCTTATTCCGTCTGTTCTCAAAAATCTTCTTGATTTTTATTTCCAGGGATTCCAGGGGAATTTGATGGCTTTCCAGGAAAATTTCTTTTTTATTGTTAACTGTCAACATGAGGGGGTCCTCAGATGTCTTAATGTTCTTGGATTCGGTTTTCGGAAGATTAACATCTACGCCCTGTGTCATCATGGGGGCCGCGACCATGAAAATGATCAACAGGACCAGCATCACGTCCACAAAGGGCGTCACATTGATTTCCGACATCAATTGTCTGTTATTACCACCGGAATTGAATGCCATATTACAAATCGCCCTTCTTGGGGGATGGTTTCTTGAAAAACTGCCTGACCACCATACTCAAAAAATCGGTGGCGAAAATATCCATTTCCGCGCGCAGACTTCCGATGCGCTGCGTGAAATAGTTAAAGGCCACCACGGCGGGAATGGCTGCCGCAAGGCCCGCGGCGGTGGCGATGAGGGCTTCCGAGATGCCGGGGGCCACCACGGCCAGATTCGCAGATCCTTTCAGGCCGATGCTGTGAAACGATTCCATGATGCCCCAGACTGTTCCAAAGAGACCGATGAAGGGCGCTGTGTTTCCGGTGGTGGCCAGAAAACCCAGAGCCTTTTCCAACCGCTTATTCTGATCAATATCCGCTTTCCGGAGCGCTCTTTCCAGGTTGTCCATCAGGGTCTGCTGGCTTCGTAACGGATAGTCCGATTGGCCGGCCGTCCCATTTGGTGATACGAAATCGGGATCGTTGCCCTGTATTTTTCTGAATCGGGTGAATTCGGCATAGCCGGCACGAAAAAGACGCGCTACCGGGCTGTATTTCAAAGACTGGCTCGATCGGTAAATTTTCTTGATGTCCCTCGACTCATAGAAAAGTTCCAGAAAGTCTTCGGTTTCATCTCTGGCTTTTCGGAGCAACCTGAATTTCAGAAAAATGATGGCCCATGTGCCGACTGAAAACAGAAAAAGGATCAACATAACAAATTTGACCATGGCCCCCGCATGCAGAATCATCTGGACGATATCGCCGTTTAAGGCGCTGTCAAAACTGAAGCCTGCGGGGATGAGACCGGCTATGGGAATACTCGTCATTGGCTTTCCTCATGATTCAATAATTAGGGGCGATGCACTTAAAGCCGGCCCGGAGTTGAAGCCGACTCCGCCAAAGTGGCTGCGACGGCCGGGCATGATCTACTTTTATAGTGCTTGCGGCAAGGTTTCAAGAAGAATCTTTATGAATGCGGATTGCGGATCGCGGATCGCGGAATATTTCGAGGCCTTAAGCTTTGCTGGCCCAGGTTTCGGCCGGAGATTCACTTGTTTGAGATCCGTGATCCAGTCCAAATTTTTCTATTAGAAAATCGATCAGGCCGACGACGTCATCCAGGGAAAATCGACGAGCCTCTAATTCAACCGGGATATCGCTCATAACGGCAATAACATTGTTATCGTTGCGGCAGAGGGGTTCATCGTGAATTTCGGACCTGAAAATTTCCACTTTCGGCCGGTTCTGTTTCTTGTACCCTTCGGTCAGGATGACATTCACATTATTAAAAAATTTTCTCAGTTCATCGGGACTGTGATCGTGGTCAACATCCATCACCATACCGATCTGATAAGGAGATGAAATAAGCGTTGTGCAACTCCCGGCCTGCTTGTGGCGCCAGCTGTCCTTCCCCGGTTTGTCCATTTCAAACCCGTGTACATCATGCTTGATGCTGCCGACCCGGTAACCGCGGCGGGTCAGCTCGCCGATCAGTTTTTCCATTAAGGTTGTTTTTCCCGCCCCCGAGTAGCCCACAATGGAAATAATGGGGGTAAGGTTCATTTCATTCAATCCGGTTCTCCTCTCTATGACCGACAACTATTTTTCGAAAATATCGCTGAAACAACGGTTGTCTTCTTCTAAACAGCGCGCTTTCAAAATACGGTATTTTTCCAGCAATACCTTGCCCTCGGACGTCAGCCGGCTGCCGTCTCTTCGGTCCGCGTGTATGATCTTTCTACCCAGGTATTGCTCGGTGACCTTGATTTTACTCCAGACCCCTTTGTAGCTCATTTTCATCAGCTTTGAGGTTTTGTTGATGGAGCCGGTTTTTTCGATGGTTTCCAGGATTTCCTTTCGCCCTTCGCCCATGATAATACGGTCCTGGTCGTCAACAATCCAATGACTGCTTCTAAGTCTTAGCGATACCTTCTTATCCACTTTTCACCTCCGCGAAACGTTCACCGCTCCTCGACGGATCGTACCCGCCCAAGGCCGCAACGCGTTTTCTGAAATTGTCGGATCGCATGGTGTTCAGTGTCGTTTGAATATTCGGCTGATCCAGTATCCGGGTCGGCACAATCAGATCATATTGTTCCTGTTCGATGGGTACGAAATCAAGATCCAGCGCCTTGGCCGCCGCATGGATCCCCATGCCGCAGTCGGCGGCCCCGCTCAGGATGTCCACCGCCACCGTCATGTGGGTGAATTCCTCGTGGTCATACCCTTTGACCGCGTCCGAAGGGATGCTGGCCTGGTTGAGCTTATAGTCAAAAAGGACCCGGGTTCCGGAGCCCGCCTGGCGATTGACAAACACCACGTCATCCCGGGCCAGGTCCTGAACACCCTTGATACCCTTTGGATTTCCTTTTCTGAGGATGAGACCCTGATCTCTCAGCACCAGATGGAACACCGTCACATCCATGTTGGGGATGTAGCGTTTGATATAAGAAAGATTGTATTCCCCGGTTTCCGTATCCAGCAGGTGAGAACCGGCCATGTGGCAGGTTCCTTTGCGGATGGCAATAAGGCCCCCGAGGCTGCCCACATTCCCCGAGGAAATGCGAACATGCCCCCTGTTTCGTCTCACTTCGTCACCTAAAATGTCAATGGCCATGTCGTGACTGCCGATGATCACCACCGTATTTGTGAGATCTTCCTCATCCACCAGTAGCTCCGCAATGGTTGTTTGGCCCTGGCTGATGCCTTCCGAAAGGGCGGGTATGCGGATAATCCCTTCCGCCCGGGTAAGCGTAGTGATGGAACCTGCCGCCCGCGCAAGCGGGGTTGCCACATGGCGCTCACCCACCATGCCGATATTAACCCGTAGGAATTCTTCAATTCCCAACTTGGACGGGATATCCCTTGTGGGCTGGACCTCGATGGTGGGTTTTTTGGGTGGCGAAACACCTTGAAGGGCGTAAAGCATCGGTTTTGCGAACTGTTCAAAGGAGAGCGCCGCGGAAACCGCATAACCGGGATTTCCGATCACCGGCTTTCCCTCCACAATGCCCAGAATCGTTGGTTTTCCGGGCATCATAGCAACACCGTGGACCAGGACTTCGCCCATTTCCCCGATGGCGTGAACCGTATAATCCTTGCTGCCGGCCGATGATCCCGCATTGACGATGATCATGTCCGCCTCGGAGTCAACGTATTTACGCAATATCTTTTTGATCTCTTTTTCCGAATCCGAAACAATGTCGTGAACCAGCGGTATGCCGCCGGATTCCCTGACCAGCCCCGCAAGAACCCGTGCATTGTATTCCACGATCCGGCCTTCCTCCAGCGTTTCGCCTTCTGAAATATCTTCATGGCGGATGAGTTCCGACCCGGTGGGAATAATGGCCACGCGGGGCTTTTTGCGCACGTTGACGGAAAAGACCCCGCCGCTGATAAGGGCACCCATATCGTAGGCCCTGATAGAATGGTTCTGTGGAAAGAGCAACTGGGTGGCCACAATGTCTTCCCCCACCTTGCGAACATGCTGCCACGGATAAGCGGAAGATCGAATCTCAACATGCCCCTCATCAATCATATGCACATCTTCGATCATGATCACGGCGTTGTAGGGCTTTTTTAGAGGCTGTCCGGTGTTCACCCAAGCCGCGTCTTTTTCCAGTGCCAGGGTCATGGGAAGGCGTTCGGTGGCGCCATAGGTCTGTTCCGCTTTGACGGCAATGCCGTCCATGGCCGAGGAATGGTAAGATGGGGCCGAACGCCTGGCAAAAACGGGTTCCGCCGTGATGCGGCCGTCACTCTCCTCAGCTTTGACACAGCTGATGCCGGTCTTTTTATCAGGACCGAACCGGGAAAAGAAGATGTTCCTGGCCTCTTCAAGAGACTTCATGGAAAGGTATACCTGTCTTTTCATTGGGGACCTCTTTTATGCGTGCGAAAAAAGCATTACGTCTACGGTGTCGTTTTCGTAAAGGCCTTCCGTATTCATGTCAATTCTGACCAGCCCGTCCGCTTCCACCAATGTGGAAATCAACCCGGATTTTCCGAATATGGGGATGGCCGTTAAATTTTCGTCGTCTTTTTCCAGTCTGACGCGAACATAGTCCTCCCGCCCGCCGGATGAAGGGATGTTACGTTTTAAAATGGCTCGCTTGACGGTATGAACATCGTGACCAGCATCCATGGCGCCGGAAAGGGTTCTCAACATCCTTGTCATGAAAACCTCAGCCACCACAAAGGCCGAAGCGGGGTGCCCGGGCAGGCCGATGACGGGTTTACCCCCGGCGCGTCCGATAATGGTCGGTTTGCCCGGGCTAATGGATATACCGTGGGCCTGGAGCTCAAAATCGGGAAGGGTTTCAAAGACCTTGAGCGTAAAGTCCCGGGTTCCAACGGAACTGCCGCCGGATATCCACACGGTATCTGCTGCCATAAGGGCTTTTTCCACCATTTCCCTGAGAGGTTCGAAATAGTCTGAACAGATGCCCATATAGATCGGAACCGCACCCATATTTCGGCACAGGGCGCCCAGGGTGTACCGGTTGATGTCTCGAACCTCCCCGGGGCCGGGGGTTTGGGAAACCGGCACCATCTCATCGCCCGTGGACAGGATCGCCACTTTGGGCTTTCGAAAAACCGGGACTTCCAAAAACCCGAGACCCGCCAGGACCCCCAGGTCCTGGGGCCTGAGGTGCTTTCCCGCGGGAAGAATCACCGAGCCCTTTTTGAAATCGTCCCCGGGTTGAATGGTGTTCTCCAGGGGGGATATGGCGCGGCTGATTTCAAGGGTCTTTTCATCCAGAAGGGAGCAGTATTCAATCATCACCACCCCGTCGGCGTCCGCCGGCAGCATCCCGCCGGTGGGAATCTTTACCGCCTGTCCACTTTCGACGGCAATGTTATCCGCTTCGCCCATGGAGACTTCACCGGTTATTTCCAGCAGGGCGGGCAGGCTTTCCGTGGCGCCGAAGGTGTTCCTGGCCTGAACCGCATAGCCGTCCATGGTGGACTTGAAAAAGTCAGGCAGATCCTCGGGAGAGGTCAGATTCACATTCAGCACACGGCCAAAAGCATCTTCCAGGGAAACGGCCTCTTCGCCCACAGGGGAAAAACCGTTGATGGTGTTAAAAACTTCATCGGGGGTCTTGAGTTTGAAAAACGCTTCCATCAATGTTCGCTCTTTGTGTGAAATCCTGATAAGCCTTGTTGCAGGCGGCTTCAATTTACAATTTTCGGTAATATGTCATAACCGACATAACACTGCAACAGGAAAAGTTTGCTGAAACATACTCACTGCGGCTGAAGGCTTCACCACCGCATGGGATGTGCTGAAAACTTCTTTACCTCAATGAAAAATAAAGGGCTTTCCGGCGCATGGGCAGTCTGGATGCTTATCAAAACCATCCATTTGGGGTTCCCACGCGGGAGCGTGGGAACCAGAGGGTGGGGGGGTGAGCGAATCGGTTAGAAAATCTCCCGGCGGTTTTCCCGATGGTCGACAAGGTAGAGGTATCTGGCTTTTTCTCCCAGCTCTTTTTCAAGCTGGGGAAGCTGATTCCGTGCAACCCCGTACATGCGGATAAATACTTTTCGATATCCTTTTTCAACCCCTTCGTAAGTACTCAGAATGCTGACCATGCGGCCCCCGTAATGGCGTATCACATCGGCCAGCTCGCGGATTGAGCCGGGACGGTCCTCCACCACAAAAGCGAACTGTATGCCCCGCCTGCCTACTCCCGTCAGGGCAATCAATACTCGGAACAGGTCGTTTTTGGTGATAACGCCGATCATTTTTCCTTCCCCATCCACCACGGGCGCACCGGAGATTTTCTGCTCCAGAAGCACCTCGGCGGCTTCCTCCACCGTAAAATCAAAGGGGAGGACCACGGGGTTTTCCGTCATGATTTCCTTGACCTTGATCTTTGTGATCAGAAAAAGCAGTTCATGCACTTCCAACGTGTTGGCATCGGACGCAGAGGCCCGCTTGAGATCACGATCCGTAACGATCCCAACTATTTTGTCCCTTTTCATTACCGGTAACATGGAAATATTGTTTTCCTTCAGCCGGTTCATGGCTTCCTGCATGCTGTCATTCATGTCGGTGCTGATGACTGTTTTGCTCATCCAATCCTTGACTAACATTTCATTTCCTCCTGATCCCGGTCAAACCGGATTTTGATTTGCGATTTTTCCATCATGGTACCAGGAAATGGAAAAGATCTTCAAGTGCCAATCCCTGGATGATCTCCCAAAGTGTCATTTTCCGGTTGACTTTTCATTCCGATCTCATTCAGAATCGCGAAAAAATCAGAAACCATCTGGAATGTGATTGATGGGTGATCCTTTTAACCGAACCGACGTCTGTTAATCCGGGGTTTAAAAATTTACCTCCTGGAACTATATTTTGAAAACGGTGCGCATAACGGCCATGGCAACTTTCGTTTTCAAAAAAAGCGAAACAGCCGGACCATTGCCAAATGGACGTCCTTTCGAAACGACCCGGCGGGCAGGGAGCTTCTGGCATTAATCGCCATCGGGCTGGGAGGCGAAAAATACCTCAATGCACTCCCTCTTTCGAAGTCGGTTGCGGTAAACCCGGATCGACCCCTCAGGGTGGTCCATGTGCTGGCCCGTCATCATCCGCTGGATATCGCCCAGAGTGGCGGGACAATGCTGGGAAGCGGTGTTGATGTGGATGCCGCTGGCCATGTGGTTTCCCTGCGGGCCAAAGACCTTTCTGTGTTGGTCCCATCGCACATCCCCGCAAGGAAACTCAATATCGGCAAAAAGTCGTCCGCTTACCTGCTCCTGGCTTATGGCGGCGGATACCGATCCGGCCCGCGGGGAGAGGATTTTGAATTTACGGATCCGCTCTTCCGCCGCACCCGTTTTCATTCTCTCCTGACGCAGGATGCACCACTGACCCACCCCGTTGATTTTATCAACCGGCTCCGCTACAAGGGGATCAGATGGGGACGCATACCTTCCAGAAATGTGCTCCGTGCCCTGTGCGCGCAGCTGTCAAAGCAACTTGACATCCCTACGGATTCATGGCCGGACGTGGATGCGGATATGGTTGATGCCTGGAATACGCTTCCGCCCTGGCAGCAGCGCGCGGTGCTTCCCATACTGGACATGGCCCGTCAAATGATGGATGCCTTTCCCAGATCCGCCACCCCCCTGGAGATGCCCGGGGTTGTGCTCATGGATCAGCCGGAAACCTTCTGCCCTTCTGAGCGTTTCAAGGACTACCTGACGTTGCTCGACAAGCTGTTTCCCCGGTTGCAGTTTATCCTGTCGGCCGGCGCCGGCGCCATGGAACGTTTCCCCCCCACCTTCCGGCAACAGCGTCTCCCCATTCCATATAATGGAATACCACAGACTAAATCCCGGCCTGTCCGCCTACCGCGGGACACGATCCTCCTGATCGATGTGGACGGGCGTCTGCCGAACCTGGCCCTGATGAAGCTCTCAGCCCATTATCGAAGCAATGGGCAAACCGTATGGCTCGGCAAAAATGACTGTTTCCTGGAAGGTCCGGACCGTGTATACGCCTCGACGCTGTTCTATTCACCCCGGTCTGAAAGGCGAAACGAGCGTCTACGGCTGCATTACGGGGACAGGCTGACCTTAGGGGGCACAGGGGATGAA